>CAZCOF010000012.1:0-24677 GCA_964500095.1 uncultured Oscillospiraceae bacterium
ACCCGAAACAGAAGCTGAAGAAGCCGTAATCAAAAGAGCAAGACAGCTTTCTGAAATCACCTGGACACCGAAAAATGTGATTCCTACAAGACAGTCATCTGTTCAGAAGGCATTCGTGCCGGGAACAGAATACAAAGGTCTTATTTACTCTTCTACAATTGCTAATGACAAGGCTATAGCAGAGCATGTATCTTTCTATACATATATGACAGCATTAGCTAACCCCGACAGTGTATTATATACAGACGAGCTTTCAGCTAAAGCATCTGCCGATTGCTACTATGGAATCGTATGCAATGGTCTTGTACGTTATGCTTTAGGTATTAAAGAAGGATACAATACAGCCTCCTGGCCTACAATCCCCGGTATGACCTTGGTAAAAGAGTATAATACATATACAGTTGATGACATCAAATTATGCGATGTTTTGAATGTAAATAATGAAAATTCAAACCATGTTGCAATCATAACAGATATTTTACGCGATGACGACGGAAATATTGTTGCAATAGAAATTTGCGATGCAGTAAGACCTAACGCAAGACGTGCAAAGTGGAGCGTTGATTATTTCTATAGTAACTGGGGAGTAAAATACAACCTTTACAGATATGACTACTTACAGGATGTTCCGCTATTTGACGAAGAAGAAAGAAAATTATTATTTGAAAGTGATATAGACGAAGTTCTTCCTATGATTGCAGTTGACTACGGCGATAAGTCAAACTACAGAGTTGGTGAAGAAACTGTTATTTCTGTATTTGCCGAAGGTGACAACGTTGTCGAGATTTATAAAAACGGCGAGCTTTCAAGCGAACAAAAAGTAAGCGGTCGCGCTAAATTTGCAAGAAAATTCGGTGCAGGTCGTTACGAAGTAAAATTAAAGGGAACAGATTATTCTACCCAATTCTGTGTAACAAGCCCTGAAGTTTCATACACAGTAGCCGACGGCAAGGTTACAATCGCAGCAAATCCGAACGAACCCGGCAGTAAAATCCGCCACTTAGAATACAGAAATGCAGATACCTGGGGTGTTAAAGGAATTTCAAATTTAACAGAAGAAGAAATAAAAAGCGGAGTAATAACACGCGATATACCAGAAGGCTACCCCGTAGCATTTAAAGTATTCTTTGAAAACGAATACGGCATCTGGTCACACGAACAAATCAGAATCGAACAGTAAATAAACTAAAAATAAAAGACGGGCAATGCCCGTCTTTTATTTTTTATCGTTTAGTTTTATTTGTGTTATCTTATGGTTTGCCTTAATTTCGTCAAGTATTGCAAATACTGTATTTTCAATTTTAGAACCGGGAGAATAATCAGCCTTTGCCAAATAGTCTACTCTGCCCTGATTCATAATTTCGCGTGCTGAATCATCATCGTGGCTGTAAACTGCAATTGAGTGACCGCCGTTTAGCTTTACCAATTTCATACACGGAACATCTGTAAATCCATCGCCTATGTAAATCATATTTGAAAAAGGAATTCTTCTTTCTTCTTCGGGGGTATATTCGTTTAATTCCCTGTGCTCCGTCACATCTAATACGCCTTTATTTATTCTAAACAAAAACTGCGTTTTTGATGTGTAATTTACAGCCATTGCGGGCCATACGGGAACATTTTGTTCATCATATAAAAATTCTGCCGCGTAAATTTCTTTAAAATATTTTGCGATGGGAGTTCCCTCGATAATTTCCTTTATACCTGATGAAATAATATAATGCTCTACCTGTACACCGATTTTTTCAGCGTATTCGTTTACTCGGTTAAACCACGTCATAACACCGGGAAAAAGCTCAACACTCTCGCCGAGTTTATTAAATTCCTGACGGTTTAAAAGTTTTTTCCCGCGAGCTTCCGTAAGCATTACATACATATATGACAAAATCTGATCCATACTGTTTTCTTTTGTCAAGCGGTTACACTCGCACCAAAAGCTCTCTGCCGTCATTCCAATACCCGGAATAAAAGCATATTCCTGCATATCTTTGGTTGACAGTGTTTTATCAAAATCATACATTATAGCTGCAGTTGGCTTTGCCATTTTCATTCCTCCCCTATATAGGTAAATCGCACATAGGTTTTTCCGTCACGCTCGACTGTTTCATTCCACATTTTAGCCGGTCTCACCCAGTAATCACCATTGTCATATAAAGCTTTGTATATCACCATTTCTTCTTGCGTTTCCGAGTGCTTGGCTATACCTATAACTTCGTATTCATTTCCTTTAAAATGTCTGTATTTACCCAATTTGATATCCATATTACTTGTCCTTTAATGTAACTACGGTTACGCCCATTTCACCTTCGCCAAATCTCCCTGCACGGTATGATTTTACTGTTGGGTGTTTTCGCAAAAACTCCGCTATTCCCGAACGCAAAACCCCCGTTCCTTTTCCGTGGATTACAGTAACTTCTGAAAGTCCTGTAAGGTAAGCATCATCAATAAACTTATCCACTACCAAAATCGCTTCGTCTAAGGTCATACCACGAACATCGGTTTCTAAGGCTGCTGTGGTTTTTTTATCAATTTTAAAAGCAGCAGAAATTGCCTTTGATTTTTTCTTTTCTTCCTTTGTGCTTTCTGTTCGGGTAAGGTCAGCAAGGTTTGTCTTGATTTTCATAATACCCGCCTGAACGGTCAAATTCCCTTTTTTATCAGGCTCGGATAACACCTGAGCGTCGGCGTTTAGTGACACAACGTGTACAGTTTCTCCAAGCTTTACGTTCTTTAGCGGTTTTCTCTTTACTGTTTCATTATTTGCACCCGACAATATCTTATCGCTTTCGCCTTTTAGGGCATCTTTTGCTTTTTGAGCCTTTTTAACAAGCTCGTTGTAGCTACTAGATGCCTTAATCTCGCGGACCTCTTTTAAAACCTCCTGAGATTGTGATTTTGCACTTTCAATTATAGCTAACGCTTCAGCACGTGCATCCTGCATTATTTTTGCTTTTTTCTTTTCTAAGTCGTCAAGCTCGCGGCGGATATTCTCTTTATAAATTTTAGCATCACGAAAAGCATTTTTTGCAGACTTAGAATCACTCTCTGCTTTTTTTCTGCTTTCTTCAAGACTTGAGATTACGTCTTCTAGCTTTATGTTGTCGTTATCAAGTCTTGATTTTGCATTTTCTAAAATAACGTCTTTAATCCCAAGTCTTTTAGAAATAGCAAATGCGTTACTCTTACCAGGCACACCAATCATCAATCGATATGTGGGAGAAAGTGTATTTACATCAAACTCACAAGACGCATTTTCTACTCCGTCTGTTAAAAGTGCGTACATTTTAAGCTCGCTGTAGTGCGTTGTAGCGGCAACTTTAGCACCAAACGAACGCATATATTCTATAATTGAAATAGCTAAAGCTGCCCCTTCTGTCGGGTCAGTTCCCGCACCAAGCTCGTCTGCTAAAACTAAAGTGTCTTTTGTAACCTGATTTAAAATATCAACTAAATTTACAATATGCGATGAAAATGTCGATAAGCTCTGCTCGATACTCTGCTCATCGCCGATGTCGGCAAATACATTTTCAAAAACGGCAATTTCTGAATTTTCACCTGCGGGGATATGGAGTCCTGACTGTGCCATTAAGGTAAATAGCCCCAATGTCTTTAACGATACTGTTTTACCGCCTGTGTTAGGACCCGTTATTACTAAGGTGTCATAATCTTTTCCCAAAGAAATATCTATCGGCACTACCCTTTCTTTATCCAAAAGCGGGTGTCTGCCCCTTTTTATATCTATTATTCCGTCTTTATTTATTTTCGGCTCTGTTCCTTTTTGCACAAGTGAAAGCTTTGCCTTACAGAAAATAAAATCAAGCACAAAAACTGCTTTTGTATTAACAAAAATTTCGTGGTTATATTCTAATATAAAGCCTGATAACTCTGCTAAAATCTTTTCAATTTCTTCTTTTTCTTTCGCTATGAGTTGGGCTGTTTCGTTTGTCATTTCAACGACGCCTGCAGGCTCTATAAATACTGTTGAGCCAGAAGCTGATGCGTCGTGTACGATACCCTTAATTTCACCCTTGTGTTCAGCCTTTACCGGAATTACATATCTGTCGCCACGCATAGTTATAATCGGGTCTTGCAGATATTTTGCTAAAGGCCCTGAAATCATTCCGTTAAGCATATCACGAATACGTGTACTTTGAGCCTTAATCTTTTTTCTTATAGCAAAAAGCGCAGGACTTGCACTATCCGACATTTCTTCTTCGTTTATGATTTTATCGTTAATTTCGTTTTCTACGTTTTTAAGGTTTGTAATAGTCTCAGCTATAGCAAAAACCGACGTTTCTTCACTGATTTTGTCATCTTCTATATAAGCTTTTAATCTTCTTGCTGTGTTAAGACCCGCTGATAATTGACACATCTCACGCATCGTCATTACACCGCCGCGTTCAACACGCGATATTGATTTTGTCACGTCTGTGATTTTAAAACCGGGAGCGGCCCCTCGTCTTGTTAAGATGCCTACGGCTTCCGTCGTTTCTTTTAACATAGCAACAACCGCATTTGTTTCCGTGCTTGGCTGTAGAGCGGCAATTTTTTCTTTAACGCTTTCATTTTGAGTGTAAGATGACAGCTGCTCTAAGATTTTATTAAATTCAAGGGTTTTGTAGGTTTTTTTATTCATATTTTTCAAAATTTAGATGAACGGGTCATCTTCATATTCATATCTTTCAGTTTCTTTTTCTTCTTCTATTTGCGGTAAGTCATCTACTTCTTCTATTTCTTCTTTTCCTGAAAATTTTCCAAGCTTATGTGAAAATTCTTCTGTTTTGCCTGAATTAATAGCATTTTCGAGTGCATCTATATCTTCTTCTTTTACCGTTGACATAAATGTAAGTCTGCAACAGCGAGCGTCTTCTATTAACTCTTTTGCACGCTCTATATCTCCTAACTTCATATAAACAAAAGCTGAGTCGTAGTAGCTTTCCGCAAAGTACGGCT
The DNA here is from genome assembly GCA_964500095.1 of uncultured Oscillospiraceae bacterium. GTDB lineage: Bacteria > Bacillota > Clostridia > UBA1381 > UBA9506 > Congzhengia. The sequence goes on from CAZCOF010000012.1 coordinate 4,954, forward strand.
TTTTTTCAAGCATTTCATCTGCGTATTTTTTTGCCTTTTGATAGTCGCCAAGCTTAATATAAAGCTGGGTTAAATTGTCTAAAATTACAGGGTCGTCGCTGTTGTAGTCATACGCTTCCAAGTTGTAGTTTGTAGCTTTTCTTACGCTGTCCTTTAAGATGTATAAATATCCCAAAGAGCCATAGGTGGTCGTGTTTGTATAGTGAACTGTAATTTCTTCCAACTCTTCAATCGCTTCGTCAATTCTTCCTGTTTTTGAGAGCAATACTGCGTATTCTGCACGTACTTTTAAGCGGAGCTCAGGACGAAGAGCGGCCGCGAGCAGTTTTTTGTAGATTTCTTCTGATTTTTCAACCTTGCCCTCACGCATTAAATAGTATGCATAAAGCTCCATTTGTCCTATGTTCATTTTGTGTTTTTCTGCACGCTCAAACCACTTCATCGCAGCCTTTGCGTCTTTTCTGTACACTCTTCTTGCCTGATACACACAGAACTTGGGATACCATTTTAAATATCCGTAAAGTAAAAATGCAACCACTCCTACTATTCCCAATATCAAATTGACTGTAAATAATGAATAAATTACATATAATGCTGCTAAAATAAAAATTACGTTCATAACTGTTTCCTTTCTAATTGACAGGACGGTATAATTCCGTCGCTCCGTCTTTTGTGACGTGTTCAGCTACCTTTAAAACTTCAAATTTTGTAGCCTTTTCTCCAAAACGAATTTCGATAATATCGCCAACACTTACATCGTATGATGCTTTTATGATTTTTCCGTTTACAGAAATCCTGCCCGCATCACACGCTTCGTTTGCTAACGTTCTGCGTTTTATTATTCTTGAAACCTTTAAAAATTTGTCTATTCTCATCTTAACTCCTGCTTTGCAACAAAACCGACTTTTTTGTACACCTTGCGAAGTGTTTTATTTGATAAGTAGTTTGCAGTTTCTGCTCCTTTTTTATAAACAGATTCTACATAAGCTTTATCCTTTGACAATCTTTCAAACTCAGCCTGCAACGGTTTTAGTGTGCTTGCTACCGCTTCCCCTACAGCAAGCTTAAAGTCGCCATAGCCAAAGCCTTCAAATTCACGTTCTGCTTCTTCTATTGTCTTGTCCGTTACAGCTGAATAAATTGATAAAAGATTAGTAACGCCGGGCTTTTCGGGTGTTGCTTTAATCGTGTTGTCAGAGTCTGTCACCGCACGCTTGAATTTTCTCATAATTGTGTCTGTATCGTCTAAAAGTCTTATAAAGCCATTGGGATTGGGGTCAGACTTTGACATTTTGTTTTCAGGCGACTGAAGGCTCATAATACGCTTGCCTACTTTGGGCATATAGCCTTCGGGAATTGTAAATGTATCACCGTAAAAATGGTTAAATCTCTGTGCTATATCGCGTGCAAGCTCTATGTGCTGCAGTTGGTCATGACCTACGGGCACCAAGTCCGCCTGATAAGCCAAAATATCTGCTGCCATAAGCACAGGATATGTAAAAAGACCTGCGTTTATGTTGTCGGCGTGAGCTTTAGATTTTTCTTTAAACTGTGTCATACGGGAAAGCTCACCCATCTGTGTATTACAGCTTAAAACCCACGAAAGCTCAGCGTGTGTGCTTGCGTGTGACTGAATAAATACGCAAGACTTTTCAGGGTCAATACCTGCTGCTAAATACTGCATTAACACTTCCAAGGTTCTCTTTCTTAATTCCTGTGGTTCTTGTCTTACTGTTATTGCGTGTAAATCAACAATACAATATAAGCACTCATAATCGTCCTGAAGACCGACCCAGTTTTTAATAGCACCTATATAATTACCTAAAGTTAAATCACCTGATGGCTGAACTCCGGAAAAAATTCTCTTTTTTGCGTTTTCCATTTTTATATCCCTTCCTTTACTGAATAAGCGAGCGTATTCTGAACTTAACACCTATATCTTCTACAATTTTTCTGCAGACTTCAATGTCGTCAGCCGGCAATACATCAACTACGCTCATTACCACTTCAATTCCACTAAGATGAGCAGCTTTTGCAAAATCAAGCATTGCAGAAAAGCCAATCTCACCGTAAGCACATTTACAAATTTCCTGGTATTCTTTGGCATTTTTAGCATTTAAGCTTATGGAAACAATATCAATAACCTTTGCTAAATCCTTTGTAACATCACGTTTGTATACTAAATTTGCGTGACCGTTTGTGTTTATACGGATACGCGAATTATAATTTTCCTTTATAAATTGAGCGACTGTTAAGATTGCATCTAATCTTAGTGTAGGCTCGCCGTAACCGCAAAATACCACTTCGTCGTATTCTGCAGGATTAAATTTTTTAACGTCTTCTATGACTTCATCTAACGTCGGCTCGCGTTCAAGCCACAGGTTTATATCACCTATTCCGCAGTCCTTATCACGCACGCAAAATGTGCATCGATTTGTGCATCGGTTAGTTAAATTTATATATAATGAATTTCCTAAAACATAACAAATATTCATTTTTGTCTCCTATTTTATGTTATAAAATCTTTTGCCGTTTTCTAAAGTGATTTGTGCAAGCACCTCTACCGAAATCCCGCGAATTTTTGCGATTTCATCTAGCGTATATTTTACATAAGCCGAGTTATTTCTTTTTCCCCTGAAGGGTTCGGGGGTAAGGTACGGACTGTCTGTTTCAATCAGCAATCTGTCTATTGGAACAACTTTTGCGACTTCTTTTGCTGTTTTTGCGTTTTTAAAGGTTACTGTTCCTGATAATGACACATACATTCCCATTTTTACAACTTCACGAGCCATTTCAATACTACCCGAAAAACAGTGCATCACGCCGTTTGTGTAACCAGACTTTTTAATAATTTCTAATGTATCTGCGTGGGCGTCACGATCGTGGACAATATATGGCATATTCAGTTTTTTTGCCAAAAGCAGTTGCTTTAAAAACCATTCTTTCTGAATTTCACGTTCGGGTTCATCCCAATAGTAATCAAGACCGATTTCTCCTATTGCAACGACTTTTTCGTGATGAGCCATTTCTTCCAAAAGAGAAATATCTTCATCTGTTAAGCCCTTTGTATCGCAGGGGTGAACGCCGACTGCGGCGTAGATAAAATCATACTTTTGGGCTAATAAAATGCTCGCTTTTGAGCTTTTTATATCTGCTCCGACGTTTACCGCTAATGATATTCCTTGCTCTTTTAACGAAGAAATCACATCATCGCGGTCAACATCAAATTTTTTATCATCTAAATGCGTATGTGTATCAAAAAGCATCAATCTTCCTCCGGTATGTAGCCTTCGTCTTCTAACAAATCATCGCCTAAATATGCAGATACTGCCAAGCGGTCACATTTTTCATTTTCGTGGTGTCCTGCGTGACCTTTAACCCAGAAAAACTCAACATTATGCTCATCTAAAAGTACGAGCAGTTGCTCCCAAAGGTCAACGTTTTGTGCCTTTTCCTTTTTATTTCGCATCCAGCCGTTGGCTTCCCACTTATATACCCAACCGAGCGTGATTGCATCGATTACGTACTTTGAGTCGCTGTAGATATTTACATTGCAGGTTTCTTTAAGTGCTGATAATCCTTCAATTACCGCCATAATTTCCATACGGTTGTTGGTTGTAAGTCTAAATCCGCAAGATGCACTCTTTTCGCGTCCGTTGTAGCTTAGAATATAGCCATAGCCACCCGGACCCGGATTTCCGCTACACGCTCCGTCTGTATATAAATTTACAGTTTTAAGACCTTTTTCAAACATCTTTTTCTCCTAATTTTTTTGCTATCACATCTATAATCTTTGCGATTTCTCCTTCTATATTGCCCGAAATCACGCAGGCAGCAGCACTCTTATGTCCCCCGCCGCCGAATTTTTGTGCAATTTCTGATACATCAATAACGTCTTTGGTGCGAAAACTCACTCGACGAGAAACATCATCTCGGTCCTTTACCAAAACTGCAACTTCAACACCTTCTAAATTAAGCGGAATGTTGGGTAATTCTTCGACATCGTCATAAGTAAGACCAAAACCTTCCAAAAAGTCTCCGTAGCACTCAAGTAACGCTATTTTTCCGCCTTGATAAAACTTGACACGCTCAGCCGCAGCTCCTAAAAATACAAGCTTTTCACGCTTTTGTGTATCGTATAGTATAGTCGTTATTTTTCTGTGGTTGATGCCGGCATTTAAAATTTTTGCAGCAATCAAAAACGTTTCCGGTGACACATTTGAAAACTTAAAGTGTCCCGTATCGGTTGACATTCCAGTATAAATCGCCTCGTATGTTTTTGTCGGGATGTTTTTCGTCAAAAGGCTTGCAAGCTTATAAACCACCTGAGCAGTAGCGGAAGCCTCTGGTTCATTATAGTAAAATTCTCCGAAGTCTCCGCCTGTTTTGTGATGGTCAATGCAGACAGCATCGGATATCTTGCGGCATACAGACTCACATTTTCCAAGTCGGCTGTACTCACCACAATCTAAAACTAAAGCCAAATCTTCCGAAACTTTCGTATTTTCATCTGCGATTTCGTATTCGTTTCCTAAGAATTCAAACTTTTCAGGTATTTTCTTTTCTAAATAAACAGTTGCACGTTTTCCTATTGACTCTAACACATATTTCATCGCAAAGGATGAGCCGAGTGCATCACCATCAGGGTTTAAGTGCGAAAATATAGCAATATTTTGTGCTCTTTTCAGCTTTCTTGCAATTTTTCTCAGCATCAGCTATCCCCCTTGTGCAAAAGTTCGTTAATTCTTGCACCGTGCTCAATAGAATCATCTGCTTTATAAATAATTTCGGGAGTGTATCTTAAATTCAGTCTGTGACCCAATTCACGACGAACAAAGCCAGCCGACTTTTTTAACGATGCGAGCGCATTCTTTTTCACTTCTTCATCGCCAAAAACACTGACATATACTGTAGCATATCGCAAATCGGCGGTTACGTTTACCGATACAACGCTCGTCATCATAGGAATTCGTGGGTCCTTTAATTCACGTATAATTTCAGAAAGTTCGCGTCTGACTTCTTCATTTATTCTGTTAATTCTGTTTGCTCCCATAATTTTCTCCTTATCTTTCTATTTCAACCATTTTAAAGCCTTCAACTACGTCGCCTTCTTTAATGTCGTTGAATCTTTCGATAGAAAGACCACATTCGTATCCTGAGTTAACCTCTTTAACGTCATCTTTAAATCTTTTAAGTGATGCAAGCTCCCCTTCGTGGATAACAATACCGTCACGTACGATACGTACCTGTGTATTACGTGTGATTACACCATCTGTTACATAACAGCCAGCAATTGTACCGACACCTGAAACCTTAAATGTCTGTCTGATTTCAGCGTGGCCTGTAATCTCTTCTTTGTATGTCGGGTCAAGCATACCCTTCATAGCAGCTTCGATTTCTTCTATAGCCGTGTAAATTACACGATATAATCTTATATCTACACCCTGAGTTTCTGCAGATATTGTGGCACCTGCATCAGGTCTTACGTTAAAGCCGACAATGATAGCGTTTGAAGTGTACGCTAACATTACGTCAGATTCACGAATAGCACCAACGCCCGCGTGAACAACATTTATTCTTACTTCGTCGTTTGAAAGCTTCTCTAATGACTGCTTAACAGCTTCAACAGAACCGTTTACATCAGCCTTGATAATAATATTTAAATCCTTAATCTGACCTTCCTGAACCTTGTTAAAGAAGTCATCAAGTGTAACAACATTGCTCTGTGTCAAGCGTTCTTCTTTGAGCTTTTGCTTTCTTGCTTCTATAACCTGTTTTGCCATTTTTTCATCTTCAACTGCATAGAAGATTTCGCCGCCTTCAGGAACTGAGTCTAAGCCCAAAATCTCAACAGGAACAGACGGACCTGCTTTTTTAACGGCTTTTCCCTTGTCATCAAACATCGCTCTTATATGACCGAAGGATGTACCTACTACGACTGTATCGCCTGATTTTAATGTACCGTTTTGTACTAAGATTGATGCAACAGGACCGCGACCCTTATCAAGCTTCGCTTCGATAACTGTACCTTTTGCTCGTCTGTTGGGGTTAGCCTTTAGCTCTCTCATATCAGCAACTAAAATTACCATTTCTAAAAGTTCTTCGATGTTTTGTCTGTGCTTAGCTGAAATTTCAACACAGATTGTATCTCCGCCCCAGTCTTCGGGGACTAAGCCGTGTTCTGTTAATTCCTGCTTGATTCTGTCAGGGTTAGCACCATCTTTATCAATTTTATTAATAGCGACAATTATTCCGACATTTGCAGCCTTTGCGTGGTTGATTGCTTCTATTGTCTGCGGCATAATACCGTCGTCTGCTGCAACAACCAAGATTGCGATGTCTGTAACCTGAGCACCGCGAGCACGCATAGCAGTAAATGCTTCGTGACCCGGTGTATCTAAAAACGTGATTTTTCTGTCGTTAATTCTTACACGGTACGCACCGATATGCTGTGTAATACCGCCTGCTTCGGTGTCGATAACATTTGTACTTCTTATAGCATCAAGCAAAGATGTTTTACCGTGGTCAACGTGACCCATTACAACGACAACAGGAGAACGTGTTTCTAACTGGTCTTCTGCATCTTCGAAATCGTTAAACAAAATATCTTCTCTTGTCAGAATAATTTCTTTTTCTACAATTGCACCGAAATCTTCAGCGATTAGTGAAGCTGTTTCATAATCCACACTCTGGCTGATAGATGCCATAACGCCTAAAAGCATAAGCTTTTTAATAACTTCTGTTGCAGGAACTTGTAATCTTTCTGCTAATTCCCCTACGCCGATTTCATCAGGAATTTTAACTGTGATAGGTCCTTTTTTAACCTTTTCTTCCTTATTTACTTTCGCTTTGTTTTTAACCTGATTGTTATCACGAAGCTTATCTTTGCCCTTCTTTAATTTCTGCTTTTTGATGCCGTCATCAGAAACATTTTCAGGGATAAGCTCTTCTATAACTTCATCGTCAATTTTATTTAAATCAACTACTGTCTGACGAGTGTCTACGTGACGAACCTTTCTTCCGATGGGTTCATCAATTTTTGATACTTCTTCTGCTGTTTCTTCTGCTTCAGCTTTATTTTCTTCTTTTGCTTTTTTCTTCTTGGCAGGCTTTTGTATTTCCTGCTTCTGCTTTGCAAATACAGGAATTTCAACCTTACCGTCGTAGCTCTGAGTTAAACGCTCAAATAATACGTCTAATTCTTCCTGTTCTAATGAACTCATGTGGTTTCTTGTAGGGAAACCAAATCCTGACATAAGTCCTATAATCTCTTTAGAGTTTGCATCAAGCTCTTTAGCTAATTCGTGCACTCTTACTTTTGCCATATACGCCACCTCCAAAATTCTACCAGTACAAGCGATAATAGTTTACCGCATTATTGTCATTTTATTTGTTTTCATATTTTTTAATTATTGCTAAAGCCAAACCTTTGTCCGTTATTGCAATAACACTCTTTTCCTTTTTGCCCGTGAACTTTCCAAGCTCTTCTTTTGTACCATAAACTATAGCTTTGCAACCGTAGTTTTCTGATATACCCACAAGTCTTTTTGTTGACTTTTCCGATGTATCGGCAGCAATCACAACCAAGTGACTATCTCCTTCTTGCAAGGTTTTTGTAGTTAAAAACTCGCCCGTTTTAACCTTACCCGCCTTTGTTGCGATGCTTATAAGATTTAAAATCTTATCCATTTTGATTCTCCTTAAGTAATTCATAAATCTCATCAGGCACTTTTTGTTTAAATGCACGGTCTAAGACACGTTTTTTTAAAAGGTTCTCTGATGCAATACAATTACTGCAAATATATGCACCTCTGCCGTTTTGCTTCTGAGTTTTGTCTATTTTTATTTCATCGCCATATTTTACAATTCGCAAAAGCTCGCTTTTATTAAAGTTTTCACGGCATAGTATGCACGCTCTCATCGGTATGTGTCCCAAAATATTACGCCTCCGCTTTAATATCTATTTTCCAGCCTGTAAGCTTTGCTGCAAGTCTTGCATTCTGACCTTCTTTGCCTATCGCAAGCGATAACTGTCCGTCAGGAACTATTACGCTTGCTGCGTGCTCGTCTTCATTAACTGTGCAACTTACAACATCAGAAGGACTTAAAGCTGCTGAAATAAATTCAACAGGGTCATCGCTGTATTTGATGATGTCAATTTTTTCTCCGCCGAGTTCATCGCAAATAGCCTGAACACGTGCACCCCTTTGACCGACGCATGAGCCGACTGCATCTACGTTTTCATCCTGTGAGTAAACGGAAATCTTAGAACGTGAGCCTGCTTCTCTTGAAATCGACTTAATTTCTATTACGCCGTCTGCAATTTCAGGAACTTCCTGTTCAAACAGCTTTTTAACCAACAAAGGATGTGTTCTTGAAAGTATAATCTGCGGGTCGTTAGAAACGAGCTTAACTTCAGCCACAAAGAATTTCATTCTCTTGCCCGGTACATACTGTTCGCCGGAAATCTGCTCGTTTAACGGAAGTAACGCCTCTGTGTCGCTTCCAATCTGAACAAAAGCTATCTTACCTTCGTTTTTTGTAATAAGACCTGTAACCATTGAGTTTTCGCGGTCACGGTACATTGTAATAACCTTGTCGCGCTCAGCTTCCTTGATACGCTGAACTACAACCTGCTTTGCTGTTTGTGCTGCAATTCTGCCGAAGCTTTTTGGTGTTACTTCATAATTAACCACGTCGCCTAATGAATAAGATGCACTTACCAGTTTTGCTTCATCAAGTGTTACTTCCTGATTTGGGTTTTCTACTTCTTCTACGACTGTTTTCTGCTGATAGACCTTGATTTCACCTGTTTCTTTGTCGATGTTGACCGAAACATTCTGTGCGTGGTCATAGTTTTTCTTATAAGCTGTAATCAACGCAAATTCGATAGTTTCTAACAATGATTCCTTGCTTATGTTCTTATCCGCTGCAATTTCATCCAATGCGGTAATAAATTCCTGATTCATTTTTTTAATTCCTCCCAAATGTTAAAACTCAACAGTGAGCCTTATTGATGATATTTTATTTTTAGGAAGCTCTTTTTCGCTTCCATCGATTTCTAAAACTACACAGTCTTCTGTATGACGTACGAGCTTTGCTGTAAACTCCTTTACACCGTCAACACTTGCAAAAAGCTTAACATCAACATTTTTTCCCTGACATTTTATAAAGTGTTCGTCGTATTTAATGACACGGTCTAAACCTGCCGATGATACCTCTAACATATATTCCTGCGGTATCGGGTCACGCTCATCTAAGACGTCGCTTAGCTCACGGCTTACTTCTTCGCAGTCGGTAATTCCTATTCCGCCGTCTTTGTCCAAGAAAATTCTTAAAACATAAGACGGTCCTTCCTTTTTAAACTCGATATCCCAAAGATTGATATTTTTCCTTTGTATAATCGGGTTTACAAGCTTTATAATTTCTTGTTCGGTTTTGTTGTATGCCATACAATTTCCCCTTATTAAAAAATTTTAATATAATGCGAAAGAGTGGGAACAGTTCCCACTCTTTCTAACTACAATATCCACTATTAATATTATAACAAATACAACATTAAAATGCAAGTACTTTTTAACAACTTTTTTCAACTTGCAAATCTTTTTTTACAGGTGAAACTTTTATGTATAACTGTACTACTAAAACATTGCAGTTTTTGCCAGATTACTCGCCCTTGTGCTTAGCGAAGCATTCGCTGCAGTATACAGCACGGTCTTCTTTGGGCTCAAAAGGAACCTGAGCTTCCTTACCGCATTCTGCGCAAATCGCTGTGTGCATCACTCTGTTCTGTCTGATGCTGTTTTTTCTTGCAATTCTGCATTCTTTGCAACGGCTGGGTTCATTTTCAAAACCCTTTTCAGCATAAAATTCCTGTTCGCCTGCTGTGAATACAAATTCAGCTCCGCAGTCTTTGCATGTGAGTGTCTTGTCTTCGTACATTAAAATCCCTCACTTTGATAATTATAAATCTATTGAAAGCTTTACGCTTACAATCAAAGTTAAATATATTTTTCTATTTTTTTCTTAATTCTAAAGAGTGCATTATCAACTGCTTTTGCCGATTTTCCAATTATGTTCGCAATCTCTTTATAAGAAAGTCCGGACAAATAGTAACCTAAAACTTCTGACTCAAAATCACTTAAAACGCTGTAAATTTTACTTTGCATACCTGCTGCCGCTTCTTTTTCAATCAGCATACTCTCAGGGTCTTTGTTTTTAACATCGACAAGCCTTGAAGATATTGTGTCTAACTCATCTTCAGGAATATGGATTGATACATAGTGATTTAAGGGCGAATTTTTCTTCCGTGTGGAGCTTTTTACAGCAGATATCATCTGCCTTACAACACAAACTTCTGCAAAAGTCTTAAAGTTAGCGTTTTTGTCTGTGTTATAGGATTTAATAGCCTTATATAGACCTATTAAACCTTCCTGTACCAGGTCGTCACGCTCTCCGCCCGCCATAAAATACGGTATTGAGCGGATTTCTACAAAACCTCTGTACTTATCTACAATATACTCTATTGCACGCTTATCTCCCTTTTGTGCAAGTATTACAACCGCCTCGTCAGCGAGTGTTTCGTAATTTATTATATTTTCCAAATTACTTCTCATTCCTTTTTTATACGCACGACTCCGCACGTATAATATAATTATATTCCAACGTTTACAAATAGTCAACGAAAAAGAACCCCGTTTGTTAAATTTCGGCAAATTTTACTATTAAATAGACTGTAATTTGTTTAATATGCACAAGAATTTTTCCGGCAACTCGCTGTCATACTCCACATATTCACCTTTTGTCGGATGAATAAAACCGAGTTTTTTTGCATGAAGAAGCTGACCGCAAATATTATATTTTTCTGCCAGCTTGTCTTTTTTAAGTCCGTAGACCGTATCGCCTACTATTGCTTTTCCTACGCTTTTTAAATGCACACGAATCTGGTGCGTTCTTCCCGTTTCCAAAACACATTTTAAAAGCGTATAGCCCGAATAGCGTTTTAAAACATAAAAGTGCGTTTTAGCTTCCCTTCCGCCTAAAACACCTGTAAGCATCTTCTTTCGGTCTTTAGGGTCACGTCCTATCGGCTTATCAACACTAAAATAATCTTCCTTTACTCCGCCGACAACAAGACAATAATATTCTCTTGTCATGCTGTGTTCTTTGATTTGCTCTGAAAGTGAGATGTGTGCTTTATCGTTTTTTGCAACAACTAAAATTCCGCTTGTGTCTTTATCTATTCTGTGAACTATTCCGGGACGGATTACCCCATTTATAGCAGATAAATTGCCTTTGGTATGAAACATCAAAGCATTAACCAGCGTTCTGTCAAAATTTCCGGCTGCGGGGTGAACTACCATACCTTGCGGTTTGTTTACCACAATAATGTCATCGTCTTCATATACAATATCTAAAGGTATATCCTGCGGAACGGCATCTACAATACGAGGCTCGGGCAGTTCGACCCGAACCTCGTCATTTTCTTTCATTCTATACTTTTTTGTTTCTTTGTTTTCATTTACAAAAACGCAGCCGTCTTCTAGTAATTTCTGGGAATTAGAGCGCGTAATATCAGCATATTCTGACAGAAAAATATCCAAGCGCATACCAATATCCTTTTTTTCTGCCACAAAATCAAGCATACTAGCCCTCCTTTTTATCACTCAAAAAAATTACATAAACAGCAAAAAGTACAGCACCGACAGTAATAAAGCAATCCGCTACATTAAAGACAGGAAAATTAATCAGGCGAAAGTCAAAAAAATCAATGACGTAACCCAATCTTATTCTGTCAACGACATTTCCCACAGCACCGCCCATCATAAATGTAAGTGCGGTTACAAACATTTTGTTTTTCGGTCTTTTTACTGTCATATAAATAACAACAGCCAAAATCACTAGCACAGTCAAAGCCGTTAAAAGCCACGTATAACCCGAAAAAACACCAAAACCTGCACCTGTATTTTCAACATACGTCAAATGGAAAACATTTTCTATTAAAGGAACCGTTTTCACACTTGGCAAAAGACCAGCGGCAAACAACTTTGCCGTCTGGTCTAAAATCGCTATTATAAATATACCTGCAAAAAATGGTATAAGCAATTTTAATTGCCCTCCTTTAAGACACTTGCACATCTTGCACAAAGCGTCGGGTGAGCAGAATCATTGCCTACAGTTTTACTGTGAATCCAGCAGCGTTCACATTCTTCGCCTTCAGCTACTGTGACTTTCACCTTAATACCTGTTTCGCCAAATATTGCGTCTTGTGGTGCTTCTGATATGCTCTTAACTTCTGCACCTGATGTAATAAAGTAGGTAATTAAATCGCTTTCCATTTCTTTTAACAACTCATAGTATGAGCCTTCTGCAAAAATTTCAACTTTTGCCCCTAAGGATTTACCAATGATTTTAGCACCACGTGCTGTTTCTAAAGCCTTTGAAACGTCAGCTTTAGCAAGCATCAATCTATCCCACTTTGACTCAAATACATCGTCATATAATTCAGGTGTGGGCTTGGGCATATCGTTTAAGATAACATATTCTTTCTTATCAGCAGCCGTGTGCGGCATACTTGCCCAGATTTCTTCACTTGTGAAAGCTAAAACAGGTGCTAACAATCTAACTAAAGAATCCAATACCTTATACATTACAGTCTGTGCTGCGCGACGTTGCTCGCTGTCAGCGGCCTCTGCATAAAGTCTGTCTTTTATAACATCTAAATAGAAGTTACTCATATCAACGATACAGAAGTTATGAATAGCGTGCTGAACGATGTGGAATTCATAGTTTCTGTAAGCATCTAAAACTTTTTCTGTCAATTTTGAAAGTCTGATTAATGCCCATTTGTCGATATTCTGCAGTTTTTCTGTTGAAACCATATCTGTTTCGGGGTTAAAGTCGCTGATATTACCTAAAATATATCTTGCTGTGTTACGGATTTTTCTGTATGATTCTGACAATTGCTTCAAAATTCCGTCAGAAATTCTCATATCTGTTTTATAGTCAGCAGATACTACCCACAAGCGGAGCAAGTCTGCACCATATTTATTGATAATATCCTGCGGGCTTATACCGTTGCCTTTTGATTTTGACATTTTTTCGCCTGTTTCATCAACAATCATACCGTGTGTGATAACTGTCTTATAAGGTGCTTCGCCACGAGCCGCAACTGATGTTAAAAGTGATGACTGGAACCAGCCTCTGTATTGGTCGTTACCTTCTAAGTACAAATCAGCCGGGAAACGAAGTCCTTCTTTCACATCCAGCACACCTGAGTGTGATGAACCTGAGTCGAACCAAACGTCCATAATGTCTTTTTCTTTTGTAAATTCTGTGCAGCCACATTTGCACTTTGTACCTGCAGGTAAAATGTCAGCTGCATCTGTTTCATACCAGGATGTTGAGCCTTTTTCACCAAAGAGTGCAGACACCGCCTTGATTGATTCTTCTGTGATTAGTTCTTTACCACAATCCTTACAGTAGAATATCGGAATCGGAACGCCCCAAGTTCTCTGTCTTGAGATACACCAATCGCTTCTGTCAGCTACCATACCTGTAATTCTGTCTTCGCCCCATTTTGGAATCCAGCGAACACCCTTTATAGCTTTGATTGCAGCATCCTTAATATCATCAACTGATGCAAACCACTGTTCTGTAGCGCGGAATACTATAGGCTTATGACATCTCCAGCAATGCGGATACTGGTGGATGATGTCTTCTATAGCGTAGAGTGCTCCTACTTCTTTTAACTTTTCGATGATTTTAGCATTTGATTCTTCGTAGAATAAACCTTTAAACTCTCCTGCTAATTCATTTAAATAACCCTTGCCGTCAACAGGAACGATAATCGGGATTTCTTTATAGTTCTTGCAGGCAACATAGTCTTCTGCACCGTGACCGGGAGCTGTGTGTACACAACCTGTACCGGCATCTAGTGTTACGTGGTCGCCAACGATTACTAAAGATTCGCGGTCAATGAAAGGATGCTTGCAACGAATCATCTCTAATTCTTTACCTGTATATTGTGCTACAATCTCATAATCTGAAATGTTTGCAGCGGATAAAACGTTTTCGATAAGCTCGTGAGCTAATATATAGTACTCACCGTTTGCTTTAACCAAGCTGTAGGTAAAGTCAGGATTTAAGGCAATTGCAACGTTACCGGGCAAAGTCCACGTTGTTGTTGTCCAGATTACGAAGTATATATCGTTTTTATCTACACCGCTGTCTTTAAATACGCCGTTGTCCTCAGACACTTTAAATTTTACGTAAATTGAGCTTGTTTTATCTTCTTCGTATTCAATTTCGGCTTCAGCTAAGGCTGTTTCACAGTCTGTACACCAATAAATCGGCTTTAAGCCTTTGTAGATATAGCCTTTTTTAGCCATCTCGCCGAAAATTTCAATCTGCTTTGCTTCAAATTCAGGAGCGAGTGTTAAGTAAGAATTGTCCCAATCGCCCAATGAACCCAATCGTTTAATCTGTGATTTTTGGTTTTCCACCTGAGAAATCGCAAAATCACGGCACATATCACGAAACTTAACTATTCCTACTTCGTGTCGGTTTACGCCTAACTTTTTGATTGCCTGTCTTTCAATAGGCAAGCCGTGAGTATCCCAGCCGTGAATGTAGGGAGCCTTAAAGCCATCCATATTCTTAAATCTTGTTATTACATCTTTTAATGTCTTATTTAACGCGTGACCCATATGCATATCACCGTTTGCATACGGTGGTCCGTCGTGAAGTATGAATAAAGGCTTACCTTCGTTGTTCTCCATAAGCTTTTCATACATATTTTCGTCTTGCCATTTTTTGAGTATTTCAGGTTCTCTCTGAGGTAAATTTGCTCTCATTGAAAACTCGGTGCTCGGCAAATTAAGGGTCTTACCGTAATCTTCTGCCATTTTTTTCTCTCCTTGCTATTATTCTGCTTCGTTTTCTATATCGTTTAAGTCAACACGGATTGTTTCTGTTTCTAAAACTTTCGTTTCCGTGTCGGCTGATTTTACTTCTTTTACAGTTTCTGGCTCTTTAGTCGGAATTTCATCAAGCATACCTAAGTATGTATTTAAAACTGCCTTTAGCTTTGCACGAAGCAGCATATTTCTGCCTTCGATTTCTTCTGTTTCGCGCTTTAGAGCCTGAACGTCTTTGTCTAATTCATTCATTATTTCAGAAGCTTTTACTTTAGCTTCTTTAATGATTGTGTCAGCCTGCTCGTGTGCATTTCTTAAAATTTCTTCACTCGTTCTCTGGGCGGAAATTATGGCACTACGCATAGTTTCTTCCATTTCTTTGTAGTTTTCAATAGCGTCGGTCAAAATCGCATTTTTGTCCTTTAAGCTTGCATTTTCACGATAGCTTTTAGCGTAATCCTTTGATAGCTCTGTCAAAAATGTTTCAACCTCATCAATATCATATCCGCGAAAACCTTTTTTAAACTCTTTGTTTTCTAAATCAACAGGCGTAATCATAATCTTCGTCCTCTCTTAAATATATTTTTTTACTTCTAATATAATGCGACCTTTTTTCGTTTCCCCGACAGCTTCATCGATAACAAATCTTCCGTGATGTCTTACGGAAATAACGTCGCCCGATGCCACTTTTTTGTCGGGGTTATTCTGAACAGAAAAATTCACATTAACGTTTTCTGATAAAATGTGACCGGTAGCATCACTTCGTGACATTTTACACAAAGCAGCAATAAGTGCATCCAATCGCAGGGATGAAACTATTATCCTTTGTGCTTCATACTTGTGCTTAAGAGACATTTTTCTCTCATCGTCACAGATTGTGATGTTTACATTTTGTCTTCCCACAGTTTTCAAATTATACATAATGTAATCGGCAACGGAACCTTCACACATAATGACTGCACTACCGTCTTCAAAATAGATGTCGCCCACCATTTCACGTTTTATGCCAAGTCCCAAAACCGCACCTAAAACATCTCTGTGAGTCAATGTACCTAAATTTGAAATTAAAAGCGGAGTGATGGGAAAATCTAAAACATCAATTTCTGAAAAGTCCGGATAAAACCCCAATACCACTCTTTCTGCATCATCACTTCCGCCGTATGCTTTTACTTTGACATCGGGCGAAAGACGATAATTTGACACAAAAACAGCATAATCGTGCGGGCTTACAAAATGAGAAAAACGAACACTCTTATACCTTAGTACAGATTGCTCGAAATCCTCACACCTTGAAAGCCATTCATTGTCTTTTGAATGTTCGCTTTGCTTCATAATCAGTTTACAAAGGGGAAACCGCTTATCTTTGCACTTTCACGATAGTTGCCTGTAACCTCTACATTGCTGGGTGTAATAAGGAAAATTCTGTTTGAAACATTCTGAATTTTACCGCCCACACCGTAAACAGCACCTGATAAAAAGTCAACTACTCTGCGTGTTGTATCGTTGTCAAGCTTTTCTAAATTCGCAACGATAGGTTTTCTGTTCTTTAAGTGGTCAGCAGCATCCTTTGCATCGTCAAAATTTAAAAACTGAATTACTACAACCTTAGACGGTGCTCCGTTTGAAATTGATGAAACCTTCGCTTTTCTTCCTAATGGTGTTGCAGGTTCAATCACTTCTTCTGCTGCGTCTGATTCAACTTCGTAGATTTCTTCCTCTTCGTCTGCTATTCCAATCCACTTAAGCATTTTGTTCATTGTGCTCATTTTTTTACATCCTTTCAATTATAACATAACTTTGTGTTTTTTATGTAAATATATTGTGCGCTTAGTTAAACAGTGCACTGCCCACTCTTACAATGGTCGCACCCTCTAAAATTGCCTCTTTGTAGTCGCCGCTCATCCCCATAGAAAGGTGTTGCATATCGACGTTTTGATATTTTTTATCCTTAATATCCAATGACAATTTCTTTAAATCGTGAAAATATTTTCTGCATTCATCCGGTGTCGCTGATAGCGGTGCCATAGTCATAAGACCTTTTACTTTCACGTTTTGAAGCTTTGATATTTCTTCTATCAGAGTATACGCATCACACGGAGTAATACCGAATTTACTTTCTTCTCCCGATACGTTTACCTGAACCAAAATTTCTGCAACTCTTTTTGCTTCGCCGAATTTTTTATCAATTTCTTCTGCAAGCTTTAAGCTTTCAACCGAATGAATTAAGGACACCTTGTCCGCTATGTATTTTACTTTGTTGGTCTGCAAATGACCAATTAAGTGCCAGCAAGGGCTATTTCCTAAAACTTCATATTTATCAAGCAGGCTTTGAACTCGGTTTTCCCCTAATGTTAAAACCCCTGCGTCCATTACTTCTTTAGCTTCACTCGCCGTTACTGTTTTAGTTACAGCAACGAGTGTTATATCTTCAGGCTTTCTTCCCGATAATACGGCAGTTTTCGCTATATTGTCAAGTACCCTTTTTACATTATCTTTTATCACTTTAATCATTCCTTTTACTGGGATACAATTACTTTTCCGTTTAAAAACTCGGGTGCTGATTTTACAATTTCGTCATAAGCTTTTATCGGCATACTTGAATTTGCAGAACTTACTATCGCTTCTTCTTCGTTGCTGTATTCGATATTTACAGGCAAAAATCTCATAACTGCCCCGCGCTTAATGAAAAGACCGATTGTGTTATCAACTGTATGTATGTGTTCAACATCTACTTTGTAACCGCTGACACTTTTCTTGACAAAGTCTACATTTACCACTCTTTGTGCCATTAGATTTTTAACGTAATTGTCGCATTCTGCCACAATGGTATAAAGTCCGTCTTTGTCAGGCTCTGAAATATATTTTATCGTTGCCTTGACTTCATCTTTTGAAAAATCTACAAACCTTATATCGACGCCATCGCCTACTTTTAAACCTTCTGCAAGCTCTTTTTTAATATTTACAGCCACAGAATATTTGAAATTATCTACAATTTTATATGTATACACATTTTCTTCGTTTATCAGATTTCCGTCTTTGCTGTTAGTTATAACTTCCTGTATAACAGCGGGTGTTAAAGTTTCAATTGCATCAAACTGCAGCGTTTCTTCAAAGCCGTCTTTTCCTTCTATGAATATGCCAGCCATATCAGCTGTTACTATGTCGGATGAGCTGCCGAGCTTTGATTCTATCTCGTTTTTTCTTGATTGCAGCGTCAAAACTTCCTGAGCCGGAGTCGTCACCGTTTCGCCCCTTGCTACTGCCTTTTGAGCTGTAATCATAGAGATTTTGTATTTATATTCGGATATTTTCGAAAAATCATTATTGGAAGAATTTTCTATCAAATCATCAACATAAGAAGAAATTTCTGACTCTAATTGCATAGTGTCGCTTATGTATATAAAGTTGTCAGCATCACTTGCACGAATGCCGCCAATTTTTTTGTTTATCTCGGCGAATTCTTTAAGCAGAGCTTCATCTTCCGTATTGCCGTAAAGTATTGCCAAGATTTCATTTCTTGCGACACGCTCATTGTCAGCAGCGAAAATTTCCGTGCTGCCGGAAAGTGTTAAACTGTTGACTTTTTCGTTTTTTATTAAAACTGCCTGTGTGCTTTCCATCTCTTCGATTTTGCCTTCCTGCAAAACTTCCAGCTCAATACGAGACTGAAACATTCCCCTGACAGCATAAGCGCAAATCAAGACTATAAACAGCACAACAGGGATAATCCACTTATTTTTCATAGCTTTTCCTCTGTGCAAACTTGCAAAAATACACATTTATATTGATTTTATTTAATTTTACCACACTTTTGTATCTTTTGCAATGATAAATGATAAAAAAATCACATTTTTCATAAAAAGAGGCTGCAGCAAAATGAAATCATTTTGCTGCAGCCCCTTTAAAATTATTCTTCACAAAGACGCAAAAATTTAGGAACGCCGTTTTCGTATTCGGGATAAATTTCCCCCAAAACCAAGGGGCTTACATAGTCGATAAACTTTTTGGTTACATAGTTTTTTTCGTCGTTTATGTAATCACAAGGCACGATTTTTGCTTCGTTTGCGACCTTATCTACATCAACTGCTTCATAAGATACGGAATAAGGATTGTCCGACACTCTTTTAATCGCCATAACAACGCCGGTGCGTCCCGAAACCGCGGCATCTACCGCACTATAGCCTAAATTAAAAGCCTCATCAATGTCGGTTTTACTCAAAATGTGACTGGCACAGCGCTGCGGTGTGTTAAGCTCAATACTTCTTACCTTAACGCCGAATTTTTGCTTAACCAAACCTTCTAACACCTTGCCTGTACCGCCTAACTGCGTATGACCGAAAGCGTCTTTTGAGCCACCCGGCAAAATATCACAGATGTATTTTCCGTCAGCTGTTCTTATACCTTCCGAAACGACAACTAAAACGTGATTTTTCTCTTCAAGCTTTTTTGCAATATGGCTGTAGAAGTTTTCTAAATCAAAAGCACATTCAGGAAGATATATTAAATCAGGACCGCTGCCGCCGATACCGGCTAAAACAGACGAACCTGCAAGCCAGCCTGCGTCTCTTCCCATTACTTCTACGATTTCAACAGATTTTAAATCATAAACAGAAGCGTCTGTTGCAACTTCACGTACTGTCGCCGCCACATATTTTGCTGCACTTCCAAATCCCGGAGTGTGATCCATTTCCGGCAAGTCGTTATCAACTGTCTTTGCAACACCGACAAACTTTATATCCTTATTGTGCTCCTTTGCATATTTTGAAAGCTTTGCTGCGGTATCCATAGAATCGTTTCCGCCTATGT
>CAZCOF010000013.1:0-23484 GCA_964500095.1 uncultured Oscillospiraceae bacterium
AGCAGGTGAGCCTGAAGTTCGTGCATGGACAATAACGAAAGGTACAAAAGCACCTCAGGCAGCAGGAAAAATCCACACCGACTTTGAAAAAGGCTTTATCCGTGCTGAAGTTGTAGCATATTCTGACTTAATGGAATGTGGCTCACACGTCGCAGCAAAGGAGAAAGGTCTTGTTCGTTCTGAAGGTAAAGAGTACGTTGTTGCTGATGGTGACATTATATTGTTTAGATTTAATGTGTGATTATTTATGCAAATAACGAAACTCCCACATCGTATGATGTGGGAGTTTTTTTGTATAAATTATTTTATGCGAATAAGTCATCCATTGAGTAAAATCCCTTCGGCTTTCCGTTCATAAAGAGTGCCGCACGAACCGCACCTTGCGCAAAAACTTCACGTGACGCTGCAGAGTGTGAAAGTGTGATAACTTCATCAGTTCCCGCAAAAATCACTTCGTGCTCGCCAACGATTGTACCGCCGCGAACTGCGTGGATACCGATTTCGTTTTTGTCACGCTGTTTTCTTACGCTGTGACGTTCGTATACGTAATTGGCGCTATCTGTCATCGTGTCAGCTATCGCGTCAGCGATCGCAAGTGCTGTGCCGCTTGGTGCGTCAAGCTTTTTGTTGTGGTGCTTTTCAATTATTTCTATATCGTAACCTTTTTCTAAAATCTTTGTTGCATCTTTAGCAAGCTTAATCAAAAGATTTATGCCGAGCGACATATTTGCTGAAAAGAACACGGGGATATCTGAAGCTGCAGCAGAAAGCTCCGCTCTTTGCTCTTTTGAAAGTCCCGTTGTTGCCATAATGATAGGAAGATTGTTCTTTTTAGCATAAGCTAAAATGTTTTCAAAATTTGACGGGTGCGAAAAATCAATAATAACATCAGCATCAACCGAAACGTTAGCATAATCCTTATAAACGGGATATGCCGAGTCGCCTGTTGCTACATCAAAGCCGCAAACGATTTCAGCATCAGCTGAATTTTTTACTATTTCTGTTATCGCTTTACCCATACGGCCCATACAGCCACTTAAAATAATCTTTGTCATATTAATTTCCATAGCCTTTCTGCCCACAAATGGTAATTAAAACACTCACGCTTCTTGTAGTGGGCAGAGAAGGCGTGTAATGGAAATTATGCACATCGCCGCTTCGTGCCTTTCGGCACGAAAACTCGGCGGTGCAATAAATTCCGCCGGAGGCTTAACGTGATTTCACGTTATCACCTTATTATATAAGTCCTGCTGCTTTCATAGCACGTTCTAATCTTTCGTAGTTAGCCTGAGCCATTTCACACAGCGGGAGTCTTAATTTTCCTGCGTTAAAGCCCATCATATTCATAGCAGTTTTTACAGGAATGGGGTTTACTTCACAGAACAAAGCTTTAATTAATTCTAAGTATTCAAACTGCATCTTACGGCTGCCTGCGATATCGCCGTCAAACCACTTCCGGCAAAGCTCGTGTGTCTGTTTCGGTGCAACGTTTGATAAAACTGAAATTACACCCTTACCGCCGAGTGATAAAATCGGAACTATCATATCATCGTTTCCTGAATACATATCAAGCTCAGGACACATTGCTGCCACTTCTGTAGCGTATTCGATGCTGCCGCTTGCTTCCTTGATACCAACGATACGGTCGTCTTTAGCTAATTCCTTTAATGTTGGAATCTGATAGTTCATACCTGTTCTTCCCGGTACGTTATATAAAATTATAGGAAGATTTGTCTTTTCTAAAACCTTGTCGTAGTGCATAAGTAAACCTTTTTGTGTTGCCTTGTTGTAATAAGGTGTTGTAATCAAAAGTCCGTCTGCACCTAAGTTTTGTGATTCCTTACTTAGTTCAACACAGTGTGCTGTGTCGTTAGAGCCTGTTCCTGCAATAATCGGAACGCGTCCCTTTGCTCTTTTGATAGAGAAGTCGATAACGCTTAAATGCTCTTTATCAGGCATTGTTGCAGCCTCGCCTGTTGTACCGCAGATAACTAATGCGTCAATGCCGTTATCAATCTGATAATCTATGATGTTGCCTAATGCTTCAAAATCAACACCCGTTTCGTTAAAAGGTGTTACTAACGCTGTTGCCGCACCTGTAAAAATTGTCTTTTTACTCATTGTAATCTTTCCTTTCCTTTTTAGAAATTAAAGCTCGCCTGATTCTACCATTTCGATATACTTCTGGGCAATCTGTACTGCGTTTGTAGCTGCACCTTTTCTTATGTTATCTGCAACTACCCAAAGGTTTACGCCGTTTTCAACACTTTCGTCACGACGGATACGGCCAACATAAGTTTCGTTTTTGCCTACAATGTTGCACGCCATAGGGTATACGCAGTTTTCTATATCGTCTTCAACTATTAAACCCGGTGCTGCTTCCAAGCAGCTACGTAATTCAGCTAAATCAAACGGTTTTTCGAGTTCTACGTTAATTGATTCGCTATGGCAATCGAACACGGGAACGCGAACTGTTGTAGCTGTGATTTTCATATCGGGGTCGCCTAAGATTTTTCTTGTTTCGTTTACCATCTTCATTTCTTCTTTTGTGTAGCCGTTAGGCAAGAACACGTCAATCTGCGGTAGACAGTTTGAAAAAATGGGGTGGTTAAACTTTTTGGGTGCTTCGCCGTTGATGCCGTTCTTTAAATCGTTATAACCGCCGACACCTGCACCTGATACTGCCTGATATGTTGAGTATACTATTCTTTTTATACCATATTTTAACTGCAAGGGACGAAGAGCTACCATAGCCTGAATTGTAGAGCAGTTGGGGTTAGCAATAATTCCCTTGTGCTTTTTGATATCGTCAGGATTTACCTCAGGAACTACGAGCGGAACCTCAGGGTCCATACGCCACGCACTTGAGTTGTCAATTACTAAGCATCCGGCAGCTGCTGCAATGGGTGCAAATTTTTCGCTTGTTGCACCACCCGCAGAAAACAGTGCTATATCCATTCCTTCGAAAGAGTTTTCTGTCAATTCTTTGATTTCGTATTCTGTTCCCATAAAAGGGAGTTTTTTGCCCGCACTTCTGCTTGATGCATAGAGTGTATAACTTTCTGCGGGAAGGTTAACCTCTTCTAAAACCTTTAAAAATGTTCTTCCTACCATACCCGTTGCACCGACAACGGCAATGTTGTACTTTTTCATAATTATATGAACCTCCTGTGAGTAAAATTTACTATAGCCTAAACAAAACAACAAAAAACCAAACCTCGTGACAGAAGTTTGGCATAATTAACATTAAAAATATAGCTTTTTAATATTAATAGCACTCCGTTATAGCACATCGCATAACGACAGTTGAACGGATATTCTCCGAACCCCCAAGAAGAATTTTTCGGTAAAATCATTCTTTCGGCGACTTTCCCTTTTGCCCAAAATCATAAAATACCGACTTCTCCTTTGGGTTACTGATTAAAGACGCACCTCTATCAACATATAAATATTATCATTATTTACGTTTAATGTCAATATTTATTTAAATAAATTATGAAAAATAAAAAAATCTCTTGCTTATTTTGGCTTTTCAATGTATAATAAGATAGTATATTAAATTTACCGAAAGGGGTATTCGTATGGAAGGTATGACAGGTTCAATTATCTGGTTGGTTGTAATGGTGGCAATTTTTTACTTTATGCTGATAAGACCTGAAAACAAAAGAAAAAAACAGGTAAAGGCAATGTTAGACGCATTAAAGGTTGGCGATTCAGTTACAACAATCGGCGGTATCATCGGCAAGGTTTTAAAGGTTAAGGATGACAAGGTTTGCATCGAAATCGGCGACAGAACCCAAAAGCATCCTATGACACTAAAGCGTGAAGCTATCGCTACAGTTGTTCCCTGCAAAAAGGCTAAAAAAGAAGCTGACGTTGAATTAATCGACGAAGCTCCTGACGCCGAAGCGAACGCAGAAGAAGCTAAAACGGAAGAATAATTCATATTTTTTGCCCCTGCCGAATATTTTAAATTAAAAGTATTCGGTAGGAGGTTTTTAATATGTACGAAAATGTTAAAACCGTCAGCGACGGTTCTTTTTTCAGCACTGCTTTGGGGTTTTTAAAGGGTGCACTCATCGCAGCGTTGTTTACTTTGGCAGTTTTTTTGCTTGCAGCAGTTATTTTGTCTTACACTCCGCTGCCTGAGGATGCCATTCCTTATATCTCGTTCATTACTCAGGTGATAGGTGCAATTATTTCCGGCTTTGTTCCCGCAAAAAGGGCAGGGGTAAAAGGACTCGTAACAGGCGGTGCATCAGCACTTTTGTATATGCTGACTTTATGGCTTATTTCGTCATTGGCAGCCGACGGCTTTTTTATGGGCAGGCACGTTTTAACTATGTTTTTGCTCTCGCTCGTATTCGGTGCTTTGGGCGGAATTTTAGGAGTTAATTTTAAAGATACTAACAGTAACAAAAAGAAAAGATAACGCTTATTTGCGTGAACAATTAAACTGAACAGTTTGTGTTAAGCGAAGGCGTTTGCTTTCGCTTATTTTTCGTTTATTTTTAGCAGAAAGGGTGGATATTATGTTCAAGGTTGCAATCGATGGCCCGAGCGGTGCGGGAAAAAGCACTATCGCAAAAGCTGTGGCAAAAAAGCTCGGTTTTATATATATTGACACAGGTGCAATGTACAGGGCAGCGGCCTTAGCTTGCTTAAATCACGGTATAAACATAAAGGAAAACCCCAAATCTTCAATCGAAATCGTAAATAACATATCTATTGATATTGACTATATAGACGGTGTTCAAAAGATTTTTTTAAATGGCGTTGATGTATCCGAAAAAATCCGTACACCCGAAGTTTCTATGGGGGCGTCAAGCGTGTCGGCAATAGGCGAAGTCAGACAGAAGCTCGTAGCCTTACAAAGAGAACTCTCCGGCACTAAAAACGTCATTATGGACGGTCGTGACATCGGAACGCACGTTTTACCCGATGCACAGGTTAAGATTTTTTTAACGGCGAGTCCCGAAGTACGTGCTAACCGCCGATACAAAGAGCTTTTAGACAGGGGAATGGATGTTGAGCTTGATTCTGTTTTATCCGATATAAAGCTTCGCGACCATCAGGACAGTACACGTGCTGTTTCCCCTTTAAAGCAAGCAGATGATGCTCATCTTTTAGACACAAGCGAGCTTTCATTTGATGAAAGTGTAACTCGTGTTTTAAATATTATAAATAACAAGCAAGAAGTGTGATATTATGTATTCTATACTGAATTTTATCGTTAGGATATTCTGTAAATTAATATTTTTTGTCGAGATAAAAGGAGAAGAAAATATTCCAAAAGAAGGTGCGGCAATACTCGCTGTAAACCACGTGAGCTTCTGGGATCCGCCGATAATTTTGGCGTTTATTAAACGTCCGATGCGTACAATGGCAAAGGCGGAGCTTTTCCGCCATAAGCTTTTGGCTCCCTTTCTTCGTATGGCGGGGGCATTTCCCGTGCATCGCGGAACAAACGATATAACAGCGATAAAGACAGCTTTAAGAACTTTGAAAGAAGGCGGACTTTTTACGATTTTTCCCACAGGCACAAGAAACAAGCCGGGCGACAATGTCGACGCTAAAGCAGGCGTTGCACTGATTGCTTCAAAATCAGGTGCACCCGTTATTCCCATTGCTATTCGTGGCGGGTACAAGCCCTTTAAAAAGGTCACAATACATATAGGTACTCCCCTTTACGTCAAAGGCGAAAATGGAACAAAACCGTCAAGTGACGAGCTTAAAATTTATGCAGACAACATACTTTTAAAAATAAATTCATTAGGTGTATAATTATGGATGTTAAACTGGCTAAAACAGCAGGTTTTTGCTTCGGTGTAAACCGCGCTGTTGAGATTGTTGAAAATTGTGCTAAGGATAAAGACAATATATACCACACTTTAGGTCCTATTATTCACAATAAGCACGTTGTAGAAGATTTTTCAAAAAAGGGAATTTCACCCATTGAGTCAATCGACAACGTAAAATCGGGCGAAAGGCTCATTATCAGAACTCACGGTGTGGGTAAAAGCGTTTACGACGCTTTGAAAGAAAAAAATGTTGAAATTATTGACGTTACTTGTCCTTTTGTAAAAAAAATCCACAACATTGTAAAAAAGCACCACGCCGAAGGTTACAAAATTGTAATCGTGGGCGATAAAAACCATCCCGAAGTTCAGGGAATTAACGGCTGGTGTGAAAACGAAGCACTCATTTTGGGTACGCCCGATGAGGCGAAATGCGCAAATCTTGAACGTTTTCGGGTTTGCGTTGTAGCTCAGACTACGTTTGTGCAGGAAATTTTTAAAAAAATTGTAACTTTTTTAAAAAAGACTTGCAATGACATAGTGATATTTGATACAATATGTAATGCAACTGAAGAGAGACAGGCTGAGGCCTATGAGCTGGCGAGCCGTTCGGACGTTTGTATTGTTCTTGGCGGAATGAACAGTTCAAATACTCAAAAGCTTTATTCTATCTGCAAAAGCGTGTGCCCTGTGGCATACTGCTTAGAGCGTATAGACCAGCTGCCGGAAGGTTGCGATTTTGACTCAAAAAGAGTCGGAATTACTGCAGGTGCCTCTACTCCTGCGGTCATAATAAAGGAGGCTATTGGTAAGATGGAAAATTTTGAAAGCTTTGAAGCCTTGATGGAAGAGTCATTAAAAACTCTTAATACAGGCGACATCGTAAAAGGAACGGTAATCGAAGTAAGACCCAACGAGGTTATCGTAGATTTAGGTGCAAAGCAGGATGGATTTATTCCCGCTACCGAGATTTCGGACGACCCCAATGCTACAACAGATGAAATCTGCAAAGTAGGAGACGAAATCGAGGTTTTTGTTGTTCGCGTAAACGACGCAGACGGCAACATCATGCTTTCAAAGAGAAAGCTTGATACAGTTAAAACTTGGGAGAATGTGAAAAAGGCAGCAGACGAAGGAGAAATCCTAGAAGGCAAAGTAACAGAAGTAGTAAATAAGGGTATGATTATTAACTACAAGGGTTACAAGGTTTTCGTTCCCGCGTCCCAAGCGTCTGAAAAAAGAGATGCTGACCTTTCTGAATTCGCAGGAAAGGTATTGTCTTTTAAAATCATTGATATAAATGACAGGAGGAAGCGTTTAGTTGGTTCTGTAAGAGTTGTTTTAGACGCTCAGAAAAAAGAGCTCGAAGACAAGTTCTGGGAATCAGCTGCAGTTGGCAATATCTACACAGGTATCGTAAAGTCAGTTACAAACTTCGGTGCTTTTGTTGACATTGGCGGTGTTGACGGTTTGGTTCATATTTCTGAGCTCAGCTGGAAGCATATCAAACACCCGTCAGAAGTTGTTTCTGTCGGCGACTCTTTAGAAGTTTATATTAAAGACATCAAAGAAGACACAAAGAAGATTTCTTTAGGCTTTAAAAAG
Source organism: uncultured Oscillospiraceae bacterium (assembly GCA_964500095.1). GTDB lineage: Bacteria > Bacillota > Clostridia > UBA1381 > UBA9506 > Congzhengia. Next base: position 7,404 of record CAZCOF010000013.1, read on the forward strand.
GCTGAAGACAACCCCTGGGAAATTGTTAAATCAAAGATTACATTAGGCGAACCCACACAGGTAAAAATCGTAAGAATTATGCCCTACGGTGCATTTGCTGAAATTATTCCCGGTGTTGACGGATTAATCCATATTTCTCAGATTGCTAACCGCAGAATTGATAATCCTGCAAAAGAGCTTACAATCGGCGAAACAGTAGAAGCTAAAGTTACAGAAATCGATTGGGAAAACAAAAAGATTGCACTTTCAATCCGTGCACTCCTTCCCGAAGAAGAAGTTAAAGAAGCTCCTGAAGTTACAGAAGAAGCTCCCGCAGAAGAAGCTGCAGAACCTGTTGCAGAAGTTGCTGCAGAAGTTCAAGAAGAATCAACAACAGAAGAATAATTCTAAAAACAAAAATGCTTTAGTGTATATACACTAAAGCATTTTTATTATTTATTTTCTTTTAGCAAATCCCTGATTTCTGACAACAACTCTTCTGTTGTGGGACCTTTTGGTTCTTCTGTAATTTCTTCTATTTCTTCTTTTCTTTCAAATTTCTTCCTTGCTATGCTTATAATTTTTACAAACATAAAAATCGAAAAGGCAATTATAAAGAAGTCGATGATGTTTTGCAAAAACTGACCGTAATTAAGAGCACTTTCTGCCACGTTTTCCGTTGCAGGTGTAAATACGTACTTTAAGTTCTTTAAATCTGTGCCGCCTGTAATCAATCCGATTAAAGGTGTGATAATGTCACCTACCAGTGATGTTACGATTTTACTGAAGGCACCGCCGACTACAACGCCGACAGCCATATCGATTACATTTCCTTTAAATGCAAAGTCTTTAAATTCCTGCCATACTTTTTTCATTAGTCTTTTTTCCCTCCTGAAAATTTTAAGATTGGTGATATTCTTTTATAAATTAACATCGTAATAACAGAAATCGCCGCACCTTTTGCTAAATTAAACGGCAAAATCGTTGCTAAAACAAGATTCATTTTTAGTGCTGTAGGAGCTTCAGGCATATAAAGCGGCAACATTATGTAAAGGTTTGCAAAAATGCCCGCAACAGCCATTGCTACAGTTGCAGCGATAAGCGAACAAATCGCCCCCTTAAAGCTTTTGTGAAGCTTATAAATAAGACCTGCAACACCAACAAAAGTGCCGTTTATAACAAAGTTTGCAAACTCGCCGACAAAGCCTGTTGAAGAAAACAGGCAATGAATTAGGTTTTTCAAAAACTCGACTAAAATTCCTGCAATCGGACCATAAGCAAATGTGACAATCAATGCCGGTAAATCAGAAATTTCAATTTCTAAAAATCCGCCAACCTTTAACCCCATTAAGCTTCCTATCATCTGCAAAGCAAACGCGATGGCAGAAAATGTGCCGACCATTACAACTTTTTTTACATTAGATGCTTTTTTCATTTGTTACTCCTGTTCTTTAGCTAAAAGTTCTGACTGATGAGTGGTGATAAGTGCACTTATAAGTTCTTCCATATCGCCGTTTAGTATAGCGTCTAACTTATGAAGTGTCAAACCTATTCTGTGGTCTGTAACGCGTCCTTGCGGGAAGTTGTACGTTCTGATACGCTCACTTCTGTCGCCCGTACCTACCTGACTTTTACGTTCTGATGCGATTTTGTCGTGCTGCTCTTGCTGTACCAAATCATAAAGTCTTGAACGAAGGATTTTCATCGCTTTGTCCTTGTTTTTGTGCTGCGATTTTTCGTCCTGACACGAAACGACCAAGCCCGTCGGAATATGTGTAATACGAACAGCTGAGTCGGTTGTGTTTACACACTGACCGCCGGGACCGCCTGCGCGGAATACATCTATTCGCAAGTCATTCGCGTCAATATTTACTTCTACTTCTTCAACTTCGGGTAAAACTGCAACTGTAACAGTTGAAGTGTGAATTCTGCCGCCTGATTCTGTTGAGGGAATTCTTTGCACACGGTGAACACCCGACTCAAACTTGAGTTTTGAGTACGCCCCTTGTCCTTCAATGCTGAAAGAAATTTCTTTATATCCGCCAATATCTGTGGGATTTGAGCTTAAAATCTCAGTTTTCCAGCGGTTGGTTTCAGCGTACATTGTAAACATTCTGAATAAATCTCCCGCAAAAAGTGCAGCTTCATCGCCACCTGCACCACCGCGGATTTCAACGATAACACTCTTGTCATCATTGGGGTCTTTGGGAAGTAATAAAACCTTTAACTCCTGAGAGAGTGACTCTATTTTTTCCTTGCTTTCTTTTATTTCTTCTTCGGCAAGCTCTTTCATTTCTTTATCCATATCGGGATCTGATAAAATCTCTTCGCCGTCAGCAATTGTTTGTTTTGCTGATTTATACTCTCTGTATTTTTCAACAATCGGTGCAATGTCAGACTGCTCTTTACACAGCTTTGCAAAATTAGCAGAATCAGCGATTATCTCAGGGTCTGAAACCTTTTGGCTTAATTCTTCATATCTTTGTTCTATTACAGATAACTTATCAAACATATATGTTCTCCTAACCAATATTTTCAAATAACATTATACATTAAACCATAAAAAAAATCAACTCTTTATTACTTTACAACTCGATTATTTTGTGTTAAAATATAATAGGTGTATGCCTCCATAGTTAAATGGATATAACAGCCCCCTCCTAAGGGGCAGTTATAGGTTCGATTCCTATTGGGGGTGCCAAGAGAAAAGACTATTCGAAAGAATAGTCTTTTTTTGTCGCAGATGTTTAGAAGGGTACCGAAAAATTTGCACACATTTGCACATTCCATCGCGCTATAATATTCGAAAAGATATAAGCATTCAAAGAATGGAGATGTAAAATGAGATATAGCACGAAATGGAAAATGTGGAAAACAAGACTTGATTTAAAAACCTGCAGGATTATTTCACATCGGGCAAAATAAAGATTCACCAAAATTACTGTATCTATATTGTCCTATCTTACACAAAAATCCCCCTGATAAAATCAGGGGGATTATTTTTTTTAACCATAATACTTTTCGCGAGCTTCTTTAAACTGTTTAAATGATTCATCAAAGTATTCTTGGTTTTCCCATACAGTTGCAACACACGGAGCTGTGATATAGCCCTTTATCTGTTCATCAGGAGCGTTTTCTTTAAAATAGCGGAACATATCGTGTGTGTTGTGCGGATTCTTGTAGAAGGTTGACATAGTAGGAACGTATTCATAGCCATACTTCATTAAGGGGATTGCCTTTTCTCTGAACATATCAAAGTACGGGTCTTCTTCAACATAAGTAAGGTTTAATTCTTTATAAGGCGGTTTTGAATAGTATTTAACATACTGTTCTTCTGAGTCGATACGTGTCCAGTGCTCTTTATACGGAGCTGCGTGGTACTGCCAGGGTGAAATTAATGCTTCATCAACGTCAATGTGTTCCTGATAGCCTTCGGTAAATCTGAATAACGGGCATGACCAAATCCACGGTTTTGCACCTGTGTCAGCTACACAGTCGATTAAGAAACGCAAATCGTGCCAGTATAAGTCCTTTTGTCTGAATACAGCAAGCTCTGAGCCAGCCGCGTGACGTGCTGTTTCTTCATCCATAGCAATATTTATATACTCAGGATGTTCGAACAATTCATAGCATTCTTTGATTAAGTCATTTGCGAATTGGTAGTACTCAATAGTTGAAGTCTTTCTGCGATACTCTTTCTGCCAAAAGGCATGACAAGCTGAGAAGTTAAGATTCGGGATAAGCTTGATGCCTAAATCACGACAACGCACAATTTCCTTACGTACCTTTCTTCTTGTCCAACAGCCTTCTGCTGCAATTTCGGGGTGTGAACCGAATTCAACAGCGTCGTCTACTTCTAAAAGTATTGTGTTCATTCCGGTTTTTGCCGCTTCTTCTACAACGTAATCCCAGAATGTGTCGTCAAAGGTTTCTCTCCACGGAACTCTTGACATTCTCTGGTTGATGTTAAGCGACAGATGGACGTGTAGTGCCCACATTTTTTCTTTGTTTGCCATTTTTGTTTCCTCCCACTCGTTATATCTTTTTATTTATCGCCGTAATACTTTTCGCGAGCTTCTTTGAACTGTCTGAATGATTCGTCAAAGTATTCTTGATTTTTCCATACTGATGCTACACACGGAGCTGTGATATAGCCCTTTATCTGCTCATCAGGAGCGTTTTCTTTAAAATAACGGAACATATCGTGTGTGTTGTGCGGATTCTTGTAGAAGGTTGACATAGTAGGAACGTATTCATAGCCATACTTCATTAAGGGGATTGCCTTTTCTCTGAACATATCAAAGTACGGGTCTTCTTCAACATAAGTAAGGTTTAATTCTTTATAAGGCGGTTTTGAATAGTATTTAACATACTGTTCTTCTGAGTCGATACGTGTCCAGTGCTCTTTATAAGGAGCTGCGTGGTACTGCCAGGGTGAAATAAGTGCTTCTTCAGGGTCGATGTGTGCCTGATAGCCCTCAGTCTGTCTGAACAACGGGCATGACCAAATCCATGGCTTTGCACCTGTATCTGCTACACAGTCGATTAAGAAACGTAAATCGTGCCAGTATAAATCTTTTTGTCTGAACATTGCAAATTCTGCACCTGCAGCATGACGAGCTGTTTCTTCGTCCATACCGATATGGATGTATTCAGGATGTTCAAATAATTCATAAGTTTCTTTGATTAAGTCGTTACAGAGCTGGTAATACTCTATAGTAGAAGTTTTTCTTCTGTATTCTTTCATCCAAAAAGCGTGACACGCTGAGAAGTTAAGGTTAGGGATAAGCTTGATGCCTAAATCACGGCAACGTGCGATTTCTTTACGTACCTTTCTTCTTGTCCAGGCGCCTTCTGCTGCAATTTCAGGATGTGAACCATATTCAACGCCATCGTCTACTTCCATAAATATTGTGTTCATTCCTGCTTTTGCAGACTCTTCTACAATGTAGTCCCAGAATGTATCGTCAAAGTTTTCACGAAACGGTACTTTTGACATTCTCTGGTTGATGTTGATTGACAGGTGCATTCCTAATGCCCACATTTTTTCATTGTTTGCCATTTTTGTTTCCTCCCACTCGTTATATCTTTTTATTTATCGCCGTAATACTTTTCGCGAGCTTCTTTAAAGAATTTAAATGTTTCATCAAACTGTTCTTTTTTCTCCCAGATAGTTCTTGCCCAGGGAGCGGTTAGCATTCCTAAAACCTGATTGTCAGGAGCGTTTTCCTTATAATATCTGAATGTATCAGGTGTGTTGTAATCACAGTGATTATAAACAGATACGCAAGGAACGTAGTCGTAGCCGTATTTCATTAAAGGCAACGCTTTTTCTCTGTACAGTACACAATACGGGTCTTCTTCTACATAAGTAAGATTTAACTCTTTAAAAGGAGATTTGCCGTAGTAATCGATAAATTCCTGATCGGAGTCGATACGTGTCCACGTTTCTTCGTAAAGCGAGAAATACTGCCACGGTGAGATTAATACTTCTTCAGCATCAATGTGAGCCTGATATTCTTCGGTGTGACGGAATAACGGACAAGACCAGATCCAGGGCTTAGCACCTGTATCTGCAACAGAGTCAATCAAGAAACGTGTATCGTGCCAGTAGAGTTCTTTTTGTCTGTAAACAGCCAATTGTGCTCCGCCGCAGTGTCTTGCATCTTCTTCATCGAGTCCTAAGTGGATGTAGTCGGGATGGTCAAAAAGCTCATAAGTTTCTTTTATCATATCGTTTGCAAAGCGGTAGTATTCGTTTGTCGAGGTCTTGTAACGATACTCGCCCATCCAGTAGCCGTGCGTTGTTGCAAAATTGAGCTTGGGGATAATCTGAATACCCAAATCACGGCAACGTGCAACTTCTTTTCTCACACGTCTTCTTGTCCACGCGTTTTCGTCTGCGATTTCAGGGTGTGAGCCGTACTCAACACCGTTACCTACATCTAAAAGAATGGTGTTGATACCGCATTTTACAGATTCATCTAAGATATATTCCCAGAATGTATCATCAAATGTATCTTTTATTGTTGTTTTTTGCGGCCATTGGTTCGCACTCAAGTAAACCATCAACGCCCACATTTTATTGTTGTTTGCCATAACAGAGTCCTCCTAACTTATTTACCGTAATATTTTTCACGTGCTTCCTTCATAAGTCTGAATGATTCATCGAACTTATCTTTTTTGTCCCATGTTGTTCTGAACCACGGAGCTGTCATATAGCCTAAAATCTGGTTATCGGGAGCATTTTCCTTAAAGTATCTTACTGTGTCGGGCGTGTTGTGTTCACGTCCGTTAAATACTGATACACAAGGAACGTAATCGTAACCGTCAGCAAGTAGAGGCAGTGCCTTTTCTCTGTACAGTACCAAATACGGCTCGTCTTCTACGTATGTAAGATCTAAATCTTTATAAGGCGGCTTTGAATAGTAGTCGATGAATTCCTGATCGGAGTCTATTCTTGTATAGTGCTCGGGATAAAGCGCAAAATACTGCCAAGGTGAGATTAGTGCTTCTTCAGGGTCTACGTGAGCCTGATAATCTTCAGTTGAACGGAATAACGGGCAAGACCATATCCACGGCTTTGCACCTGTGTCTGCTACACAGTCAATCAAGAAACGTAAATCATGCCAGTATAAGTCTTTTTGTCTGTAAACGGCATATTTTCCGCCTGAATGTCTTGCATCTTCTTCGTCCATACCGATATGGATGTATTCAGGGTGACCGAAAAGCTCGTAAACTTCCTTGATTAAGTCGTTACAAACCTTATAATACTCAGGTGTAGAAGTCATTTTGCGATATTCGCCCAACCAGTGGCTGTGTGTTGTTGAGAAGTTAAGCTTGGGGTAAAGTGTGATGCCTAATTCTTTACATCTTGCAATTTCCTTACGCATTTTTCTTCTTGTCCAGCAGCCTTCTTTTGCGATTTCAGGGTGTGAACCGAATTCAACACCGTCATTTACATCTAAAACGATTGTGTTGATGCCTGATTTTGCTGCTTCTTCTACAACATAGTCCCAAAAAGTATCATCAAAGTTGTCTTGGAATGATTCTGCAGCGTGTCTTTCGCTTACATTGACGCTTAAATGCACCAACATAGCCCACATTTTTTCATTTTTTGTCATTTTTGTTTCCTCCCACTCGTTATATCTTTTTATTTATCTCCGTAATATTTTTCCCTTGCTTCTTTTAAGAATTTAAATGACTGGTCGTACCAATCCTTGTAGTCCCATGTTGTACGACACCACGGAGCTGTCATAAAGCCTAAAACCTGATTATCAGGAGCATTTTCTTTGTAATATCTTAACGTGTCGGGTGTGTTGTAATCGCAATGATTATAAACAGATACGCAAGGAACGTAGTCATAGCCATCCTTCATTAAAGGCAAAGCTTTTTCTCTGTACATTACGCAATACGGGTCTTCCTCAACATAAGTAAGATTTAACTCTTTAAAAGGAGATTTGCCGTAGTAGTCGATAAATTCCTGTGAAGAGTCAATACGTGTCCACGTTTCTTCGTAAAGCGAGAAATACTGCCACGGTGAGATTAATACTTCTTCAGCATCAATGTGTTTCTGATATTCTTCGGTGTGGCGGAATAAGGGGCATGACCATATCCAGGGTTTTGCACCTGTGTCTGCTACGCAGTCGATTAAAAAGCGTGTGTCGTGCCAGTATAAGTCCTTTTGTCTGTAAACAGCAAGCTCTGCTCCGCCGCAATGTCTTGCATCTTCTTCGTCTAAACCGATATGTATGTAGTCAGGATGTTCAAAAAGCTCATAGGCTTCTTTAATCATATCGTTTGCAAAACGATAGTACTCGTTTGTTGATGTCTTATAACGATACTGACCCATCCAGTAGCCGTGTGTTGTTGCAAAGTTGAGCTTGGGAACTATCTTGATACCCTTTTCGCGGCAACGGGCAATTTCCTGTCTTACCTTTCTTCTTGTCCACGCTCCTTCGTCTGCAATTTCAGGGTGTGAACCGAATTCAACAGCATCGCCAACGTCTAAGATAATCATATTGATGCCGGCTTTTGAACCTTCTTCTATGATATATTCCCAAAAATCTTCATCGAATGTTTCTCTAAAATGTTTCTTGCCGGGCCACTGATGCATACTTAAATGTACTAAAACCGACCATATTTTTTCATTCTTTGCCATTTTGGATAGCCTCCTTATTATTTGATTTCTGTTGTCCAGTCTTCATCCCAAGGATATCTCATACGTAAAACTTCGCCGCCGCGTTTTGCTGATTCTTCAGCATAGATACCGGGTAGCGTCATAGCTAAACCTTCTTTTAGAGAAATCGGAGCGGGCAAGCCTTTTAATACTGCTGTAAAGAAGTGGTCAAGCATAGCGTAGTCCATACCGCCATGACCGGTCTTTTGAGCCATTTCGTTATCAGCGTAAGCCGGAGGCATTTTTTCACCGCTGATTTCTTTTAACTTTGTATCTAACTCTTTCATAGAGTTGTATCTGATAACGGGCTTATCCATTCTTTCGATTTTTTCCATATAGCCTTCTGTACCGAATACACGGTAGTTGTGATTACCGATACCCGCACGACAACGGCCGTTTCTCATAAGACGAACTACAACGCCTGAATCTGTCTGGAACTGAGCGCACATCATATCGTCTTTTTTCATAGGTCTGTTCGGGTCGTAATCATCTGCGTGTTCGCCTGTACCAAAGCAGCTTACTTTTCTTAATTCTTCATCTAAAATTGTAAGCAATGGTCCTAATGAATGTGTGCAATAACGAATTGTGATTAAAAGCTTTCTCCAGTCGCCGTTTTCGTTTAAGTGAATTCTTTCGGCACTTCCGGGCAATGACCAATGGATATATTCTGCTTCCATAACATAGGGCTTACCTAAAAGTCCTTTTTTGAAAAATTCCTGTAAGAGTACACAGAATTTCTGCTCGTTGGGGTTTGCGCCTGTAGAAATTATAGCATCTGATTCTTGATGAGCTTTCCAGAGCATTTCTGCTTCTTCTAAGCTTGCAACTACAGGAATATCTGTTAAAACGTTGATGTTCTTTTTCAATGCTTTTGCACAGAATTCAGCATGGATGTCTGCACCTGTTTCTACGATAACAGCGTCAAGTCCTGCTTCATCGAGCATCTTGTCGTAGTCTTCGTAAAACTTTACATCAGGATACATTTCAGCGAGCGGTGCATCCAACAACCACTGCTTTTCGTACCAGTTTCTGGGCAAAATGTCGCACGCTGCAACCGGTTCTACATAGTCAAAACCATCTGCTGCATACTTAAAGATGTTTCTTCCTCTGTGGCCTAAGCCTACTACACCAAATCTTACTTTTTTCATAGTAATCACCTTCGATTATATAATATTTTTTGCAAACACGTTTATGTTAAGCTTTATAGGCTTAATTACTTGATTTCTGTTGTCCAGTCTTCATCCCAAGGATATCTCATACGTAAAACTTCACCGCCGCGTTTTGCTGATTCTTCAGCATAAATGCCGGGAAGTGTCATAGCCAAACCTTCTTTTAAAGAAATCGGAGCGGGTTCGCCTTTTAATACTGCTGTGAAGAAGTGATCAAGCATAGCGTAGTCTATACCGCCGTGACCGGTCTTTTGAGCCATTTCATTATCAGCGTAAGCCGGAGGCATATATTCGCCGCTGATTTCTTTCATCTTCGTATCTAACTCTTTCATTGAGTTGTATCTTATAACAGGTTTATCCATTCTTTCGATTTTTTCCATATAGCCTTCTGTACCGAACACACGGTAGTTATGATGACCAATGTCTGAACGGCAACGACCGTTTCTCATTAATCTTACAACTACACCTGAGTCTGTCTGGAACTGAGCACACATCATATCGTCTTTTTTCATAAGTCTGTTCGGGGCATAATCGTCTGCGTGTTCACCTGTACCGAAGCAGCTTACCTTTCTTAACTCTTCGTTTAAGATTGTAAGTAAGGGTCCGAGTGAATGTGTGCAGTAACGAATCGGGATTAAGAGTTTTCTCCAGTCGCCGTTTTCATTCAGATGAACACTCGTATCACTTCCGGGTAATGACCAATGGATATACTCTGCTTCCATTACATAGGGGTTACCCAATAAGCCTTTTTTGTAAAATTCCTGTAAGAGTACACAGAATTTTTGTTCATTCGGGTTTGCACCTACTGAAATCATAGCATCTGATTCTTTGTGTGCTTTCCAGAGCATTTCTGCTTCTTCTAAACTTGCAACTACAGGAATATCTGTTAAAACGTTGATGTTCTTTTTCAATGCTTTTGCACAGAATTCAGCATGGATGTCTGCACCTGTTTCTACGATAACAGCGTCAAGTCCTGCTTCATCGAGCATCTTGTCGTAGTCTTCGTAAAACTTTACATCAGGATACATTTCAGCGAGCGGTGCATCCAACAACCACTGCTTTTCGTACCAGTTTCTGGGCAAAATGTCGCACGCTGCAACCGGTTCTACATAGTCAAAACCATCTGCTGCATACTTAAACAAGTTTCTTCCTCTGTGGCCTAAGCCAACTACACCAAATCTTACTTTTTTCATAATAACTTCTCCTTATTGTTAAAAATAAATAATTCTGGCATAAGCTCGTATGTCTTAGCCACCATCCTTTATTTATTTTCCTACCCTTATCAGGACTATTTTATCAGTCCTGCTTTCTTTTTATAATCTGAGAAAATTTCAGAGTAAATCTTTGTTTTTTCTAAATCCGGCTTTAATACCGTTTCATTGACTGCAAGTTTTTTATAGCCGCTCAGCTCATCTTCAAAAACTCCGCAGCCGACACCTGCCATAATAGCAGCGCCAACGCAAGCAAGGTCCGCAACTTCAGGAATTCTGACAGGCAAGCCTGAAATATCAGCCAAGAGCTTTGACCATATCGGGCTTTTTGTTGCACCGCCTGATAAAATTATTCCATCTTTGGACGGTTTTGTCTTAAAGCCTTCCATAATCCAAAGTATCTGAAAAACAACGCCTTCCATAACAGCACGCGCCAAGCTAAAGCAATCGTGTGACATATCCATACCGACAAAGCTTGCTTTTTTAAATCTTTGCATATCTTTCGACTTTCCTGTAAACGGATAAAAATACAAGCCTTCTTCAGCGGCTTTTCTTTCTGCCGCTGTTTCATCAATAACCTTATATGAAACTTCTTCTTTCATCACGTTTTTTCTAAGCCACTCCAAGCACACACCGCCTGACGAGAGCGACTGAAGACTTCCCCACATATTAGGAACTGCAGCTACTGATTGAGCAAGACCTGATGAAAAATCAGGCTCGTCACTCAGCGCTGTAACAACCCAGCAGGTACCTGAGCCAATCAGCATATCGCCGACTTTAGTTGCACCTGCACCGAGTGCCACTGCATACTGGTCGTGAGCACCTGACACTAAAACTGTATCTGTTGAAAGTCCTAAATCTTTTGCAGCACGAGCCGTTAAATTCCCGATTTTTCTGCCCGAAGGAACAAGTACGGGAAGTTTCGCGGTGTCAACGTTACAGAAATTAAGTATCTCGCTACTATATGTATGTGTGCGAACGTTACAAAGCTGATTAATACCTGCGTTAGATAAGTCAACTGCGGGAATTCCTGTCAGCTTTGCCGAAATATAATCGGGAACTGTCAAAAAGTACTTTGTTTTTTCAAAGATTTCGGGTTCGTTTTCTTGTATCCAGCGAATAGTTAACGCAGGAAGCTTATTTCCTAAATGCCAGCCGCAGGTGTTATACATAAAAGCATCGCCGCCGACTTCTTCTATAAATTCTTCTTTTTGCTTTTCACAGCGTGAATCGCTCCAGACTATTGCCGGACGCAGGGGTTTAAAATCACTATCAACAGGTACCAATGTTCCGCCCTGAGTTGATAGTGATATTGCTGCCACGTCTTCTTTTTTTACATCTTTTTTGCTGCAAACTGCACGTATTGTTTCTTTAACTGCGTCGTACCAATCTTCGGCATTTTGCTCGCTTAAACCAATACTAGGGGTACTCAATGAGTACCCCTTGTATGCGTGCGATATAACATTACCGTTTTCGGAAAATAACATTGCCTTTGTGCCGGTAGTACCGACGTCAACGCCTAAAAGATATTTTTCCATAATATCACCTTAATTATAAAGCAATTAAATCATTCTGTTCAATCGGAAGCGCCATAGCTTCACTAACGTAGATAATACCCTTTGTAAGCTGATAGATAGATGCGGGAACTTCCATACATACAGGTCCGTATAACTGTAGTCTTGAAATCATTCTTTCCCAAGATGAGTAACCGCCGGCAGAATGTAAGTCGTGACGTTCTAAGTGGTCACGGGCATTAATTACATCCCAGGGACCGATTGATACAGAGTATCTCGCTGTGTGCCAAAGACCTGAACCTGCACCTGAGTTTTGGATAACTGTCAAGCGGTGGTTATCAACAAAGCCTGCTTTAATCTTTAAGAAGTCTTCTAAGTTGTCTGCTTTAAACTTCTTTGTATGCGGGTCGATAAATGCTGTATGACCAATCCAGCCTGTTGCTGAAATGATTAAATCAGCACCGCCGTTACCTTCTTCTGCAATCATATCAGAATAATAGTTGATGTTTTCATTTGTGTAATAGTGAATCTGTGAAAGTGCAGGACGTAAATCTTCACGGAACTGTAAGTAGAATTCTGTCAGGAAGTGACCGCCCAATGAACGTCCCCATGTGATAGGTGCTACATTTCCGTCTTCGTCTGCATATTCGTCCATACAGAAGCAGTGGATGTTACGAGCTGAAACGTTGTATTTATTACACATCTGAGCAACTGATGAATAAATGTTTTTCCATGAGTTGGGGAATACGATAACTGTCTTTTTATCTTCTACGTCTGACTTGTAGATTCTGTCAAACAATTCACAAGCTACCGCACTTGAAGGATGGGGAACAACACGAACTGTGTAGCCGTTTTCGTTTGTTATATCCATTTCTTCTCTTTTTATATTTCTGCAATATTCCAAAACAGCTTTATCCTGTGTAGGAAGCCATTCGCTCGGTTTAAAATCAAATAAACTACGATTCATGATTATTCCTCCTTATCTTTCTTCCTTTTGTCTGATTTCTTCAATTTTCTCTATCAAGCCTTCGTGGTCAGGTTTAGAAGCAGGCGGATTTGCTACAGCATCTGCAACATAGCAGGTACCATTATGAAGTCTCATTAATGAACCGGGAATTTCAGGACAAATTGGTCCAAATAATGAAAGTCTTATCTGGTGCTTCTGGTGAGCTGTTCCGCCGCAACCTACTAAGAATTCAACGTCAATCCATTCTTTAGCTGCCATTAAGTCACGGGGTCCTACTGTTACGCCCTTAGGAGGTACGTTACCTATATCACCTGAGCAGCCGAACATACCGCGAAGTGAATCATAAGCGATTGATTCGGGCATAGGTGTTACGAGTCTTGAGCCCATTTCCTTAAACTCATCCATTGTCTTTGCAGGGAATGTTTCAGGGTCGATAAATCCGATACCGCCTGACCAGCTAAGTGCAGTGTATGCAGCATCTGCTCCGCCTAAAGCTGCCAATTCATCCGAATATGTATCGATGTTTTCGTTTGTCCAGAAGTGAATCTGATCCATCGGCATACGAAGCTCAGCTCTGAGTCTTTCATAGAAGTGTTTCATAAATTTGCCTGCACGGCTGTAAGGACTCTGCCAGGGAGCAACTTCGCCCTTTTCATTCGCGTATTCGTTTAAGAAGAACACGTGAACGTTTCTGCAGCTGATGTTATATCTGTTTAACGCTTCTGTTAAGCTGATATAAGTTGCGTTTTCAGGACTTGGTAGGATTAATACCAATTTTTCGTTTTTGATGTCTGACATTCTGATTTTCTGCATGAGATCTACTGCAAAATAGTTGTGAACGTCAGGAACGATTTTTAATTCAAAATCAGGGTTTTCAAAATTCTTTCCCTCGTGAGCGTACATATCTACGTTCTCGATTTTGAGCAAGGTTTCCGGATCTCTGAACGGAAGCCACTCTGCGGGAGCGAATTTGAATGTTAAGTTGTAAGCCATTTTTACTTCCTCCTTAATTATATAAAATTTAATTTAAGTTCTTTTATTATTAAAATGTTCTTTGTTTACTACATTCTTAAAAGCATCAATGCGATTATTTTTGTGCATTCTATGAGATTTTTGCATTCAATGAATTCGTTAGGCTGATGAGCACCGCCACCGTTGTCATCGCCTCTTGGGATACCGTAGTTTAAGCTGTTCTTCGTTGCGTAATTTAAAAAGATTGACAAATCCGAAAGGCAAGAGCCTGAGGTGTCAGGAGATACGCCTGTTAATTCTTTTATGCAATCTGATAGGAGTGCTGCTTCTTTACTGTTTTCATCTGTTTTTCCGTAGCGGAAAAATTTAGTTGTACGGATAAATCCTTCACTTGCAAGGTGCTGTTCTAAAAGTACAGGTTTTACCTTTTCAAAAATATCAGCCAGCTGCTTTTCGGTTTCTTCCTTTGATCTGTCGGTATAGATTGCAATGCTTATAGTTGCTGTTTTCTCTCCGCCTTCGCCGCAGGAAACCTTAGATAAACGAACTGTAATGTTCGGCTCCTGATGTAGGATTTCAAGTTCTTTTACTATAGCCTGTGCACCTGTAAATACATCAAAAACAGAAGCGATTGACTTGTCGTTTAATGTCGATTGCAGTTTAATGTTAAAACAACCGCCGCCCAAAGCTTGCTTTTCAAAGCCTTTACCGTCAAGATTTATGATACATTCGCTCGGATATTTTAAACAAAGACCCAACGCACCGTTACCGCCGCCGCCTTCTTCGTCGCAGTATGAGCCAAGCAAAATATTTTTCTTAGGGGTAATTCCCAATTCTTTAAACGCCTTCATCAAAAACCACGCAAGTGCAAGACCGAACTTGTCGTCACCTACACCGCGACCGTAGATTTTTCCGTCTTTAATTAAACCTGAAAAAGGTGAATCTGTCCACTTTGATAAATCGCCTGCGGGCATTGTATCCATGTGAGCGGCAAGCATAATGCCGTTTTTGTCTTCTTGACCTTTTAAGACTGCAACTAAGTTGTTTCTTTTATCTGTCTGTCTGCCGGGGTTGTATTCATCCGATTCTATTAAACCCGGAACTGAATCAGGTGCATAAATGTCAACATCTACGCCTATTTCTTTACAGATTTTTTCTAAATAAACCTGTCCGTCGTTTTCGTTACCACCATTTTTGTAAAAGTTCTGTGTGTCAATCTTTACAAGCTCCGATAACTGATTAAACATTTCATCACGGTTGTCATCAATGTACTTTAATACCTTTTCTTCCAAAGCTTTATTTTCCATTATCGCACCTCGTCATAATTTAAATAATCTATCGTTACGACCTTAGTGTGAGCTCCGCCGAAGGACAGGGGATAAGTCCTTCGGTTTCGCCCTTTTGAGGATAGTAACTTAATAGCCATTAAAAAATGGGCTACTAACAAGTTTTATGGCGGTGATTTTTTAAAAACACCACCTACGTGTAAAATATCAAACTTTCTTCGCCAAGTCAAGAAATAACGGAAAAAAATTTACAATTTTACAAAAAAAAATTACTATTTTACAAATGACTTTTTTCTTATTAAATATACAGTAGATGTTATAGCTTAAAAATCTGCTTACAATAGGATACCACATTTCATCCCGCAAATCAAGTAAAAAGCAAGAAAAACAAAAAAATAAGTGCTGTTTTACTAAGAAATTTACCATTTCAACAAGCGATTTTTGTTTTTTATTTTTTGTGGCATTATCTTTTATTAATTTTATCACAGCACGCGCTCTTTTTAAAGTGCAGTTCTTAAAAAAATTAAAAATAAGGAGAATTGTTATGAAAGAAAACACACTACACTATAACTACGAAACAACCGTTCGTGAAATTTATGATTTAACAAAGGAAGAAGCAATCGAATTTGCCGCAAAAGGAAAAATACTATATAATGGTTTATGAAAGTATTGAAAAATAACATAAATTGAAAAGGAGCTGTGGCAAAATTGTTTGCTACAGCTCCTTTTGGGCTGGACGGAAAACAGTGCAGATTGGACAAACTGAACCCGTAGGGGTGTGCCCCGAAGCTGTACATAGGTACA
>CAZCOF010000014.1:0-23007 GCA_964500095.1 uncultured Oscillospiraceae bacterium
TTTTTCAATAAAATCTTTTGTAAATTCTATCGTTATTGGTCTGCCGTGCGGACAGGTGTTTATGTTTTCTAAACCAAAGATATTTTCTAACAGAATCTGCATTTCTTTTTCATCAAGTGCTTTATTCGCTTTTATTGCACCACGACAAGCTATACGATAAAGCATTTTAGCAGCCAAATCATCATCTATATTTTTTCTGTTTGTGTTAAACATTTCAAGCAAAGAAAAAATCGTTTCAGAAATATTAGTATCTTGGGCTTCTAACGGAATTTCACGAACAATTATTTCACGCTCGCCGTACGTTTCGCAAATATAGCCTAAATCATTTATCTCTGCCTGATTTTCACAAAACAGCGAGTATTCGTTTGCGGTTAAACTCACTATTTCAGGCATTAGAAGAATTTGAGTTACAATGCTTCGCTCTTTGTATTGAGCGAGCAGCTTTTCATACCTTAATCTTTCGTGAGCGGCATGCTGGTCTACCATCAACATTTTTCCGTCTTTTTCGACTATTATATATGTATTAAAAACTTGTCCGCAAATTTTAAATACGGGTTTTTCCTTTATTACCACAGGCTCATCGTTTGATTTTTTTACATATTCTGCTGTCAGCTTTTCGGGCTCTTTAAAAGATTTTGACTCTTCTTTTATGATTTCTTTTGGCTTTTCTTCTGCTACAGGTGTTGGTACTCTGTAAATATTTTCGCCAAAGCTGATTTTTGCCTGCTCTACTCTTTTGGGCTCAGTATGCACTATCGGCGTTACCTTTGAAAAATCGATTTTCGGTGTTTGCGTCTTTACTTCAGGTGTTGATAAAAACCTTTCTTTTACAGCAGCAGGTGTCGGGCGTGCAACAGTTTTTTCAGAAATTTTTACATCATCAACCTTCGGAACATACGCCTTTTTGTAAAGTGCGTTTTTAGCTGCCCAGTAAACTGCGTGATAAACTGCCTTTTCATCTGCAAATTTTGCTTCAAGCTTTGTTGGGTGGATGTTTATATCAACCATTTCAGGTGAGATTTCAATGTTCAAAACACAAGCGGGGAATTTTTTCACCATAAGCTCGTTTTTGTAGGCTTCTTCAACCGCGTGCGACAAAAGTGCACTTTTTATGTATCTGCCGTTTACAAAAAAGTTTTGCATATTGCGGTTAGCACGGGCTGCACTTGCTTTAGCACACATTCCAAAAACCCTGACTCCGCCGTCGGTATAATCAGCTTCAATCATTGCATCTTTAATGTCTTTGCCGTAAACAGCATAAACAGCCGATGAAAGCTTGTTATCACCGGGTGTAAATATTACTTCTTTTCCGTTGTTTATCAGTTTTACTGAAATTTCAGGATGAGATAGCGCGAGTCTAGCCACAATATCTTCAATATATCCCGCCTCTGTGTAGTCTTTTTTCAAAAACTTCATTCTGGCAGGAACTGTGCAGAAAAGCTCACGAACCAAAACGGTAGTGCCGTCAGGACAGCCCGCTTCAGTAATATCAATAATCTCGCCGTTTTCGGCAATCATATATGTTCCTGTTTCATCTTCTCGTGTTTTTGTGTATATTTCAAGCTTTGAAACTGCGGCAATTGAAGATAGTGCTTCACCGCGAAAACCTAATGTTTTAATGCTGTTTAAATCATTCTCAGTAGAAATTTTACTCGTAGCGTGGCGAAGAATACAGTTTTTTGCATCATCACGCGACATACCGCAGCCATTGTCGGTAACACGCATATATTTTATGCCGCCACCCTTTATTTCAACTGTGATAATTGTAGCACCCGCATCAACGGAATTTTCTAAAAATTCCTTTATTACCGATGCCGGACGTTCCACAACCTCGCCCGCAGCGATTTTATCGGATACATTTTTTGATAAAACTTGTATTTTCCCCATAATTTTCTCCTACCAAATCGTAAAAATATCTTTAAACGCAATAATAACCGAAAGCCCGAGTAGCAGTACAATACCGATAAAATGAACTATGGCTTCTTTTTCGATGGGTATCGGTTTTTTACGTATCATTTCCAAAAGTACAAAAAGTATTCTTCCGCCGTCTAATGCCGGAAGCGGCAATAAATTAAACACACCCAAATTTATAGTCAGAAGTATAGTGAGTGAAATTAGCGTCTTAATCCCGTCTAACCCTGTTTGCTTTGCGGTTTCTACCGCAGTTCCGATTTCGTGAACTATGCCGACAGGACCTGAAACCTGAGAAAACGATGCTTTTCCCGTAACCAAATCAATCAGTGAATCAATTACGACACGTGAGTAAAATATAGTTCTGCAGTACGAAACCTTTAGAGTTTTCAAAAACGAATTGTCGGTAGTATTAAGCATAATTCCGTAGGTTTTTTCACCATCTACATCTTTTGGAACAACCGACACTTCACGTTTTACACCATTGTTTTTTACTACGAGATTAAGCTTTCCGTCGGGATATTTGTTGTTAGAAATTTCCCAGTTGAAGTCTTCCATAATGTTTATGCTTCTTCCGTTTACACGAACAATTTCATCACCGGGCAAAAGTCCTGCTGCGTATGCGGCACCACTTTCGGTAACTTGCTCGATTTTCGGTTCAACAAACCCCTCGCTTGTAGATGTCAGCCCCACTAAAAGAACAAATCCGAGCAATATATTCATAAACGCACCCGCAAATAAAATAATAAGTCTTTTAAACGGTCTTTTCTTTGAA
Organism: uncultured Oscillospiraceae bacterium; assembly: GCA_964500095.1. Classification (GTDB taxonomy): domain Bacteria; phylum Bacillota; class Clostridia; order UBA1381; family UBA9506; genus Congzhengia. The sequence goes on from CAZCOF010000014.1 coordinate 2,687, forward strand.
AACGAGCGTTCTGAGTCAACTTGCTCGTCTTCGCCTTCCATCGAACAAAAGCCACCAATAGGAAATAAACGAATAGAATACACAGTTTCGCCCCATTTTTTACTCACGATTTTCGGCCCCATTCCGAGTGCAAATTCTATGACGTAAACACCTGATGCCTTTGCCGCTATAAAATGTCCAAGCTCGTGAACAAAAATCAAAAGTGCAAATATTATAATTGCTGCAACTATAGTTAAAAAACCGCTCATATATGCTCCTTTTTACATTCTTATAAAATGTGTCAAAGCCTTATATGAAACATATAAGGCTTAATAATATTACTTTAGTCTATGTAGATTTGTGTTTACATATTCTCTTGCCCACCGGTCTGCGTCTAAAATGTCGCAAACAGTTGGATTCTTAATTGTTTTATGCTCAGACATTGCCATTTCAACAATATCTGAAATGTCTAAAAACTTTATCTTATCTTCTAAGAACAAACCTACTGCCGCTTCGTTTGCACCATTTAAAACAGTGGTCATAGTACCACCCACATCACCTGCACGATATGCTAAATCCAAGCACTTGAACGTGTTCTTATCAGGTTCATCAAACGTTAAGGTATATTTTGTCAAATCAAGTGCGTTGTCCCTCATTGAAAGCCTTGCAGGATACGTCAACGCATACTGAATAGGAAGCTTCATATCAGGAACGCCGAGTTGAGCAATCACAGCGTTATCCGCAAACTCAACCATAGAGTGTACAATGCTTTGTCTGTGCACTAAAACATCAACTTTAGATAACGGAACCGAGAATAAACTCTTTGCCTCTAAAACCTCTAAACCTTTGTTCATTAACGTCGCACTATCTATCGTAATCTTTGCGCCCATTGTCCAATTGGGGTGCTTTAGTGCTTCTTTTTTTGTTATATTTTTTAATTCATCTTTGCTTTTGCCAAAAAACGGACCGCCTGATGCAGTTAAAATAATTCGTTTTAACTCCGAATCGTAATTTTTGTCATTTCTTCGAGCTGCCATACATTGAAATATTGCACTGTGCTCGCTGTCAACAGGGATAATTTCTGCACCCGTTTTTTTTGCGGTATTCATCACAATATTGCCCGCTGTGACTAACGTTTCTTTATTTGCAAGTCCTATTCTTTTGCCCGTTTTAACCGCCGACAACGTAGGAAGAAGTCCCGCTATACCCACAATGCCCGTAATAACCGTATCGGCTTTGGGCAGGGCTGCGATTTCTTCTAAGCTTTCTTTACCTGACAAAACGCGGGTGCTTTCATCTTTAATTTTTAGCTTTAGTTCACTTGCTTTTTTTTCATCGGGAACGGCAACAAACTTAGGTTTAAATTTCCTTACTTGTTTTTCTAAAAGCTCAATATTTGAGTTTCCCGAAATAGCCAAGACAGAAAAGCCTTCTTTTTCTTCAATAACCTCTAAGCTCTGTGTTCCTATAGAGCCTGTTGAGCCGAGTATAACTACATTTTTCATACTTTTCTCCTATTTAATCACAGGCAGGAATGTAATAAAATGATAAACGACAGGTGCTACAAACATCAATGAATCTACTCTGTCAACTATACCGCCGTGTCCGGGGATGACGTTACCGAAATCCTTGACTTTAAAGCTTCTTTTCATAACTGAAGCCGACAAATCTCCAAGCTGTGCTGCCGCAGCACAAAGAACAGATAAAATCAAAAGATTAAAAAAGTTCACATCATACCCTAAGTTTTTCATAACTATGCCGTAAATCAAAAAGCCTAAAACTGCAGAAAAGACCCCGCCTACAGCACCCTCTACTGTTTTATTGGGGCTTACCTTTTCAATGAGTTTGTGTTTTCCTAAGAAAATGCCTGTAAAGTAAGCTCCTGTATCTGTGATATAAGCACCGATAAGTGCTAAAATTAAAAGTGCTATGCCGTTGTCTAACTTCCTTATTAAAGTTATATGTACAAGTAACGCCACAGAATAAAAGAGTAAAAATAGTGACGCCGTAACGTTAGAAAAACTCACTCTTTCATTATCTAAAACCGCAACCGTCATAAGTGCAATTATGTAAAGCACCAAAAGCATAGGAAGATATTTTAAAGATGCTATATACCCCAAAGCCATAAAAATAGTTGCAAATATGAAGTTTACAGCTGTTAATATATGTTTGTTTCTTAAATTAAACACCTTTGTAAGCTCATACATTACAGCGTATGTCACACCGCTTACCAAAAGTGCCACTCCCCATTCGGGTGCTAAAAATAACACTGTTAAAACTAAGGCTATAAGTACAGTCGCACTTATTAATCTCATCTTAATTTTAGACCACATTTCTGCCTCCTGTTATACCCCGCCAAAACGCCTTATGCGTGCCTGATAGTCCTTTATGGCACGGGTAAAATCTTCTTTTGTAAAGTCAGGCCAGTTTATATTTGAAAACCAGAATTCGCTGTATGCCGACTGCCACAGCAAAAAGTTACTCAAACGATACTCGCCGCTCGGTCTTATTATTAAATCAACATCAGGAATTTCCGTATAAAGATTTTCGCCGATTAAATCTTCTGTGATATCGTCTTCTGACAACTCTCCCGATTTTACTTTTCGGGCAAGCTCTTTTACGGTTTTTGTAATTTCCTGCTGACCGCCATAGTTTATTGCAAGATAAAGTATGGTACGCGTTCTGTCTTTTGACTCTTCTTCGGCATTTTTCATTTCTGCCTGAATTTCTTCAGTCAATGCACTTCTGTCGCCTATAAATTTCAAGCGTACCTGATTGCCTTCTAAGAGTTTTTTGTCACGCAGATATTCAAGTAATAGCTTCATAAGTGCATCTATTTCGTCTTTGGGACGTTTCCAATTTTCCGTAGAAAAGGCATAAGCCGTTATGTACTTTATACCCATTTCGCTTGCAAATTCTGTAATCGTCTTTAGGTTTGATGCTCCTACTCTGTGGCCTGCACTTCTTGGAAGCCCACGTTTTTTTGCCCATCTTCCGTTTCCGTCCATAATTATGCCGACGTGGTTCGGAAGATTATCTTTATCAATTTCGGCTATTAACTTTTCATCTTTTTTTCTTTTAAATAAACGAAAAATTTCAATTCACCCCGAATCAGATTTCCATAATTTCTGCTGTCTTTTTGTCTGCTAAAGTATCAATATCTTTGATATACTGGTCCGTAATCTTTTGAATATCAGTTTCAGCACTCTTTAAATCATCTTCTGTGATTTCGCCGTTTTTCTTCTGTGCTTTATATGCATCAATCGCATCACGACGTGCGTTACGCACTACGACTTTGGCTTCTTCTGCTCTTTTTGAAACGCTTTTTGAAAGCTCTTTTCTTCTTTCTTCTGTAGGAGCAGGAAAATTAAGTCTTATACCTCTTCCATCGTTGTTAGGTGTCAAGCCCAAGTCAGAAGCTAAGATTGCCTTTTCAACGTCGTGCAAAATACTTGCATCCCAAGGCTGAATTAAAAGCTGTCTCGGGTCGGGAACTGAAATTGTACCAACCTGTGCTAAGGGTGTTGCTGTGCCGTAATAATCAACTGTAATTCTGTCTAAAATCGCAGGGTTTGCTCTGCCTGCTCTTATTGCCGCAAAGTCGTTTTCCATTGCAGCTACTGCTTTATCCATTTTTGCTTTTACATCTTCGTACATATCAATAATCTCCTTTTATGTTAATTAATTTTTAATTAATTTTTTACTACCGTGCCGATTTTTTCACCTGATAAAACCTTTATGATGTTTTCAGGCTCAGCTATTCCGAATACTAAAATCGGAATGTCGTTATCCATACAAAGCGATGTCGCTGTTGAGTCCATAACCTTTAAGCCAAGATTTAAAACTTCTTTAAATGTTAGTTCTGAAAACTTCTTGGCGTCGGGGTTTGTTGCAGGGTCGCTGTCGTATACTGCATCAACGTTTTTAGCCAAAAGAATAGCGTCTGCTTCGATTTCAGCAGCACGGAGTGCCGCTGTTGTATCTGTTGAAAAGAACGGATTACCCGTTCCACAGCCGAAGATTACAACTCTGCCTTTTGCTAAATGGCGCATTGCCTTATCTCTTATGTAGGGTTCAGCAATCTGTCGCATTTCAATAGCAGTCTGTACTCTTGAGGGAATTCCTGCCGCTTCAAAAGCACTCTGGAGTGCTAATGAATTCATAACGGTTGCAAGCATACCCATATGGTCTGCACGTGTTCTGTTCATATCTTCGCTCTGTCTTCCGCGCCAGAAGTTTCCTCCGCCTACAACTACTGCGATTTCAACTCCTGATTCGTGACACTTTTTTACAACACTCGCAACTTTTGACAAAGTATCGGCGTCAAGTCCCGTACCCTTGCCGCCAGCTAATGCCTCTCCGCTTATTTTAAGTAAAATTCTTTTGTACTTTGTTGTCATTATAAACTCCATTCCGCCGAAATTTTCATTCCGTCTGTGTTCTAATATATCACATTATATTATATAATGTTTGACGTTAATATTCAAGTAAAACTTGTGTTTTTGCTTTTTGGTTTACATAATATTTAAAAATTTTACCGAGTTATCAACATTATCAACAGGTTTTTAACAGTTTTTTAATAATTTTTAATAATTTTATAAAAAATCAGCTGTCTTTCTTTTCGCTAAACACCCAGAATTTATTTCCGATAAAATTTACTACAAAGGATAGACACGACGCTAAAATTTTACAAAGCATCACGCCCATATCTGCATTTAAACTATATGACAAACCCATAAGTGAGATAAGTGAATTTAGCCACTCGTGAATATGCAAAACATCATGGAATATGTTCATAAAAATTATCGTACAGGACATTGATATTATGTTTGTCAAAATAAATTTTATAATCCTGGTGTTGCTTCTTTTCCCTTTTTGAGAGAAGGTCCAATATTTATTTACTATGTAGCTGCCGCACATAGCAACAGCGGTAGCTGCAATCTGCGAAATACTCTTGTCGGCGTTTAAAAAGACCAGCATTACATAAAAGACAATATAGTCTACTGCAGTATTAAAAACACCCACTACGGAGAATTTCGCCGCTTGCATTATGCTCTCTTTATTCATTGGAATATCTCCTTTTTATAAAAAGCTTACTTGCAGAATTTTTCTACATAATTATCCATAGCAGCTTTGATAATCTTTACAGCTTCTTCTCTGCCCTGCACTTCGTTTACTGCAGTGTCCTTGTTTTCAAGGTTTTTGTAAACGGTAAAAAAGTGCTTCATTTCATCAAAAATGTGTATCGGCAGCTGGTCAATGTCTGTATAATGATTGTAGTTCGGGTCGTTAAACGGAATAGCTATAATCTTTTCGTCCGAGCGACCGTTGTCAACCATAGTGATAACACCGATTGGATATGCACGAACCAAAGATAACGGCTCTAAGGGCTCGGCACAAATCAAGAGCACATCTAACGGGTCATTATCATCACCATAGGTTCTCGGGATAAAGCCATAGTTTGCAGGATAATGTGTCGACGTGTATAAAATTCGGTCAAGTATTAAATAGCCTGTTTCTTTGTCAAGCTCGTACTTTTTCTTACTTCCTTTGGATATTTCAATTACACACAAAAAATCCTCCGTGTTAATTCTTTTCGGTGAAATGTCATGCCATACATTGCTTGTCATTTTGTATCTCCTTTTGTTTTATTGGTTTTATTTATTCATATTCACGGGCGAAATTCCGTAATGCTTTTTAAATACCTTGCTAAAATAAAGCGGGTCTTTATAGCCTACAGCCAAAGCAAGCTCTTTAACAGTAGAAAAATCTCCGCTGTCTATAATTGATTTTGCCTGCAGGACACGTTTTTCAGTAATGTAGTTTTTGGGACTTGTCCCGAATTTTGAAATAAATAATTTTCTGAAATACGTGCTTGAAATACCACATAATTTGTGGAGCTCGTCGGCTTTTAAAGAACATTCATAGATGTTCTTTTTAAGGTGCTTAATCGCCGGCTCAATCACAAAAAAGTGCTTTTTGTCCTGATATGCAAAATTTTCAAGATTGGAAATGTATGCAAATAAATCATATAATAACGACATACATTTATACTTTTCAGCATTGCTTCCCAATTTCCACAAATCGGCAAAATGATACATAAAATAGTCTGTTTCATAAAAATCCTTGAGCGAATATACCTTAGGCTCTACTTCGCCGAAATCGCCATCCATATTTATTACTATGCCCAAAACCGCCTCATCTGTCGCATTTTTGTAATCATACGAACAACCTTTAGGGAAAAAAATCACTTCGCCAACGTTTTGAATCAGTGTTTTATCATCAAAGCTGTATTCTCTTGAGCCACTCACCCTTATAATAAAGGAGTGATACTTTCTGCAGTTAATTCGTCCGTGTGTTCTTGCAGCTTGAGAATTTAACACGGATTTAATTTTTAAGTTTTCTACATTTTCAAACATTTTTCGCTCCGCTTTTATGTATATGCTATTATTTTAACATATAAAATAATTAATATCAACAGAAACTGAAAATTTTGTTTCGAAAATTCCATATTGTTTCGTTTTTTCCATTTACATATCAAAAAAGTATGCTACAATATATGCAGAATTTAAAAGACAAAAGGATGGGTTCTATGGAAAACACACCAAAAAAAGCAAAATTTGATTACAGCTGGGTCATTATCGGCATTTCGTTTTTGATAGTTGCAACAACTCTTGGGCTTTGCTCAAGCGGTGGTACGCTATACCTGACCGCTATAACAGAAGCACTGAACATTCCAAGAAGTGCTTTTTCTATTACCGATACGATAAGATTTGTAACTACAACAATTATAAATCTGTATTTTGGCAGACTTGTATATAAATTCGGCACAAAAAAGCTGATTTGTGCAGGTTTTGTATGCTTAATAGCTTTTGCTCTGATAAGAGCGTATACTGAAAGCTTATATTGGTTCTATTTTGCCGGCGTTTTACTCGGCTTGGGACTTTCGTGGACAAGTACAACTATGGTAAGTACCATCGTTAATAAGTGGTGCACAAAAAACAAAGGTACGGTAACAGGTGCAATTCTTTCTGCAAACGGCATAGGCGGTGCTATTGCTGTACAGATATTAACACCTATAATATTTCAAGAGGGCAATCCGTTTGGATACAGAACGTCTTACCTTTTGGTTACACTTATTTTGCTGATTGTAATGCTTCTTGTGGTATTTTTCTACCGTGAAAATCCCCAAAAAGGTGACAATTCCAAGACAGTTGTAGAATCTAAAACAAAAAAAGCACGCGGAACCGGCTGGATTGGAATGGACTATAGTTTTGCTGTTAAAAAACCATATTTTTACATATCTTTACTATGTGTAGCATTAACAGGTATGGCTCTTCACGGACTCAGTCAGATTGCCGTTCCGCATATGTACGATCTCGGAATAAATATGAATCTTGTTGCATTAATTACAAGTGTCGGAAGCATCGTGCTTACATTTTCAAAATTCAGCGTAGGATTCTTGTATGACAGATTCGGATTACGTATTTCTATGAATATATGCTACGCTTGTTCGTTTTTATCTGTATTCGGGCTTGTTATACTTACAAATACACCTACAGGACACGTAATAGCATTTATAAGAAGCATTTTAAGTTCGTTTGCCTTACCCCTTGAAACTGTTATGCTCTCACTCATTGTAACAGAGCTTTTCGGCAACAAGGACTTCAGTAAGTTTATAGGCATATTTGTATCTGCAAATTATGCGGGTTATGCTATCGGTGCTCCTATAGGAAATGGCTTTTATGACATTTTTGGCGACTACAAAATCGCATTTTTGATATTCGCCGCTATGATGCTGTTCGTTACAGTCGCTATGCAGTTTGTTCTGACTTCGGCAAATAAAGATAAAGCTGCTATCTTAAAAGAAGCAGAAGAAGTGTAAAATTTCTTTTAATACAAAAAAATCGGCAAATCGAAAGATTTGCCGATTTTTTATTCAGTATTAAAATTTTACAAGTGAATCAATGTCTACAGGCATACCTGTTGCGATTGATTTATTTGCCGCGATACCTGTTAAAATACTCATCGCGCCATCAATGTATGAAGCCGCTCTGTGAAGCGGGTCGTATTCAGGTGTACCGAATATATCATTAAGTAAAACAGGGTCGCCGCCGCCGTGACCACCTTCACCTGTTCTGGGTTCTACTAAATAAGGATTATCAAACATCGGGAAGATAGCAATAGATTTACCTGTTGTCGCGCCCTCTTTATTCGGATCGCCTGCAGCGTTTACATAAACCTGCTCTGTTGTTCTGTATTCAAGTCTGCCCTTTGTACCTGTAAATGTAACATTAAAGCCTTCAACAGGAGAGTAAGCAGTAAGTGAATATGTCATAATAGCACCGCTGTTGTATTTTACTACAAGACCCATTGTATCTTCGATGCTGATACCGTCGCCAAATACACTCTGGTCACGGATGTAGCCGTCGTCTTTTTCAGCATTTAAATACATTTTAACATGCGGTTCCCACTCTGTCATATCAAGTGCAAACGGATCGTTCTTTGCATATTCTGAACCGTAAACACGGTTATAAAACTTTGTAATGCCTCTGTTTTCTGCATTTTCTCTTCCGTAGAACATAAGGTCGCCATACGCAAATACCTGCTTGGGTGTTGTGCCTAACCAGAAGTTAACAAGGTCAAAGTGGTGAGTTGATTTATGTACCAAAAGACCACCGCTGTTTTTCTTATCTCTGTGCCATCTTCTGAAGTAATCAGCACCGTGAAATGTATTTAACATCCATTCAAAGTGAACTGCCTTAACATCACCGATTACACCGCTCATTAAAAGCTCTTTAATCTGTGAGTTTGACGGAGCGTATCTATAGTTAAATGATACTCTTAGGTGTTTGCCTGTACGCTTTGTTGCATCAATAATTTCCTGACACTTATCAGCATCCATCGTCATAGGTTTTTCTGAAATTACGTCACAACCCAATTCCATAGCACGAACGATGTACTTGTGATGTGTTCTGTCGATTGAAGTTACGATTACGCAATCGGGCTTTTGTTCTTCAATCATCTTGTCGAATTCGTCTACACCGTAAAGCTTAATATCACCCTTGTATCCGAATTCGTCTACCATACGGCTCTTTGCGTATTCAAGTCTTGTTCTGTTGATATCACAAAAAGCTGTGAGTTCTGATGTTTCATTAAATGTCTTTGCTATTGCGGAGTAGAAAAACGGTGCTCTGCCACCTACACCGACCTGTACATATCTTTTCTTTGCCATAATTTTGTTCTCCTCTCTTTTACAGTTTTAACTGTTGAGCCCATTATACACAAAATAAATATATATTTCAACACATATTTTGTCTTAAACGAGATATTTTCTACATATTTTGTTTTTTAATATTGATTTCCTTATAAGAATATGATAAACTCTTATACGGAGGAGATGCACTATGGAAAATACTTTAAAAAAACAAAACAGTATTATCGAAAATTTGTCTGAAGAAATATTCGTAGAATATGAAAAAGTCTTAAAACCGCTATCGATGTCAAAGTACCACTATCACACAAGATATGAAATATATTATCTTTATTCAGGAGAAAGGGTTTATTTTATACAGGACAAAACCTATTCTATAAAAAAAGGCAGTCTTGTTTTAATTCCCCCAAACGTCATACACGCAACATACAACGTTAAAAACCTCGCATACGAACGATTTTTGATTACATTTTCTGATGATATTATAAAGGATTTTTCCGAGTTTTTTTCTGATATAAATTTTTACGAAACATTTGAAAACGGCATATATGTAATCGATTTTTCTTTAAAAGAACAGCTTATAGTGGAGTCGATTCTAGAAAATATGAACAACAGCAACGATTTTTCGACCAAGCAATTTTTTCTTATGCAGCTTTTGTTTTTGGCAAATAAAAATAAAAAAGAAAAAAGCGTTGTTGTCAACAATCAGCTTAGCGGCACGCAAAAAACAATAACTGAAGTAGTCGCACATATAAATAACAATTTCCAGACAGAATTGAATTTAGAAAATATTTCAGCAGAGTTTTTTATAGATTCGTGTTATTTGTCAAGGATTTTTAAAAAAACAGTTGGAATGTCGTTTGTTGATTACATAAACAACGTCCGTGTAATGGAAGCAAAAAAGCTTCTTACCGAAACAAACGAAAATATCATTTCAATAGCCGAAAATGTAGGCTTTAAAAGTAACACTCACTTTGGAAGGGTCTTTAAAAAGATAACAGGAATATCACCATTACAATATCGCAAACAAAAAAGAGATGTAGAATAACCTACATCTCTTTTAACTTACATTTTACCAGTCAAAGTTAAGTGGCACATCCGGATACGGATTGATTTTTAAATGTTCTGCTAACGGAAGACCTTTTTGTGCTCTTTCGATAAAGTCTAAAAATTCTGTATATTCAGGCAACCTATGACGATGATAGCCCGGTCTGAACCAAGCACCCGCATTTTCTTCACAACCTAAATATTTATAGCAAGCCTTAACAGCCGCAAAGTTCTGCCAAGCACCAACAGGGTTAATCCAGTAGTCCTGCATACCCTCGCACTGCATATAGTATCTTGGTGCAATCATCGCACCGAAAAAGTGCATATCGTAAGGAAGCTCTTCGGGTTTACCACGATACTGCTCAAGCTTCGGTCCCATCCAGGTAGGAACAGAGTCTAACATATGAGTCATTGTTTCTGTTTCGCGTCTTATACCGGGAATTCCCAAAACCTGACACTTATGAGAGTTAGCACCGTGACAACCGCTGTTGTTCGGGCTTACATACTTAATTCTTTCGTCAACTGCAGCAGCAAGCATAACAGTTTTACCACCACGAGAATGTCCTGTTATTGCAACTTCTGTTTCATCGACATAAGACAGCTTTTCAAAGACATCCATACAAACAGAATATCCCCACGCCCAGGCAGAAATATCAGAATAATCGCCCTCGTAGATATCGTGAATACCGCCTTCACGACTTCCTTTTATGTCGTTAGCAAGCTCTAATCTGTTAAAAGTAGCCGCAATAAAGCCACGTTTGTTTGCTTCTTCAACGGAGTCTCTTTCCATATTTCTGTAGCAGCCGTCACCTGTTAAGATAACGGGGTACTTTTCGTCTTCCTGCGGAGGCGCCATATAATAAATACCCTTTTCTTCAAAATAAGGAATGGTAAGTCCTAATAAAAATGTAAGCTGCTTTTCTTTAGTTCCAGCCTTGATTCTGTACCACACAATAAAAGGTCCGCGTACAAAAGTATCCAAAGGTTCAATTTCTACAACTTCAGGACGCGGCGGCATACCGCCGTATTCTATATCTACAATTTTTTCAAGTAATGCCTTTTTGTAAGTCGGCCACTCATCCGGCGTTACCCTTGTTCCGTCTTCTTTTAAAAACGGGTCAGGCATTTTTCCGTGAAATACTACACCTTCCATTTTTAACTCCCCTTTTCAATTGTTTTGAAATTAAGAGTATTATACATTAAATATCTGATGTTTTCAACACATTTTTTGCACTTTTTTGATGTATTATCTACATATCTTGTCTTTTGGTTAAATTGCCCACGGATTGTCTTCTTTTGTTAAAGGTTTTCTTTTAATATATGCACCCTTTGTAAAATCGGGTACCGCAACAGGTGCACCACCCATTGCAATTGACTGCTCGCTTAGTGCCGTTATGCACATCAAAATTGCAGTGTCATATATGTCTGTCGGCATAGGATAACCGTATTTCACGCTGTCAATAAACGCTCTGTTTAACATACCGTCGGAACCGCCGTGACCTGATGAGAACATATCTCCCTTTGCTTCTTCTTTTGCCGCCCAGATACGATGGTTATATTTTTCAACGTATTCATCTGCGTTGTTGTAAAGTTCTTTTGTTTTTTCTTTTAATTCTTTATGCTCGTCTTCTAAGTAAATGAAGTTTCCGTCTTCAGCATACATTCCCTTTGTTCCGTGAATTTCAAAGCGTCTTGAATAGGGTCTTGGAAGTGATGTGTCAAGACGGAGTGTAATTGTTTCACCACGAGCACATTTAATCGTAGTTGTAACAATATCACCCTGAGCAAAGTTGTAATCAGCCAAAGGATGGTCGTGCCCGCAATTAGCCTTTATGTATTCGTGCAAGCCGGCTGAACACGATGCAACAGAAGAAAGTGACACCATCTTGTTTCCGCGATTAATGTCAAGTATGCTAAGAATAGGACCTAAAGCGTGACAAGGATATGTATCAGCGTTTCTTACCTTATAGTTTCCTAATCTGTAATATTCTTGCGTAAGCATACTTTCGCACATATCGTGACAGTATCCGCCGTCACAGTGAACAACCTTGCCAAATACGCCCTTGCGTACCATATTCACAAGTGCCATTTCTTTTTTCATATATCTTACATTTGTAAGCATCATACAGGGTACACCTGTACGCTCGTGTGTTTTAACAAGCTCCCATACTTCATCAATGCTGTACGAACCGCCTACTTCAATACCTATCGGAACACCTACATTCATACTGTCGATTGCAATATTTATATGAGATTCCCAGCCGCAGCCGTTTACTAACGCATCTAAATTCCGGTCAAAAAGTTCTTTGTAATCAGTTGTCACAAAGGGCATATAGCCCTTTTTTTCTTTTACTTTTTGAGCTGCAAGCTCACATTTTTCAGGATCCAAATCACAAACCGCAACAACATCAACATCGTCCATTTTAAGATATTGTCCCAAAAGACCGCCGCCGTAGCCACGACGACCATAGCCTACATAACCGACTCTTAATTTTCTGTCCATTATATCATCTCCTGTATAGAGTTTATTAGATATCCTTACCTGAATTTTCGTCTACAAATAAATACCAGTCAGAATGTTCCTTTAATAATGTAGCAGGAATCATCGGTGTTGTTTCTTTGCTTTCTATTGTATTTTTTACAGCCCAAGCCTTAACTTCGTGCGGTACAGCAGAAATTATTGTCTTACACTGCATAATTCTGTAGGATGTCATAGAAATTGCCTGAGCGGGTACATCGGAAATAGATTCAAACCAACCTTCGCCTACCTGCTGCATACGGCATTTTTCATCAAGGGTTACTACAAAGTAAGATTCCTTTGTGTTAAAATCTGCCGGGGGGTCGTTAAATGCGATATGAGCATTTTCGCCGATACCGATTAGACCTACGTCTACGGGTGATTCTGTGATTTTTTCTGTTAAATATTTAATTGTTTCTTCGGGATTGTCACCGTCCACTAAATAAGCTTCTTTTGGATGAACTATATCTATAAACCTTTCCTTTAAATACTTTCTGAAGCTTGCGATGTGAGTTTCGGGCAAGTTTACATATTCATCAAGGTGGAACATTTCAACCTTTGACCAGTCAACGTTTTCCTTTACCAATGCTTCTAATGTGTCAAACTGTGAAGCACCTGTTGATAAGATGATTCTTGCAAATCCTTTTTCAGAAATTGCTTCATTTAATTTTTCTGCTGTCAGCTTTGCTGCAGCTATACCTAATTCTTTTGATGTTTTGCTTTTAATGATTTCCAACTTAATTTCCCCCTGTTTTTTATACTTTATTGCTATAATATCATAACTTTTTTTCACATTCTATTCGAAATATGACTATTTTTTTAAAAAAAGTATTCCATTTTTTACTTTTCTGTGTTATAATCGAATTGTATTGATTTTGTTATATGGTTATTTAAAATTTATTGAGAAAGGAGAATTCAAAATGTCTACATCAAAAATAGACAAAAATATATTTGAGGTAGATGAGTGCATAGGTCCCTCCCTTAGTGGTCTGCCCAACCATTTTCATAGTGATATATACGAAATATATTATCTTGTAAAAGGTAATGTAGGTTATTTTGTCAGCGAAAAAACCTACAATGTAGTAGAAGGCGATGTTATAGTAATTCCGCCCAATACTCTGCATAAAACAGTCCCCAAAAATGACCAGGTAAGAACAAGAATTATCATCAATTTAAATAAAAGCTTCTTAAAAGAATTCGACAGTCGCGACATTTTGTTAAATAACGATGTTTCAATTATCCATTCAGAAAAAGGCGACAGAATCGGAGAAATTTTCCACGAGCTTTTAGAAGAGTATAAGGGCAAGCAAAACGTAGCACTATTAAAAGCCTTGACCTGCGAGCTTATAATTTTAATGCAAAGAGAAAAAGACAAAAAGAACAAGTTAGTGGAAGGCAGTGCGACATCACAGCTGATTTCAGATGTTGTTATATACATAAACTCATACTACAACTCAAAGATAACACTTGAAAAAACCGCTAAAATGTTTTTTACAAATGCAAGCTATTTATCTCGTACATTTAAAGAGTCTACGGGTATTTCGTTTTCTGATTATTTAGTTAATTTCCGTATAAAAAAGTCATTGGAAATGATGGAGGAAACTGATAAAAACATAACGCAGATTGCGTATGATGCAGGCTTTGGTTCTACAAACCACTTTTGCAAAGCATTTAAATCTGTAATGGGCGAATCCCCGCTCCAATACAGAAAAAAACACTTTTTAAAAGATACCAACAAAAAAAATAAAAAAAATTAAAAAAAAGTATACACTTTTTTAATATTATGTGTTATAATATTTCCATTGGAATGCTTTTTATAAAAATTTTGGCTTTATATCAAGGTTTTTCCTTAAATGTCCTTAAAATGCAAAAAGCATTTTAATAATAAAATTATTTTTTCAAGGAGGAATTTTCATGAAAATGAAAAAAATCTTAAGCATTGCCTTAGCTTTAGTTTTAGCTATCGGTATGCTTGCAGGTTGTGGCGGCGGCGGTCAGCAGGTTGATATTTCATCTTTTGAAGACACCGACGAAACACTTGCTATCAGTTGGCTCGGTTATCCCGGCCTTGCAGGTTGTGAAGAAGGCTTGCCTTCTGAATTACTGTTGGAAGATAAATTCAACGTAGAAATCACACCTATATTCGCAGAATACAACGGTTACAGCGACAAGAAGAACGCTCTTTTACAATCAGGCGATATTCCTGATTTAGTTTACGAAATGGATCCTATGTATCATTTCGCAGACGCAAGAGACGAATACTTCTTAGAAGTTCCTTATGCTGCTATCGAAAAGTACGCTCCTTCGATTTACGCTGACATCAACGACCGTGCTCCTGCAGCTTGGGCATACTCTTACTACGATGGCAAGAACTACGGTATGCCTAACTTAAACAACTCTCATATGATAACAACAGTTTCTATCTATAGAAAAGACTGGTTAGAAAAAGTTGGTATGGAAGTTCCTACAACACTTGATGAAATGCACGATGTATTGCTTGCATTCGTAAATGACGACCCCGACGGTAACGGCAAAAACGATACTTTCGGTTTAGTTCCTACATCTAGCAGCTACTCATACTTCTTCCCGGAAATCTTCGGTGCTTACGGCGTTCTTCCTTTCGACTGGGAGGAAGTTGACGGCGAAATTGTATACGGCGGCTTAAGACCTGAAGTAGAAGACGCATTACAGGTTTTAGCTGACTGGTACAAAGAAGGTATCGTCTACCCCGCTTTCGTTGAATTGGATAAGTCTGCGCAGACTTTATTCAAAGAAAACAAGGCAGGTTACTACTGTCAGGGCGGATACCAGGACGAAACATCTGCTACATCTCTCATTTCTACTACAAGACAGAACGCTCCCGAGGCTGAAATAGCTTATGCTACAGTTGTTAAGGGTCCTGATGGCAAATCAGGTGTTCGTGCTTGGGGCGATCCCGCTCACTCAATCGGCTTTGGTGCAAACGATGAAAATTCAGGCAAAAAAGCTACAAGAATTCTTAAGATGTTAGAAGCTATGTATACAGACGACGATTTAATGACAGAAGTAAGAATGGGTAAAGAAGGCGTTGCATACGAATGGGTTGACAAAGAAACAACAAAGGCTAAGAATGCATACGTTGCTACAGCTGATTATGCAGACGCTGCTCAGAAGAGACTTGCAGGTTATGAATTCGGCTTTGCAGGCGGTACATTCTGGTCACCTATCGCTCCTAAAAAAGAACTCTTTGAAAGTGCGTTCTCAAAATCTTATGCAGATTTTGTAGAAAAGTACAATGGTACAACAACAATGATGACAGACGTATTCTACAAGGTTGATATCGTTCCTTCTGCACCTGCATATTTAACAGATATCCACAATGCACAGCAGGCATTGATAGCACAGATAATCAAGGGCGAAAAACCTGCAGACCAGTACGTAGAAGAATTCACAAAGATTTGGGAAGCATCAGGCGGTCCTGTACTTCTTTCAGAAGCTCAGGAACAGCAGAGCATCTTAGAAGACATCTATTCACAGATTGGTCTTAACTAATAACATAAACTAAAATTTTATAACCTAAAGTTTTACAACTGTACGCTATTAGCGTACAGTTGTTTTTTTGTGTCATATTATCGGTGCTGTTTTAATATAATATTGTACAACCCTAAAAGTTCAGGAGAATATTATGAAAAAATACACAAGACCGACAATCAAAACACAAAAGAGCAATTTTTTTAAAAAAATCACAATCTGTGCTCTTTGTTTAATCATATTAAGCATATTAAAAATCACACCTGACGATGTGCTTACAAAACCAAAAAATGCAGTTTCTCTAATCTTAAACCACCACACAGATATAAAAGAAAAAGCTACAAAAATCAAGGATTTTTTTACAAAGGACTCATCCCTTACCGCTATGAACCCCGTGTCCGAATTTGTAACCCCTGCAAAAGGAGCATACATTACAAAGAGCTTCGGTGTACAAGACGCAAACACAAGCAGCTTTCATTATGGTATCGACTTAAAGGTCGAGCCTGATGAAAATATATGCTCTGTAGCATCAGGCGAGATAACAGAAATCGCAACAAATGAAGAATATGGCTCATACATAATAATCAAACACAGCGACGAAATTTTCACTCTTTACGCTCACTTAAACGAAATACTTCCCGATGTCGGCTCAAAAGTCGAAGCAGGTCAGGCAATAGCCAGAGCAAACACCGAAAACAATACTGTTTATTTTGAAATAAAAAAGGGTGACACGTACTTAAACCCCGAAGAATTTATCGATTTTAAGAACAACGGAGATGCGTCTAATGATTAAAATAACCCGTTTTTTGTACATTCACGCACTGTTGGCTCCTATGCTTGTTTTATCATATTTACTGGGCAGTCAAATGACGTTTTTTATTTCATTCGGCGTAGTTTTGATACACGAGCTGTCGCATCTTTTGTGTGCTGTTTTTATGGGCGTTGAGATAAAATCTATCGTTATTCTGCCGTTTGGTATGACGTTAAGACTTTCAAGCGATTTAATCCGCTATCCGAAAAAAGAAGTTATGATAGCCCTATCAGGTCCTTTGTCGAACGTAATAATGATAGCAATTGCTCAGTTTTTTTATAAAAGTCACGCACAAAACCTGAATTTTTTGCTGTTTTTAATTGTGAACTGGTCAGTTTTAATCTTAAACCTTATCCCCGTTCCGCCGTTAGACGGCGGAAGAGTTTTGCGTGCTGTTTTGATAAAATCATCAGGTCTTATTAAATCCGCCAAAGTTATACAAAAGCTGTCACGCGTTTTTGTAGCGGTAATATTTACTTTGGGGATTTTAATTTTAGTCGTAACACGCGGAAATCCCAGCCTTTGTATAATCGGTGCATTTTTGGCTTTTTCGTTAATTGAAGAAAAACACTCAAGCGACATTTTAATTATGAATGAGCTTATAAATGAAAAGGAAAAATTTAAAAATCGTGCACTAATCCCGACATCGACGCTGACAATAGGATACCGCACTCCTGCATATAAGGTTGTAAAAAAGCTTAACCTTAGCACATTTTATATAGTATACGTCGTTGATGACAGTCTAAAAATTATCAAAACCGCAACGGAGAGCGATTTTATCCGTGCGGTTAAGAACAAGGGGTATTCTGTATTATCAGGTGAGGTTTAGCCAAGTGCTAAGTACAAAAGCGCCAGCATAAGCCACATATCTTCACATTCAGTTAAGTATAAAACAGCCAAAACACCCAACAGAAGGATTTTGTCCTTATCTAAGTCAATCTTTGTGATTGGGTGTTTTTTTTGTGTCACAATTTCTTCTTTGTATGATTTTTCATAAGGCTTAGGCTCTTCTCGTCTTACAGGCGACGAATAGTTATTGCTGGCGTTGTAATAATTTGTAACCACGTCTTTACTCCTTTACAGCAGATTTTCGTTTTTTGCTTTTTCGGCAATCCTTAAAAGCTTTAATATTTTTATGGTCTGCTCCACCTTGTCACGTTTGTCTTCCGACAAAAAAGGCTTTAAATCACGCAGCAGCCTTGCTCTTTCATCATCAGCATTGAGTTCCGAGAAAACACTTCCGAGCTTTAGCATCATTCCCAAATCAAACGGTGAGTCGTTTTTTTCTTCTTTTTGTTCGATTTCGTCGCTTGAACCTGCTTTGTCATCACTCGATAAAAGCGACGAAAGTGTCGCAAGTAAATCGCTTTCTTCTGACATAGCAGCCTCCTAAATGAGCTTTTTTAATTGGTTTATTATGTCCGGATTTTTCTTTATTTCTTCTAAAAGCTTTGCAATGTCTATATTCTTTGCCTTTTCTTGAAATGACGGGTCTTGCATAATTTTGTTAAGCTTTTCCTTGTCAAAATTTTTTAAAAGTGTCTCGATATTTATAATAATCACTCCTTTTTATACTATCGCTACATTATATGTAAAAATTTTAAAACTTTTACATAAACATTAAAAAATATTTTTCATATAATGTACGGGAGTGATGAAATGATTTATTTAGACAACGCGGCAACAAGCTATAAAAAACCCGATTGCGTCTTGCGAACAACGTGTGAAGCTCTATATAAACACAGTGCAAATCCGGGTCGCTCAGGACACGATTTGGCAGTTAGTGCAGGTGAAATTTTATATGATACACGAAGGAGTCTTGCTAAGCTTTTTAATATTGAAAGTCCCGAAAGAATAGTTTTTGCACACAACACAACCGATGCTTTAAATAAAGGTATAAAAGGCATTCTTTTTCGCGGCGGTCACGTGATTACTACTTCTATGGAACACAATTCCGTAATACGTCCGATAAAGGCACTTGAAGAAAAAGGGGTGACTCACTCAATCTGGAACGCAAACGAAAACGGCGAGCTTGATTTTAAAAAACTTGAAAAGCTCATAAAACGCGAAACAAAGCTCATCGTTATGACGCACGCATCAAACGTCTGCGGAAATATCTACAATATAAAAAAAGCAGCCGAAATCGCCCATAAAAACAACGTAGCTTTAATGGTAGACGCAGCACAAAGTGCAGGTGCTTTAAATATCGACTGTCGTGATATTGATTTGTTGGCATTTCCCGGTCACAAGGGT
Source organism: uncultured Oscillospiraceae bacterium (assembly GCA_964500095.1). Lineage (GTDB taxonomy): Bacteria > Bacillota > Clostridia > UBA1381 > UBA9506 > Congzhengia. The sequence goes on from CAZCOF010000014.1 coordinate 22,019, forward strand.
TTAATGGCACCTATGGGCTCGGGCGGACTTTATGTTAAGGAAGGTGTTAAGATACGCCCGATTATAGAAGGCGGTACGGGAAGTGTATCAGAAAGCCTTACACAGCCTGATTTTTTTCCCGATATGTTAGAAAGCGGCACTATGAATGTTCCGGCTTTAGCAGGCTTGGGAAAAGCTGCTGAGTTTATTTCAGGTGTCGGTGCTGAAAATATCGGAAAGCACGAAGCCACACTAAGAAGCTCGTTTGAAGAAAAAATTAAAAATATTAAAAATGTAAAAGTCTACGGCGGTAAAAACAAATGCGGTATTTGTGCTTTTAATATCGCAGACCTTGATTGTGTGGAAGCAGCTCAGAATTTAAATGACGATTTTAAAATTTGCGTTCGTGCAGGACTTCACTGTGCATATCTTGCTCACAAAACCTTAAAAACGCAAAAAAGCGGTTTGATACGAGCAAGCTTTGGATTTTTTAACACTCAAAAAGACGTTGATGCGCTAACTGACGCAGTTTACAAAATATCGAAAAACGCATAAAGATTTACAATTCTGTCAAAATTAAATCGTTGACTTTCCACCATAATAATGGTAATATAAATATTGCGGATAAAACTTAATATGGGGATGCAACGGTTTCGACGGGAAAAGAGAACATTTAAGAGCGGGTAGTGGTGCGGAGCCACTTTAAAATCCGTAACTTAAATATAATCGACAATAGTAGATTAGCTTACGCTGCCTAATTAATGGCAGCTGCTCTTTGTTGACCTACCGCAGTCAGTAAAAGGGTATCATTTTAGCGGTGAACGTGAGCAGTCAAAGCTTTGCGACTGCCATGACCTATGAAGCTACCAAATTTTTGGGTTTGTTTGTGAGCCTTAAAATGCGGAAAACTTAATCACAAACTGCACCCGGAGTGCTTGAATCGGAACTTTTTTCGGACAGGAGTTCGACTCTCCTCATCTCCACCATAGTAGCGTGATGATATTACTGTC
>CAZCOF010000015.1:0-22419 GCA_964500095.1 uncultured Oscillospiraceae bacterium
TGCAAAATTTAGCTAAAACAAAAATATCTCTATGGTTCGGCTTTCCCAGAAAAAAGACTATTCCAAGAATAGTCTTTTTTCAGTTATATTTGCCTGCGGCAAGTGATATTGCTACGCAGTGATATTCGGCTTGCACCGAGTGATATTGTGCTTCACACAGTTAGAGGCAAATATAATATCACTGAAACCGAAGGTTTCAATATCACTTTTGATTTATCAGAAATATCACTCCAACGAGGTTGGAATATCACTAAAAAGATGCTGCATCTATTATGTTCAACAGGGACTCAAACCATATTTTATCAATCAATTAATGGTCTTTTCTGAAATCTCTATAAATTTTTCCATCGCATGGGACATAAATTTATTCTTCTTTTTAACGACATAAAGGGTTCTTGTTCTGCTTTCTTTAAAGTCATATAAAACTATATCATCGGTTAAGTTATGATATTTAAAAACTGTGTCTGTCACAAAGCAAACACCGCACTCTGATTTAACGAGATTGTATGACGTGCTTAGCTGGTCGAGCTTGAATGAAATATTGGGGGAAATCTCTGCTTCTTTAAAAATTTGTGTCGCTTGCTTATACATATTGTTTCCGCTTTTTAACAATAGAAAATTTTCGTTTTTAAAGTGTTTTATTGATACTTTGCCTTTATCATTTGCCTTTGATGTGCCGTTCGGCAGAAATCTGTATTGCCTAAGCCTTTCGTTACATTTAAAACTTGCAGGAACTGCAAGCAGGATTTTTTCGTCTGATAACGCGTAACATTCCTGCGACGGGGCACCATCATCAAAACTGTCAATAAACAAATCAATTTCTTCGCTGTTTAGCATTCTTTCGAGCTCTACCGACTTTGTTTCGACTAAGTTTATGTCGATTTTCGGGTAAAGCCGTGAAAACTCCTTTATAATTGACGGAAGTATGTATGATGTTACATAGTTTGTTCCGCCGATTGTGATTGAACCGTACTGTAAGTGGTCGGTTTCGCTGATTTTTGCGACAAAATTTTCTTCAATAGCTTTCATTCTTTCGGTTGCTTCTATATATTCCATACCGATTTTTGTGGGCAGAACGGAAGAATATCTCCGTTCAAAAAGCGGCATACCGATTTCAGTTTCGATTTTTTTGATTGCAGCACTCAGACAAGGCTGTGAGATGAAAAGCTTCTCGGCGGCCTTTGTAAAGCTTTTTTCTTTATACACTGCATACACATAGTCCATTTTTTTAAACATTTCATCACCTATAAAAAAAATATTATAATTAATATTAAATATACATATTTGATTATAACAGCAATGTGTGCTAAAATCAATACCATAATGAAACTTTCGGACAGGATAAGATTATGGAGAAAAAAGCAATCGGTATAATCGGCGGTATGGGGCCTTTGGCAACAGCGGACCTTTTTAAAAAAATTGTTTTAAACACAAAGGCAGAAACCGACCAGGAGCATATAAGAGTTTTGATTGACAACAATACAGATATTCCCGACCGCACAGCTGCAATAATAAAAGGCGGAAAAAACCCCGTTCATCAGCTTGTAAAAAGTGCCGTATCTTTATGCAATATGGGAGCGCAGCTTTTAGTGATGCCCTGCAATACAGCACATTTCTTTCATTCTGAAGTACAGGAGTTTGCAGACGTTCCCATTCTTAATATGATAGAATTAACCCGTGATGCCCTGTTAAAAAAAGGTATAAAAAAGGCGGGTTTACTTGCAACAGAAGGAACAATAAACAGCGGAATTTATCAAAAGATATTTGACAATTCGGGAATTTTGCTTATAACACCCGAAAGCGACGAGCAAAAAGCCATAACGGATATGATATATAAAGGTGTAAAAGCGGGAAAAAAAGACTACGATGTTAAAAATGCGAAAAAAATACTCGACGTAATAATTGCTAAAGGTGCAGAAGTTTTAATTCTGGGTTGTACAGAATTACCGCTTGCAGTAGAGATGTACAATTTAAACTATCCTGTATGCGACCCGACAACAGAGCTTGCAAAAGGAGCGATAATTGCTGCGGGCGGAGAGTGTGTATAATATAATAAGGTAGAAACTTAGACAAAACTGCTTGAATAAAGAATAATACCAAATATATAGCGATAATGAAACAGCACCTGATTTTTTCGCAATAAAATCAGGTGCTATTCTTTTTCAAATTTTATTATATCACTTACTTCACAATCTAAAACATAACAAAGTGCATCAAGCGTTTTAGTACTTATTGCTTCGCCTTTTTTTATACGGTGCAGTGTGTTTGCAGAGAAGCCTTGTTTAAAAATCAAATAGTATTCTGTTAATCCTTTTTTAAATAAAGTATCATAAAATGGTTTATAGCTAATCATTTTTATCACCAATTTGATTTTATCATACTCAAACTATTGACAATACTCAATATATTAAGTATAATTCATAATTGAAAACATTATTCAGGGGCAACTAAAAAAAGAAAGCTTTTTATATTCAAATCTTTACATTTTTGCTAAAAATATCGAAATTTTCCATAAAAATATGGAAAATTTCGATAAAGAAGTGGAAAATTTCTATATCTTTTTAGTTAAAATTATGATACACTTAATCTAAACTGGGGTGATGTCTCTATACTTCATTCTCTTAGTTTGAAAAATATGTTTTTTATTTTAAAAAAATAAAGTTATACGAGGAGGTAACAAAATGAAAGTAAGACAAATTGCAATTTTCCTGATTGCCGTACTTTTATTGACCGCAATGCCCGTTTCAGCAGCAGAAACAGTAAGTTCTTCTAATGTATGGAAAGAATTCTACGTTTCAGAAAACGGAAACGACGCAAATCCCGGTACAAAAGAGGCTCCTTTTGCAACAATTGCAAAAGCACAGCAGGCAGTAAGGGAAGTAAATGCAGGTATGAAGGGCGATATTGTGGTAAATATCGCAGATGGAGACTATTATTTAGACTCCACACTTTATTTTGAACCTGAAGATTCCGGTAAAAACGGATATCAGGTAATCTACAAGGGTGAAGACGGCAAATTGCCTACAATCTCCGGTGGTAAAAAGGTGAGCGGATTTACTCCGTCTTCCGAATATCCCGGCGTGTACGAGGTAAAGGTAGAGGGCACAGATAAAATCAACGCACTCTATGTAAACGGCGTTCGCCGTTACATGGCTAAAGCCGGCACTCACATGAAGGGTCTTAAAAAACCTGAAAAGTATGACAACAAAGAATGGTATGACGCACATCCGAACGACTCGGTTGACAACCATTACAACTGGTATGACCCCGAAACGCGTTATACATACGACGGTATGTATATGTCTAAAGAAGACATCGGATTTTATGAAAACCAAAAAGACATCTACTTCGTATGGAACGAAGGCTGGAAATCATACTATGTTCCCGTTTCTGAAATACTTCCTGACCCTGACAACTCCGAGCAGGTTATCGTAAGAATGATGGAAGGTTTATGGGACCGTGCACAAAACTCAAACCTTTCTATGAGCAACCACCCGCGTCCTGAAAAGGAATTTATGATAATGAACGCTATGGAATTATTAGATGTTCCGGGTGAATTCTACTTTAACAGAACAACAGACATTTTATATTATATGCCTTACGAAAACGAAGATATGACATCGGCGGAAGTTGTTGTTCCCAACGTTGAATACTTAATGTTGATTGATGGTCGCGGCATAAATGATAAGGTAGAAAATATCACATTTACAGGTCTTAAGTTTTCACACAACTTGTGGACAGACTTCCAGTTGGGCTTTCTTTCAACACAGGGTACAACAACCAGCTCAACAAACGGCTCTATGTTTTCATCATACACCCCGCAGTCAACGGGCTCATACGCTACGATTCCCTGTGCTGTTATGGCTTCAATGACAAACAACGTTGATTTTTACGGCAACCACTTTGACGGAATCAGCGGCGGTGCACTTGACTTATACAACGGTATTACAAATTCTGATGTAGTCGGTAATGCCTTTTCAGACATCGGCGAAGGCGCTATCTTCTTAGGAAGCACAGCACACTCAGATGGTGTTTTAGGTACAGATGGTGTATCAGACGAACCACCGGCAGATGCTGGCGAAATAGTATTAAATAAGCTTTTGAAGAACAAGGTGTATGTGTCAAATTATGGTGCAACAAGAGCAGGTATGAACGTTTTATCAGGCAGCTACAGCACTTTAGATAAAACGGACGAAAAGAAAGAAACCTGGCTTGGTGAGTACCGTTACGACAGTGCCTGGATAAGTGCTCCTGAGGCTGCAGCGCGCGGCGAAAAGACTTGGGTTATGTGGGACTACTTAAAGCCCTATACAATTTCAAAGATTACATTGGCGTTTGACCCTGATGATGTAACACCTGAACAGAAGTCAAACTTTGAAATCTTAGTTTCAAATGACAAGGAATTTAAAGAAGGCAACTATAAAGTAGTAGCAACACAAGAAGGTGCTGCAGCAGAAGTTGCCGAATACACAGTAGACTTAGACGAAAAATATCAGTACGTTATGGTAAGAACATTGGGTGCTACACAGTTTGGTATTTCAAAGATGTGGACGTTCTCACCTGATATTAAACCGTTTGCTAAATACGAACGTTGTAAGAATAACAACATCCAGAACAACTACATCAACAGATACGGCGTTGATATCCCGAGAGCAACAGGTATTATTGCATACTACACAGATACAACCAAAATCCAGCACAACGAAGTAACAAACGGCGGTTACACAGGTATCGCTTTTGGTTGGGGCTGGCATAACACATCAACAGGTTCACGTAACGTTGACTGTTCATACAACTATATCCACGACGTGTCATTAAGAATGCACGACGGCGGTGGTATTTACACACTTTCACGTAATGAAAATTCTTATATCACAGACAACTACATCGACGGCGTAGGCGTAGGTTATCGTGGTATTTACTCTGACGAAGGTACAGCTGACATTACATATACAAGAAACGTACAGGAAAACGTAAACCAGCTGTTCTCACCATACAGAGCAGGTATTATCGAAAATACTTATGTAGAAAACTATGCACCGCACACCGTAATGGGCTTGTATGATGCGGCGTATGACTATAACAAAATCGAAGACCCGATTGTTTATACAGTTACAAATCCGACTAAGGAAGTATACGCAATCAAAGAGCGTGCAGGCTTAGAAGATGAGTATGAGCATATCAAAGATTGGGTTAGTGATGCTGAGAACAACCTGTACGATGTTTATGAATCATACATCTATGCCTTAAACGGACAGGATGGTCGTGTTTCAGGTTCAACAGGTGAAGCAAACAGTATTATATCCAACAGCGTTTTCGGCAGCGGACTTGGTGAAATTCCGCTTACATATAAAACAGAGCTTGAAGCAGCGGTAGAAGAAGTTTTAGCTACATCAGGCAACAGACAGATTGAAAAATTAATAGCATTAGAAAGCTTAATCAGAGAAACAAAGACCAATATGAACAGATACAGCATAGAAGATACCTTTGCTTTGGCTAAAAAGACATTAGAAGAAGCACGTCCTGCTACAGCAACTGATACATCAATGGGACTCTTCCCGCCTAAGGCTATTGATACATTCAGGTCGCAGATTGCAAAGCTTGAGACAAAGAAGAAGGCTGCAACCTGCGAAGAAGATGAATTTGTTATTTTGCTTGATTTAGAAAAAGCATATAACGAATTTATGAAAACAAAGTTCTCTGCAGATATCGCAGGCGTTTGGGCAGAAGGCGTTAAAGAAGCAGTTATTGATAGTGACGCTGCAACGGTTAAGCTGATACTTGCTCCCCGTACAGACGCTACAAAGATGAAGCTTGAGATTTTCCCTGAAGGCGGTGCGGAAGTTGCGATTGTATTAAAGAAATCATACAATATGACAAGAGAGCTTGCAGTTCCTATGTACTGTGCAGGTAACGACCAGTACAAAAAGTGGACAATAACAGCAGAGTTTGAAAGCGGAAGCGAAGAAACTTCTATCTTAGATGCTAACTGGTACACAAGTGCAAATAAGGGAAATGCTGTTAAAAAGGCAAGCACATATACAATCCTTTCAGCTAACCCGTATACATATATGACAGATTACGTAGCAGCACACGGCACAGGTTTTGACTTCAGATTCGTTCCGATGAGCGCTAACGACATAAATGACTTTACATTTATAGTTGGTGCTGACAACTTCGAAACAATGGATACAAAGTCAGCTAATGCCTTAAACGACAGATGTGAAATCACATTCAGCGGTACAGAAGCAAGCATCTATACTGTAAAAGAAGGTAAGAAAACACTAATCGCTACAGTTGACACATCACTTATGTACAACAAAGAAAACACATTCAGCTATAAGCTTGAAAAAGTAAACAACAGCACACAGCTGATACTTAATGTCAACGGTGAAATCATATTCAGCAAGGTTATGGATTTACCGACAAGTAATACATACTTTGGCTGCTACACCGACAAAGTTGATATTAAGCTATACTAAGAAGGGGGTAAATTTTTATGAATATAAAGAAAAGAATATTATCGTTCCTTCTTGCGATTGTTATGATTTTAACGATGGTTCCCGCACTCTCAGTTAGTGCGGAAGAACCCGTTGACCTTATCCATTCATCGGGAAATACACTCAGAGAAGGCGTGTTTGTTACAAGTAATGGCGGACAGTACAGCGATAGTTTGGGTCTATGGAGAGTTGTTGACAATTCAATGCAGCACGCATGGGCTTCAAAATGGAGTCCCGGAGATTATGCTTGGGTTCAGATTAACCTGCCTGAAGCATCACAGTGGACAAATGTTACAGTAACAGCAACAAACACACAAAATTACAATGTTGCATTTAAAGTTTTGGCATCAAACGACCCGACCTTTGCAACAAGCACATTGTTGGCAGAAAAAGCAGGAGGATACTCAACGGCAGCGGAAAGAAATGTAGAAATAACCGATCAGGCGTTGCTTTCGACACCCTACAGATACTTAAGAGTTATAACAACATCTTCAGGTAAACGTTTCGGTGTTATGGAAATTGATATCACAGGTTATGAACCGACATTGCCTACAACAACAGGTCTTACAGAGCTAACACAAAAAGCTGATGTATATGCAAAAGTGGCAGAAACAAATGCTAACGCTTATACAGCACAGCAGGCAATAGATGGTGATAGAACAACAAACTACATCGTTACAGACGCTACAACACCCGAGCTTATGGTGGATTTAAGAAGAGAAGCAGAGCTTTCTATGATTGAGTTCACACCTGCAACAGGTGATGCTGCCTACAGAAAAGATTATGAAATTCACACATCAAACAGCGCGGATTTTTCAAGCTACGATATAGTTTACAAAAATACAAATGCAGAAACAGAAGATGGTGCCGTAGTGCGTGCATATATGCCTGCTGATAAATCTGCAAGATACGTTCGTATTAAGGCAGACGGTTCAGCTTTAGGTATTGCGGAATTCAAGATTTGGGGAACGGAAAGCACATATACACTTGAAAATATGGTAAGCCCTGCGACAGTTTCAGCAACATCAGGTGCAAATCCTGAATATACAGCTGACAACACTGTATCAACTGTATGGAAGAATGCTGAAGAAACAGGCAAATCTTCTATTACTTATGACTTAGAAGCTGCGATGACAGCTCAGTCAAAGGCACTTCCTATAACAACATCAATTATGCTTTTACCTGCAGATGGCGAAGAAAGCAGAAAGAACTTTAATATTTACGGCTCGATGAGCGGTGACTTTACAGATGATGCTGAACTCATTAAGGCAGTAGGTGAAACTCCGCTTTCAATCGGTCAGTACGAAATTATCTCATTAGACGAGCCTAAGGCTTATAAAAAGATTAAGATTGAAAAGGCAACTGAACCCAGCTCGGCTGAAAGCTTAGGCTTTAACGAAGTAAAAATTATTCACAATAGCTTAGATGCTGTAGTTAAGGTAGAATCATCATCACCGGCTAACGGCACAACAGGTGTTACAAATATGGGTGACTCTGCTACAAACTTGGTAGAAGTTTTATTAAACAGAAATATCGTAGCAAGCTCAATCACACCTGCAAACGTTGTAATTAAAGACGTTACAGATGGTGGCGACACAGTATTAACAAGCTGGACACCTTATGAAGTTTCAGGCAAGAAATTATCGATTGATGTGTCAAGCCTTGATTCTAACAAAACCTACGAAGTAACTCTTACAACAAATGTTGAAACAGCATTAGGTAATTTAACTGAAGAATATACATTCTCATTTACAACAGGACTGATCTTAAAGATTCCCTATGACCCTGACAAGGTTTTGGTAAACATTGTAACAGGAAAGAATATTACGGGTAATCCCTATTCTGCAAGCTATCCGTTAGAGAGAATATTGGACGGCAATGATTCAAACTTTATGATAACAAACGGCGCACCTAAAATTCAGCTCGATTTAGGAAACTTCTATGATATCGTTGCAGTACAGATTGTACCCCGTGCGGGCGACCCCGACAACACAATTCCTAACTTAAACATCTTAGCAAGTGATACTGTGTTTAACTTTACAGCTACAGACATTATGGATAAAGCAATTGCTGCATATCCTGCAACTAATGTAGGTACACAGACAATTGTATTGTCCAACGCTGTAAATACAAGATACTTAGGCATCTACAGAGCATCAGGATACCTCGGATTAGGTGAATTCAGAGCTTATGCTTATGTTGATAAGGATTTGCTGAATATTGGTGCGTGGAATGTTAACGGAAGTGCGACAACAACTGAATTTGCAGCTGCAGGAACATACACATTCTCAGCTTCTGTAAATAACCTGTCCGATAGTTCGACAAATCTTTATATGACCGTTTTTGCTTATGATGCAAACGGTGCGATGTTAGAAAAAGCAAACGAAGTTAAAGCAGTAGCATCAGGCAGCAACACATTGTCAGCAGAAGTTACACTTGATGCAGCAGATTTTGCGGCGGCTTCAGAAATCACAGCTGTGATTTATAAAGCTCAGGGTGATGCTAAAATGGTGGTTGACGCAAAAACAATCACAAAGGTTGGCACAACTGCTCAAACACCCGCACAGACACCTGACAGCGTCAAGGTAGAGTATAAAGCAAAGACAGCAAACGAACGTGTTGCGATGCAGGTTTTAGGACCGAAAGCAGACGGCGCAGGCTATGACTTTGATGATGATTCAATATATCCCGTTACCTTTAACACAGAGCTTTGCTACTCAAAGGGTTCAGGTATGCTTGCAAAAGACGAAACTATAGCATTTAACTTTAAAGTAGCTGACCCTGCAGATTACGGTGAATACAGCATTAGAACAACCGTTACAAAGGCTAACGGTACAACAACCACACAAGACAGCTACTTGTTATACTTGTCACAAGCACAGATTGACGGATGTATCGAAGATTTTATAGCATTCCCTCAAACTCTTACAATGAGACAGTTGATTGACAAGTGGACAGATAACCTAAATACAGGTTATAAATATATCAATATGGTACAGCTTCCTGCTTCCCTTGCAACAAGCGTTCCGACAGGCTTTGATGCCATGTTTGAATATCTTTGCGATTTATATGTAGCAGACGGACAAATGAGCGAAATCGCAGACGTTGTTGACTTGATAAACGCAGCTTATGTAATGGCTATGTATTATGCAAATGATGCTGATGCGGCAAAAGCTGCACTCACAAGCTATACAGGTGACATCAACGGTTTATACTCAAGAAAAGATGCCACAACAAACGAAGAAATCATTGATACCGCAAGGTATGCTACAGTATTTAACAGCTTAAAGAGTAACATTCAAGATGCGGCAACCTTAAAGACAGTTATGCAGTGGGCAGCACCTTTATCACTCGTGCAGGGCGGTACAAGAGAGGATGTTGCGTATGCTATTGAAAACTATAACGACATCTTAGGCTGTGATTTATCTTACGCTCAAGCTAACAACGTAACAGTTGCTCAGGCTGTAATGAAGATAGCAACAGCAGATGCAAGTAGCTATTACAATGGCTTTGCTGACGTATTTAAAGACGCAGTAGATGCAGTTGTAGAAGAGCGCGGAACACCCGGCACAACCACAACCGCTCCTTCGGCAATCGTATCACCGGGTGTTGGTCCGATGTCAACCAAGCCTTCAACAAACGACAAAGTTGACGAAGAACCCGTAACACTACCTGAAGATACAGAACCCGAAAAAGAAATTCCCTTTAGCGATATTGAAAACATCGCGTGGGCAAAGGACTACATTGCTGACCTTTACGAAAAAGGTATTGTAAGCGGTGATGGTGACGGTTCATTCTATCCTGAAAGACAGGTTTCAAGAGAAGAATTCTTGAAGATGTTAATAGAAGCACTCGACATCGACGTTGCATCAAAAGAAGCAACAGAGTTTGACGACTGTGCTCCCGATGCTTGGTACTATCCTTATGTTCAGATTGCGTCAACAAACAAAATCACAAAGGGTATTTCAAGAAAAATCTTTGGTATCGGTCAAAACATCACAAGACAGGATATGGCAGTGTTATTATCAAAAGCATTAGCTGTTAAAAACGTAACTGCTATAGAGTCAGATTTTGTATTTGGTGATGAAGATGCAATAAGTGAATATGCACAAAGCGATGTAAGCAAGATGTATTCACTTGGATTAATCAGTGGATTTGAAGACGGAACATTTGCTCCTAAAGCTTATACTACAAGAGCTCAGGCTGCTGTAATTATAGGCAGAGCACTCGAATATTTAGGAGGTGCGTCTAAATGAAAAAAATAATATCTATATTTTTAGCAATGGCAGTTATCTTGTCATCTTTGGCAACGGTGACATTTGCCCTTGATGAAACGACACTCGGCGAAAACATTGCAATGGGCAAAAAAGTAACTGCAGCAAAACAGTACAGTGCGTCATTCGGTGTTCAAAATGCTGTCGACGGAAAGCTTAGCACAACATTTTCAATGGCAGGCTCAGAAATCATCGGTGAATATATCGACGGCTACAACAAGCTCGTAGTTGATCTTGGTGCTCTTTATGAATTAAACTGCATCATCGTAAGATCTCGTCGTGATATGCATCAGGGTAGTGGCGGTTGGATTTTGGAGGTTGCTCAAGAAGCAAACTACGAAGACAAGGTTGTCGTTGGCGAAAAGCCGACAGCCGGCGAATTTATGAGTGACTTGGTTGCTGAATTCACACAGCCGGTTGTTGCAAGATATATTCTGTTCTACGGTACAAAGAACGTAACAGAAATCGCTGAACTTGAAGCCTACGGTACAGTATACACAGGTCCTTCAACACCTGTTTATGAAGATATAAACGATAAAAACTACAACGCATCAAAGCTTATTGAAAGTCTTGGAATTATGCAGGGCATTTCAACAACAGAATTTGGTGTAAATAAGCTCACAAGACGTGACGAAGCTGCAAAGCTTATCTCAATTGCAGCAGGTCTTAGCGTTTCGGAAAACGTAACAAGCAGCTTTACAGATGTTTTGCCGGATAATGAATATATCCCCTACATTGAAGCGTGCCTTTCTGCAGGTATAATCTCAAAGAGTGACGTTTATAGACCTGAGGATTTCGTACGCGGTACAGAAATCTTAAAGATGTTAGAGTGTGCAATGGGTTATGACGTTGTATTGCCAAGACTTGGCGAATATCCGCATAACGTGTTAAAGCTTGCTCGTGACTTAGGGCTTACCGATGGCGTAGAAAAAGTAAGCATCGATGAAGCAAGCCGCGAAGACGTTTTAAGACTTGTATACAATGCGCTCTTAACACCTGTAACACTTATAAATGAATTTACAGAAGATACAATTTACTACAAAAACGGCGACAGTCTCCTAAAGCGTGCATTCGACGTAGACTTAAAATTAGGCGTTGTTACAGAAAACGACATAACAAGCTTAATCGAGCCTATCGAAGCAAGCAAAAACTCTATTAAAATTGACGGTGTTCAGCATTATGATGTAAACGGTGCTTTGCACGAGCTAATCGGTCAGTCTGTATATTATCTTTGCACTTCTGAAAACGACATAACATACGGCTGGGCAGAAAAGAAGAGACAGACAGTTTACACAATATTCTCAAAGGACATCGTATTTAATCAATCTTCTGATAGCTTAATCGTGACGGAAGACGATGAAGAAAATCAGGAAGATTACACAATCGCAGATATGCCGTACGTTCTTAAAAACGGCGTAGCTTATGACGACTACACAGTAGATAAGCTCGATATCGACTCAGGAAAAATCCTTCTTATTGACCAGAATGGAGACTATGTTATCGATGTGATTCACATTTTTGAGCCTACAGTGCTTATAGCAAGCCACGCAGCAGAAGGTCTTGGCGGTCGTGTAATGGTATCAGGTGCAAACGGCGAAAGCATAATCGCTTATGACTACGACTACTTATCAATCAAAAACGGCACGAAAGATGTTGATACATCAGCAATCTCTATAGGCGATTTGGTTTACGCTTATGTTTCAGAAAACAAAAAGAGCTATATTTTTGAAATAATCAAAAATACAGTATCGGGTGTATTAGATGAAGTTGTATCTGACGGTCTTGTTATAGACGGCGTAACATACGGCTATTCATCTTACTACTTGAACAATCAGGAAAACCTTCCGAAATTGACATTAGGCGCAAGTGCTACATTTACAGCTGATGAACACGGCGATATCGTATGGGTTGCCGATGTAGCGGATGCAAGCTCAGCGGAAGTTTTGGCTGTAACATTGGTATTCGAAAAGCCGAAGTCTTTGACAAATGCCGAAATCCAGCTCTACACCGAAAAGGCAGAGTTTTTGACACTTTCCTTTGCAGACAAAGTTAGAATAGACGGAACAGTTTATACACAGTCTGGTTTAGAAGAGCTTATGGAAACAAACCCGTCATACTTAAAGTTTAAGATGACACGTTACACCACAAACGCTCAGGGTCAGATTAACAAGATGGATACAGAAAATTACGACGCAGTAAAAGAACCAAGCAGTAACTTAAAAGGCAGCGTTGTACCTGCGGTAGCAGGCGGTACGGAAGGTCGTAGAACTTCAACAGGTATCTTCAGCGGTCAGAATATGGTATTGCCTATCTTAGAAGATTTCCCGATATTTGTAGTTCCCTGTACTACTGACTATGCACAGGCGCGTGTTGGTGAAGAGTATACAAAATACTATAAAATATCAAACTCAAGCAAGGAATACCCGAAGGGTTCAGTGTCAATCAAGACAAATGAATTAAAGGTTTATGCTAAAGACGAATACGGTTCACCTACAATCGGTCTTATGTTTGAGCCTTTAGCAGACACTTCAGAGTATGCTCCGGTAAAAACCTATACAACTGCAAATGGTTTAATCGTTGACTCTATCACAAGAGCACGTAATGCAAATGATGTAATGGTATACAACATCAAAGGTTATGACATTAAATCAGGTGCTAAGATGAGCGTTGTATTGCACGAAGAATTGACAAAGGTAATCAATACAGACAGATTGCAGGCAAGCAGTGATTTTTCAACATGTAAGGTTTCTAACACTAACTTAATTGTTTTACAGGAATTTGATAAAATTATAGAAGATCCTGCAAAAGAAGCTCTGTACTTGTCACCTATCTCTTCAATAGTTCGTGGTGACATTATAAGATACCAGAACGCAGATGGTATGACAACAATGCTTGAGCGTGTATTCACAAAAGCTGACCATTTAGATGGCGGTGTTTACAAAAACATCTATACAGCAGGTGACAATTATCCGAACTTCTCATCCAGCTTCAGACTTTCGTTTGCAGAGATGGAAAGCTTTAAGAATAACATCTTAATGGTTAAGGTTGGTTCTGCGACAGAAATTATTCCTATCAAGGAAGTTACGGGTGATGCCTACATCTTAACAGGTACTCGCTTAACAAAATGTACAGTAGCAGAATTGCCTATGTATATAACAGAAGGAACAGAATTGGTAGTATATGCAACAAACGGTAGCTACAACACAATTTTAGCATTCATAGACTAATAATAAAATAATACGCAAAAGACGGAAGTGACTGCTTCCGTCTTTTTATTATGAATAATTTGACAAAATATCCTATATATGATATACTTTCGTATGAAAAATTAAAGAATTTTTACGTTGTTTTGCAGTTTCTATAGAGTAAAACAATAACAAAAAAGGGGATGTTTAAAATGGCAGGACTAAGATTATCTTTTATCAATGCAGACGAGCTGATGCAGGGAATAGCAGAAGTCGCACAGGACTTATTCTTTGAAGTAAATGACTGTGCTGATATAATAGTTGAAGCTCAAAAAAACACTAAAGAAGAGCTTAAAGTTTCGCTAAAGGACAAAAAATGCGTTATTTCCTACGGCGACAGAGTATGCTTTTTTAGGGGTCTTATGATACTTTGTCAGGCGGTATCTGAAGGAAAAGACGAGTTTTCAATAGAAGAAAAGCCGTTTTTTGAAAACAACGGTATGATGCTTGATTTATCAAGAAACAATTCGTTAAACGAAAAATCTTTAAAATACTTCATCCGTCAGCACGCCGTAATGGGATTAAACACAGTTATGCTCTATATGGAGGATATGTACGAAGTACCGGGCGAACCCTACTTTGGCTATATGCGCGGCAGATATAGTGCCGATACATTAAAAAGCCTTGATGATTATGCGTACGAATTAGGTGTTGAACTGATTCCTCACATTGAGCTTTTGGGACACATGGGAAAATTCTTGCGCCATTTCAGCTGTGCGCCTTTACGCGGCGGTAATGTAAACGAATTTTTGGTAGGCGATGATAAAACCTACGCTTTTATAGAAGAAATGGTAAAATCCATAAGCAAAGTTTTCAGAACCGACAAGGTACATATCGGATTTGACGAAACAGGCTCAATAAATAAAGGTCCATATCTTGCCCGTAACGGACAAGTGCCGTTAGAAGACGTATTCTTCGAGCATTTGACAAAAGTGTGTGAAATCGTTAAAAAATATGGTTTAAGACCTAATATCCATAATGATATGTTCTTTACATTCCGCTGGAGAGGCGCTCCGCCGAAATCAACGTATCACATTACAGATGCTGTTGAGTTTGACGACGAACTAAAGAAAAGAATTCCTGAAGACATAGATTTAACTATGTGGAACTATACCGAAGAAGACGAAGACAGAATGTGCCGTATTTTCAAAAAGTCAAAGGAATTAGGAAGAAATGTTTATTATTTTGGCTCAGCAAGAATGTGGCAGAGCTTATGCTGCAAATACGAGCCAACAATAAAGACTGCAATTGTAGGTCTTAGTGCCTGCAGAAAGGAAAACATAAAAAGTGCGATTTTATGTACCTGGCAGGATTCTGCAGAATGTCCGCACTTTTTGGCACTGCCTGCAGCGTTAATTTATGCCCAGATGGACTATACGGGAGTATATAGTGAAGAAGAAATGCAAAGACGAGTGAAGTTTTTGTACGGCATCGACTATGAGGACTTCTTAAAAATGGGCGATGCAGACCAGATTCACGAAAATGAATATCCCGAGCTTGCAACAAAGTTTATGCTCTATAACGACCCGCTTATGGGGCTTTTGGATAAAAATATCGAAGGTCTTGATTTGCGTAAATTTTACGGCAAAATGGTTAAAGACTATGAAAATCGCGGCAAATCATACGGCGGTATGAAACTGTCATTTGACCAGTTCAAGGCGTTTTTAGATGTTTTTGAGTTAAAGGCAGACTACGGTGTAAGACTCAAAAAAGCGTATGATAAAAAAGATTTTGACACTCTTCGCAAGATGCGTGACGAAGCTGTCGTGATAAAGCAAAGATACGAAAAGCTGATGGAAATTGACAGACAGCTCTTCACAGAGTATTTTCAGGGCTTTGGCTATGAAAGCATAGAAACCCGCCGTGCCACAATGGCAGCAAGATTTGAAACGACTAAATATAAGCTTGAAAAGTTCATTTCAGGCGAAATTGACAAAATTGAAGAATTAGAACAAGAAAGATTGCCGTATAACCGTAATCCTTTCGAAAACGAAACAGAAAACGTATTCTTCGGCGACGGATTTAATACGATTTTGTCGCTTTGTATGTAAAATATTGTTAAAAAACCGCTCAATAGGGCGGTTTTTGTTTTTATATAATTGTCATTCAACACCGCTCGCTTCGAATCCCTTTTATTTTATTGCAAAAGAAAAAAAGACATCCACTTCGTGAATACCTTTTTCCTTTTGGCGGAGAGAGAGGGATTCGAACCCTCGAACGGGTATTAGCCGTTACACGATTTCCAATCGTGCGCCTTCGACCAGCTCAGCCATCTCTCCATCGATTTTAAACTACATTTTGGTATTATAGCATAATTTTAAAACCTTTGCAAGAGTTATTTTAAAAAAGTATGTGACTATGGTTTTAATCTTCAAGCACACTGGTGTCAGATATCTTTTGCGCTATTTTAATAAATTCTTCTGCAGTTGGCGACAAAGCATCAGTCTTTTTATATATTATATCGGCGTAGCGGTACTTGTTTTCGATGTCGGGCAGGAAAAAAACCACATCGTCTGAATTTTCAAAACAAGCGGCAGTAAAATCAGTAGTGATAACAGCTCCCATTCCTGAGAGCATCAACTCGTAGTAGACATCGCTTTTTCTCGTGCCGTAAATGTAGCACGAAGAATAGTTTAAATCTTCTATAAATCCTGACAAGGCAGACCTTAACACGTTGTTTGAACCCATATCAATAAATTCAATATTTTTAAAAACAGAAATATCCGTTATTTCTTTATCGCTTAAGTCTTTTTTTGATAAAAGCTCATCTTTTGTAACGGCATAAGGCAAAAGGGGAGCTATACCTGCTAAGTTCTTTCTTGCAGCGACGATATAGCGTTCTTTTTGCAGATGAATGGCTGTATGTTTTTCTTCGTCGTGAACATATCCTACGACAAAGTCAAGTTTGTTTGTGTCAAGACTGTCTAAAAGATGACGGTAAAAATACATTTCACCAAGATCTATTTTTAATTCTGTATCGGGAAATTTTTTGTGAAACGCATCGCACACTAAAGGAAAAAGCTTTCTGGCAAAAAACGATGTACCGCCGGCGGAAATACTGTTTTTAACAGACTTTTTAAGCGATTGGATTCTTTGGTTTAAGATTCTTTCGTTCTGGGCTGCGTCTTCTAAATACTCTATGTAAATTTTCCCTTCTGGGGTAAGAGCTATCGGTGATTGCGAACGGTCAAATACTAAAAAGCCCAGCTTGTTTTCGGTTTTTTTCACAGTAGCACTAAGTGATGCTTGCGATATAAAATTTTTTTCGGCTGCCTTTTTAAAGCCTTTTTCTTTATACACTTCGTAAATATATTTTTCTCCCAGCTCCATTACACTTCTCCTTATAGATAAATGTCTATATTTATATAGATATATTTATTATTGATTATAACACTTTTCGATGATAAAATCAAGGTGTATTATAAAAAAGGAGTTATCAAAATGACACAAATAGCTTTTACGGGAGATTTGGCATTCAGCAAGCACTTTTCGGGCAAATTTACCGATGAAAAGCTCTTAAGTGATGAAATTGTTGAATTTTTATCGACTTCTGACTACACAGTTGTAAACGTTGAAGGGGCAGTAAGCACAGAAAAAGCAAGTGCAGATAAGCCCTTACTTCACGCAAATCCTGTTGAGTGTGTTGATTGGATTAAAAGAATCAACGGCAACATCTGGAATTTAGCCAACAACCACACAACAGACTGCGGGAAAAGCGGTGTAGAAAGCACACTTAACGCCGCACGCGAAATGGGTGCTGTGCCGTTAGGTTTGGGCTTATCAGAAGAAGAAGCAAAAAAGCCCGTTATAATAAACTCATCAGGCGGCATAGGCATAGTTTCTGTTACATATTCTCGGTATGCGGCAAAAGGAGATAATTTCGGTTGCTTCAGCTGTGATGATGAAGAAGAAATAAAGCGAGTGATAGCCAAGATAAAGGCAAAAAATCGCTGGTGCATTATGGTATCGCACGAAGGACACGAATTTTCACAGATTCCGATGCCATATTTGAGAAATAAGTACCATAGATTTTTAGAGTACGGTGCTGACATCGTGGTGGGACACCATCCGCACGTTGTGCAGAATTATGAAAAAGTCGGCGATAAAATTATATTTTATTCTTTGGGAAACTTCATTTTTGATACCGATTATCAAAGGCTTCAAAATTATACAGAAAACGGTATTTTGTTAAAGTTAAAATTCGACGAAAATTCATACTCTTGGGAACATCTTCCGACCTTAATTGACAGAGAAGAAAACAGGGTTAAGATAGGCGAAACTCCTGACATATTCACAAATGTCAGCAGCACACAGTACAACCTTTTGTGGCCTTTGTCAGGGTGGGATTTGTGCCGAAACGAAAAGAAAAAGCACGCCTACACAAAACCTAAGTTAAGAGATTATTCGTGGCTTGACTGGCTTTTTAAATGGGAGCTTAAGCGAATGAATCAGCCACAAGGCAAGTACTTAATGATAGGAAGATTTTTGAGCATTTTCCAGATTTGGAGATTTGGCGACAAAAGATTAAAAAAATATATAATAGCAAAAAAGGAGAAATAAAATGGTTTGCACAGAAATTTTCAAAAAAATTGACGAAATGTATAAAAACTACTTTAAAGTATGGGAAGATTGCTGTAATATCGAAAGCCCTACAAACTATAAAGAGGGCGTAGATAAAGTTGGGAAGTATTTTGCGGACCTTGCCAAAGAACGTGGCTGGAAAGTAGAATATTGTAAGCAGGAAGTCGCAGGAGATGTTGTGTGTATCACAATGAATGCAGATGTAAAGAATCGTCCTATAAGTATCTCAGGACATATCGATACCGTTCATCCTGTTGGACATTTTGGCACACCCCCGGTCCGTTTTGATGAAGAAAAAATCTACGGTCCCGGTGTTCGTGATTGTAAAGGCGGCATTGTAGTTGGTCTTTTGGTTATGGATGCTTTGGAAGCGTGTGGCTATAGCGAAAGACCGGTTCAACTTCTTTTGCAGTCTGATGAAGAAACAAGCAGTATGGGCAGCAATAAATCTACCATAGGCTATATATGCGAAAAATCGAAAGATGCGGTTGTATTCTTTAACACAGAATCATCAAGCGGCACAACCTGCACAATTTCAAGAAAGGGTATACTTTCATACGAGTTTGAAGTGACGGGTAAAGAGGGTCACTCTTCAAGATGTGCGGTAGAAGGGGCAAATGCCATAATTGATGCAGCTCATAAAATGATAGAGCTTGACAAATTAAAAGATGACGACGGCATAACCTGTAACTGTGCTGTTGTTTCTGGCGGCAGCGTTGTAAACACAATCCCCGGAAAATGTATTTTTAAGGTTAATTTCCGCCACAAGACAAACGAGCAGGCAGAGTGGATAGAAAATTATGTAAAAGAGTTAGCTGCGACCGTTCACGTTCCGGGAACAAGCTGTACAGTTAAGCAGATAAGCCGCCGTGTTGCAATGGAAAAGACGGATTTTAACGAAAAGTTGTTAAAAAGAGCTAATGAAATATATGAAGAAAACGGACTCAGCACTTTAACTCCCGTTTGTTTGCGTGGCGGTTCAGACGGTGCTGACGTTACGTCTTATGGAATACCGTGTATTGATTCATGCGGTGTAATAGGTGGTGCCAGTCACTCGATAAATGAATTTGCGTATCTTTCGTCTTTAGCTGAAAGAGCAAAGAGAATTGCGGCTGTAATTTATAATATCTGAAAAATAAAAAAGTGCCGAGTACAACTCGGTACTTTTTATCTTATTACTTGAAAATCGGGCAGTTCTTTGATATAATGACTAAAGAGGTGGTATTATGAAGCTCTCAATAGTTGTTCCGTGCTTTAACGAAGAAGGAAACGTCAAAAAACTTTTTGAAGAAATCAAACAAAATTTTAAAGATATAATGTACGAAATTATCTTTGTGAACGACGGAAGTCAAGATAACACGCAAAAAGAACTTAAAAAACTTTACGAAGAAAACAAAGAATGCGTTCAGGTAATTTCGTTTAGCCGAAATTTCGGCAAAGAAGCAGCACTCTATGCAGGACTAAAAGCATCATCAGGCGATTTGGTGCTGTTAATTGATGCCGACCTGCAGCAAAGTCCGTCAGTTGCTCTTTCTATGATGGAAATTTTAGATAAAAGCCCCGACATCGACTGCGTGGCGGCATATCAGCAGGTGCGAAACGAAGGCAAAATTATGTCGTTTTTTAAATCGTGCTTTTATAAGCTTATAAATAAAATTTCTGACGTTGAGTTTGTGAACGGAGCGTCGGATTTTCGCTTGATGAGAAGAAATATGGTTACAGCCATTCTTTCTATGACGGAGTATCACAGATTTTCTAAAGGAATTTTCGGCTGGGTAGGATTTAATACAGAATATATCCCGTATGAAGCTACAAAAAGAGCATCGGGAAAGTCAAAATGGAAGTTTAAAGGCCTTGTAAAATACGCAATGGAAGGGATTGTTTCATTCTCTACGTCACCTTTAAGATTTTCAACGTATATAGGCTTTATAACGTCTTTGATTTCTGTAATTTATATGATAGTTACAATAGTTCAAAAGCTCGCTTTCGGCATTGATGTTCCGGGTTATGCTACACTTGCTGTATTGGTGCTTTTCTTTGGCGGATTGCAGCTTTTTTGTCTTGGTGTTTTGGGTGAATATTTTGCAAAAATGTATATCGAAGTAAAAAACAGACCGGTGTATATTATAAAAGAGCATTTAAAGGATGAAGATAAAAGCAAGTAATAATACTTGCTTTTGTTGGTTATAAACATAAAAACAAGCACGCGAAAGGAAACTAAGATATGGTACATTCAATTTTAATTATAGGACAATCCAATATGGGCGGTCGCGGATTTAAAGACGAAGTTGCGCCAATAGTAAACGACAGACTATATGTTTTAAAAAACGGCCGCTGGAGAACGATGTTTGTTCCCGTAAACCCCGACCGGGTTACTTCAGGCATAAATCTTGCTGAGAGCTTTGCTGATATGTATGCAAATTCGCATAATGTTGATGTGGGTATTATTCCTTGTGCAGACGGCGGAACAAGTCTTGACCAGTGGCAGGTTGGCGGACTTTTATTTGACCACGCTTGCTATATGGCAGAACTTGCATCAAGAACATCGACCATTGCTGCTGTTTTGTGGCATCAGGGAGAATCGGATTGTGCAGAAGACAGATATCCTTTATATGAGAAAAAATTGACAGTTATACTTGATGCTTTTCGCAAAAAACTCAATTTGTACGATGTTCCGTTCTTGCTTGGCGGTCTTGGAGATTATCTAAAATTTTGTGAAAGGTCGGACAAGTTTAAAAACTATGTTTATGTAAATGAAGCACTTAAAAAAGTGGCAGATAAGAATAAAATGACAGGATTTGTATCGGCTGAAGGCTTGGGAGCAAATCCTGATAATCTTCATTTTTCGGCACAAGCACTCAGAGAGTTTGGTGTGCGTTATTATAATGAATTTGTAAAGCTTGAAGACAAAAACAAAGTATTTGTCGAAAAGAGCACACCAGACCAGGCAATAAGAAATGATATAGAACAATTATAACTTTTAAAGAGAGCAGTTTGGTTACTGGCAAAAGGAGGTGCACGTTTTGAAAAATATTGTAATGGGGATATTGGCCCACGTTGATGCGGGGAAAACAACGCTGTCTGAAAGCTTTTTGTATTTGTCGGGCGAAATAAGAAAACTGGGCAGAGTAGATAACCGCGACACTTTTTTGGATACTGATGAAATTGAGCGTGCACGCGGAATTACAGTTTTTTCAAAGCAGGCACAGTTTACGGTAGACGGCACAAAAATCACGCTCTTAGACACTCCGGGACACGCAGATTTTGCAGCAGAAGCAGAGCGTACATTGTCTGTTTTAGACTATGCGGTTTTGGTAATAAGTGCAACAGACGGCGTACAAAGTCACACAAAAACATTGTGGGAAATGTTAGAAAAACATAAAATCCCCACATTTATTTTTATAAATAAGCTTGATTTAACCAATGCCGATTTTGACGGGGTAATGAGCGAATTAAAAAATGAGTTTTCTGATAGTTTAATAGACTTTTTAGATAAAGACACCGATAATTTGTGCGAAAACATTGCTCTGTGTGATGAAAGCATAATGCAGAGTTTTTTAGAAAGCGGAAAAATTGAAAAAGAAGCGGTCGCATTGGCAATTTCGCAAAGAAAAATCTTTCCCGTATTTTCGGGCTCGGCTTTAAAAATGGAAGGTGTAGAAAAATTTTTAAATGCAATCGGTCAGCTCACACAACAAAAAACCAAAGAAGACGTTTTCGGTGCAAAGGTCTTTAAAATAGCGACTGATGAGCGTGGACATCGTCTTACGTTTTTAAAAATCACAGGCGGTGAACTCAAGGTAAAAGACACAATAGACG
>CAZCOF010000016.1:0-22063 GCA_964500095.1 uncultured Oscillospiraceae bacterium
GAGCCTACTCCCTTTCAAATCTCCCCGACAGGCGTGCTGCACAGTTTAGGTGAGCGTCACGAGCTATATTCCATTCTGTTTTGTCGCTTCTGTAATCAAATTTTTTGGTAAAGCCTGCCACTTCTTCTTTTTCGTGCTCTAATACCGCAAGCTCTAAATCGTAAAGCTCCTTTGCGAAACTTTCCCTTTTTGCACCCGATACAGATTCTAAAGCATTTAACATTTTTGCAAAATGCGTAATGCACACTCCTTTGCCGTTTAAGAAACGCTCTTTAAACTCAGGCTCTTTAGCATATAAATACCAAAAAGTGTTCAAAAACTTTTCCATTGTTTTTTCGATTTTCTCGCAGACTAAACAGGTGTCAGAAAGATTGTTTACAGCCGTCTTTAAAACTTCGTAAGCCGACTTTTCTTTTTTTAAAAATCCGCTTTTTTTAGAAAAGCTGTCGGCTGCTTTTATCCTTTTTAAAACTTCATCGCAACGGGTATCCAAAACCAAAGCCAACGGCAACGCCTTTTTTGCTCTTGCCATCATTCCTATGTGGTGACGGCAATACCCCTTTTCGTTAGAAAGTACACGAAAATCAGGCTCCATCATAGCAGCACCTAAGGCATATTCTATCTGTTCTCTCTCGATTTTTGCTTCTAAATAGCAAAACAGACAATCACAGTTTTCGTCTAACGCTTCAGTCAGCGGAATTGTGTAGATTGATTCAACCATAGCTTTCTCCTACAAAAGTGAAATTTGTTCTCCCGACAAGTCATCATCCTTTAAATACGCACCACGAGCGGGGATATTTTTCGTTCTGTAATAATCAAAATCAGTAAATGAAACTTCATCCAATGTGCAGATTTTTTTGAGCGTACTGCCCTTTTTAGGAGTTAATACCGATACACCCTGCGTACTTCTCGTTGACTTTTCAGCAACCTTTGATGTATCAAAAATCAAAACCTTATTTATACTTGAAATTGCAACAAGCTCGCAGTCATTATCAATTTTTCTCATATCGGTTAAGCGTACCTTGTCAGAATATGCTCCCGTTAATTTTTTACGGTTTGTCTTTGTTTCATAGCTTGACATCGGGACTTTTGCAATTTTTCCATTCTCAAAAGCAAACAGCATATAACCCTTGTAATCAACAGTTACGACCATATAAAGGATTGCCTCGCCATCGTCAAGGTCTAAAATGTTAGGCAGATACTCACCCAAATCGCTTGCCTTACACGTGGGAACGTCATTGATTTTCATTTTATAAACATTAGATTTATCGCTGAAAAAGAGTGCGTCTGCTCTGTTTGAACACTCAATGTCGCATACGAATCTGTCGTCTTCCTTTAGCTTATGAACGTTACTTGCACGAAGGGATGCCAACGTTATTTTCTTTACATAATTTTGCTCTGTAAAGTACATTCTTACGGTGTAATCTTCTACTGTTTCTTCTTCTGCGGCGTCTACTATGTCGTCTGCTGTTATGATTTGTGTTTTTCTCGGACGACCATACTTTTTGGAAATTTCGCCTAATTCTTTTATAATAAGCTTTTTAATCGCTAAATTACTTGATAAGGTTTTGCTTATATCTGCAATTTCAGCACGCAAATCCTTAATGTCAGCAAGTCTTTTTATGATATATTCTTTATTCAAATTACGAAGCTTAATTTCAGCGACAAATTCCGCCTGAATCATATCAATTCCAAAGCCCTCCATAAGGTTTGGAATAACCATCGCATCTTCTTCTGTGTTACGGATTATGGCGATTGCTTTATCTATATCAACTAAAATTTTCTCAAGACCTAAAAGAAGGTGAAGTCTGTGATTTTTCTTATCCAAATCAAAGTTAAGACTTCTTTTTACGCAGTCCATACGAAAAGCTGTCCACTCGGCTAAAATCTCACGAATTCCCATAACCTTAGGGCTTCCGTTTACCAAAATGTTGAAGTTACAGCTAAACGAATCTTCTAACGGAGTCTGGCGGAAAAGCTTTGCCATAAGCTTTTCTACGTCTGTACCGCGTTTTAGGTCAATTGCAATTTTTAAACCTTTTTTGTCCGTTTCATCACGAATGTCTGAAACTTCTTTTAGTTTTCCCGCCTTTGCAAGTTCAATCATTTTGTCAATAATCGCTTCAATAGTTGTAGAATACGGGATTTCCGTTACTTCAATACAGTTGTTTTTCTTGTCGTAATTGTACGTTGCACGCACCTTTACGCTGCCGCGACCTGTTTCATAGATGTTTTTTAATTCTTCTTCGTTATATACAAGCTGTCCGCCTGTAGAAAAATCAGGTGCAGACAGATAAGGCAGTAAATCCGCCTTGTCATTTTTTAAGTATTCAATTTCAGCAGCACAAACTTCCGATAAGTTAAAGCTGCAAATATTTGACGCCATACCTACAGCAATACCCATATTTGAATTAACTAAAATATTGGGGAATGTTGTGGGCAAAAGTCGCGGTTCCTTCATTGTGCCGTCGTAGTTATCGACCATATCAACGGTATCTGAGTCAATATTTTTAAATATTTCAGTACAGATAGGGTCAAGCTTTGCTTCTGTGTATCTTGCCGCCGCAAACGCCATATCACGTGACTGATGCATACCAAAGTTACCTTTTGAGTCGACAAAAGGATGTAAAAGTGCTCCGTTATCACGCGACAGTCTTACCATTGTTTCGTAAATCGCCGCATCCCCGTGCGGATTTAATTTCATCGTCTGACCTACCACGTTTGCAGATTTTGTCTTTTCACCTGTTAAAAGCCCCATTTTATACATAGTGTATAAAAGCTTTCTGTGAGATGGTTTAAATCCGTCAATTTCAGGAATTGCACGCGATATTATTACACTCATTGCATAGGGCATATAGTTTGTTTCTAATGCTTCTACTACGCTTTGGTCCGTATAAAAGTTCATATCATCAATACCTTTCAAAAGTAAAATCTACCCATAATAATCTTAACTTATATTGTAACACAATCGATGAGAAAATACAAGAAAAAAGTACTGTTTACAAAGTAAACAGTACTTTTTTATTTAATCAATCAAGTTCCTTTTGTCCCGTATAAAGCTCATAGTATCTGCCGCCTAGCAAAACCAACTCATCGTGCGTTCCTCGTTCTATTATTTCTCCGTTTTCTAAAACCATAATGGCATTTGCATTTCTTACAGTTGATAATCTGTGGGCAATAACAAACGTCGTTCTGTTTTCCATAAGTCTGTCCATACCCTCTTCGATGTGCTTTTCTGTTCTTGTGTCAACAGAGCTTGTTGCTTCATCAAGCACCAAAATAGGAGCTTTTGAAAGCGATGCACGGGCAATATTTAAAAGCTGACGCTGACCTTGTGAAAGGTTAGACCCATCACCGCGAATAACTGTGTTGTATCCGTCAGAAAGTCGTGTGATGAATGAATGTGCAGACGCTACACGAGCAGCTTCGATTACTTCTTCATCTGTTGCATCAAGTCGCCCGTACCTGATATTTTCCATAATTGTGCCGGTAAATAGATGCGTATCTTGTAATACCATTGCGATATTTTTTCTTAAAAACTCACGGTCATAGCTTGATAAATCCACACCGTCTATTGTGATTTTTCCGCTGTCTATATCGTAAAATCTGTTTAACAGGTTTGTAATCGTCGTCTTACCCGCACCCGTTGAGCCGACAAACGCGATTTTTTGCCCTGCGTTAGCCCATAACGACAAATCCTTTAATACAACCTTATCAGGAGTATAGCCGAACGTCACATTTTCAAAAACAACGTCACCTTTTATTTTAACATCGCAAATTGCATCGTCAGCGTTTTCTTTTTCAGGCTTTTCGTCTATAACATCAAATACACGCTCAGCACCGGCTAAAGCTGAAAAGACAGTTGACATCTGCATTGAGATTTCGTTTATAGGCTGTGAAAACTGCTTTGAATACGTCGCAAAAACAGTAAGACCGCCAATATCAAAGCCTGATAACAACGCAAGCACACCGCCTACGCCTGTGGTAACGGCATAGCACACCTGACTGATATTTCCCATAACGGGACCCATAATGCCGCCAAAGAATTGTGCTTTCATCTGCTTTTGACGCAAATCGTCGTTAAGAAGTGAAAATTCCGCTTCACAGTCTTCTTCGTGTGAGAATGCCTTAACTACCTTCTGTCCTGTTACGGTTTCTTCAATATAGCCGTTTATAGCACCTAATGCTGCCTGTTGGTCTTTATAATATTTTCTGCTGAATTTACCGATTATTCCTGCACCCTTTATAAATATGGGAACAAAAGCAATTGTAACCAAAGACAGCCAGACGTTTGTGTATATCATCATAGAAAGTGTTCCGATAATAGATATCGCACCCAAAATAACACTCATAATTGACGTATCCAACATAGTACCGACATTGTCAACATCATTTGAGAAACGACTCATAATTTCTCCCTTGCTGTTTGAGTCATAAAATTTTACGGGGAGCTTTTGCACCTTTTCAAATAAATCATTTCTAATATCTTCTATCGCACTTCTTGAAACCAAAAGCATAGCACGTCTTTGGAAAAATTCAGTTACAATACATACAAGATAAATTCCCATAAGCACAAAAAGTGCATATAAAAACCCTTCAAGCTTACCTGCTGCAATATAGTTATTTATAATCGGTCTTAGCATATATGAGCCTGCAACGTTAGAAACCGAACGCACGATAACTAACACAATAGCTAAAATAAGCAGTGCTTTGTGTTTCCCCATATACTTTAAAAGCCTTTTTACCGTATCCTGTGTTTTTTTCGGTTTTCCTTCTGCCGCACGTGCTCTGGCTGCAGCACCTCCTCTGGGACCGCCGCCTGGACCTGCGTGTGCCTGCGGCACAGCTGCACCGTACTTATTATATTGCTTTTTTAACGCTTCTAAACTTCTTGCCGCCATTAATCATTCGCCTCCTCTTTTTCGTTTTGCGAATAATATATTTCGCGGTATTCTTCGCTAATTTTCATAAGCTCATCGTGTGTGCCTATTCCTTTTATCCTGCCTTCGTCTAAAACAATAATCTTATCAGCATCACAAACTGATGAAATTCTTTGTGCTATAATAATCTTTGTCATACCTGAAAGTTTATTCAAAAAAGCATCTTTAATGCGTGCTTCAGTTGCCGTATCAACGGCGCTCGTGCTGTCATCAAGAATTAAAATTTTGGGATCTTTAATTAGTGCACGGGCAATACACAAACGTTGCTTTTGTCCGCCCGAAAGATTGGCACCGCCCTGTTCTAACTCGCTTTCGTAGTCTTCATTCATTGCGTTTATGAAGTTGTCGGCTTGTGCGTATTCTGAATATTCTTTGACCTTATCATCATCTGCTGTATCATCGCCCCAACGGATGTTGTCGTAAATTGTGCCTGAAAACAGGACATTTTTTTGCAACACCATACCAATGCCGTCGCGAAGATTTTTTAAAGAATAATCCCGAACGTCGGTACCGTCTACTAAAACACTTCCGCAATCCGTATCATAAAATCTCGGAATTAAGGACACAATCGTTGTTTTTCCGCAACCCGTAGAGCCTATAATACCTACCGTTTCACCGGGCAGGATTTCAAAGCTTACATCGTCTAAAACGGCGTCTTCGCTGTTTTTATAGTAACGGAAAGAAACGTTTTTAAACTCTATCTTGCCCTGTTCAATCTTTTTATCCTTTTGGCTTGCTGTGTAGTCGTTAAGGTCAGGAACTTCGTCTAATACTTCAGAAATTCGCTTAGCTGAGGCTAGTGCTCGAGAGCTTGTCATAAACATCATAACAACCATCATTAAAGACATTAAAATCTGCGTTACGTATGTAATAAACGCAGTTAAATCACCTACCAAAAGATTTCCTGCAACAACCTGATGTCCGCCAACCCACAAAATTATTACTGTTGTGACATTCATAAAAAGCATAATCATCGGGTGCATATATATCATCACCTGCAGAGCATTTATAGCTGATTTTTTTAAATCCCTGTTTGCGTTTTCAAACTTTTCTTTCTGGTAATCTTCTCTCACGAATGATTTTATAACACGGATGTTTGTTAAGTTTTCCTGAACGTTTGTATTCAGTGCATCAATTTTTTTCTGCATTTTTGAAAATCTCGGAAAACCGATGTTTACAACCGTCAAAATTCCTATTGCAACCACAGGAATAATTACTGCAAAAATTACAGACATCGACGGACTTAATAAAAACGCCATAATAAGTGCACCGATTAACATACCGGGAGAACGCAAAAACATACGAAGAAGCATATTGACAAAATTCTGAAGCTGTGTTACGTCGTTTGTTAAGCGTGTAACCAATGAACCTGTTTCGAATTTGTCGACATTTGCAAAGGAGAACTCCTGTATTTTTTTGTATACGTCGTTCCGCAAATCTGCCGAAAAGTTTACCGAAGCCTTAGCCCCGAAATACGCACCGCCTACACCGCCTGCCATCATCAAAAGGGCTGTTACTATCATAAGTGCACAAATTCCTATAATATTTGCCACCGACATACCGCTGTTGACAGAATTAATTATAGAACCGAAGTATTTCGGCATTAAAACTTCGCCAACCACTTCAACAATCATACAAAGCGGCCCTAAAATAAAGTATTTAATATGCGGAGTTACATATTTAAACCATCTTTTCACAATTCTACCTCCCCAATGCTAAAAAAGTGCCTTTTTTACTTTACACGCAAAAATGGCATAAAATCTTAGTTTAATTATACTATTTTGACATTTTTTAGTCAATGGGTTTTACAAAATGTTAATACTTATTTTTATCTGTATAATCAAAAAGTGGTGTGTTCCGTTGTGTGCATTTCTTATCCCTTCAAATCCTTTGGGAACTCTGTGAAGCGGTTGTATGGGTGATGATTCTGTAAAGCCCAAATCGTTAGCTATAGCCTGGATGGCATCATTGTAGCTTTCGGTGATTTTTTTGTATCGCATACATACACCTTTTCCACAGATGGATGTGCTTTAAAAAGCGGGACTGAATCGTCCGCAGCCGATGACTGCGATTTTGATTTTTTCTTTTATTGTTGACATAATTGATACTCCTTTATTGAATTTCTTATTTTTTATGAGTTCCCGCTCTTTTTCTGTCTGATATATGGTATTAGTGCTGTCTCAACGAGAGAAAAACACAGAGTACCAAGACTAATAGTAATTCCTACATATACTGAAACTGAATGGCTTGTTGTTATGTTGTAAACCAAAGTGCACAATGATGACGGAATTGCAATCAGCTTTGTGTAAATCGGTTTTTTAAAGCTGAATGCAATAGCTGAAAATGTCGAACTAAGCGCCGGGAAAATGCTGTACACATTCTTCCACGTGAGTATGGCAGATACTAAATAAAATGCTATAAAAGTGAATGTAATTGTTTTTGTTTTTGAAATTCGCGGACTTTCACTGAAAAACAAAATTTCTCTTGTCGCGCAAATCATATTTGTCACAGCAGCAGAATATGTACCTAATAAAAAATAATGCAACATCCAGAAGATATCCTGAAGCAACTTACATATTAAAATATGTCTTCGCTTTTTTCTTGAGTAAACCAAAAATGAAATTCCTATTGCAGAAAACCCAAACAGTTGAGCTATATAATTCATAGAATTCCACCTCCTACTTTGCATATTGTATCAAATGCCTGTGCCCGCTTCAATTGCTAAAATAAACCTTGTCTTGTGCTTTTTAAAACAAATCATATTTTTGATTGACATCGGCAGAACGAATATACTATACTTAACATAGAGGTGACGGTATGCTGTTGAAAGATATTACCCCGTTTGTAAGACTTGCACGATATTCTGTAATACATAAGGATTCCCCTGATTCCTTTCGAAATGTAAAGACACGGGACAATCGTTTGTTTTTTGTAACAGACGGACAAGGTCAAATCGTTATTGAGGGAAAAACACACTCTATCAGAAATGAGACATTGATTTTGGTACGTGCAGGAGAAGGCTACCGCATCGAACCCGATGAAAAAATTTCGTTGTTTGTTATAAATTTCGACTTCACAGAGATCTTTTCTTCCCTTAGCAAGTCCTTCCATCCCTTTTCAGTAGACTTTCCCGGCACACTTGAAACTGTATACTTTGAAGACGCAGAGCTTTTAAATTCAGCACTCATTATACAGGATGCCAGTTGCTTTGAATCCATAGTTAGACGTATGGTAAATGCCTTTTCCGAAAAAAACGCATTACGTGATACGTATATCTCTTCGGCGATGAAAACTTTGATTATCGAACTTATTCTACATCGGCAGGACTGTCAATATGTACATAACTCTCATACACGTCTTGCACGCTCCGTGGCAAGTTGGCTACGCGAAAACTATGCAGACCGTGTGAAAAATGAAACAATTTCCGACCACTTCCACTTTACCGCGATATATATCAATCGCATATTTAAAAAGGAAATGGGTATTACCCCACACCAGTTTCTTATCAGATTGCGAATAGACATAGCAAAAAAACTTTTAACCGACTCTGACTACACACCGGGCGAAGTCGCAGCTTTAGTAGGGTTTGCCAATTACCCACACTTCAACAAAACCTTCAAGCGTCTCACCGGCATGACCCCTACCCAATACAGAGAACAGGCAGATAACTAACCACTCGGACTCGCAGCCACATCTATTAACAAACAAAAAAAACAATCCCCACAAAAAACCTATTTCGTAGAAAAAGCCGCAGGCAATTGCCTTCACTATATTCTGATAGATTAAACATTAAAATTTTCTTTATTTCATTTGATTTTTTGAGTTGTTTATGATATACTCTAAATGTGGATATGTAAATTCATTGAAAGGATGATTTAAATGGAAGAAATTACAAAGAACAATGAAGCTTTAAATACAGAAGAAGATGAAATTATAGAATACGAAGAGGTACACAAATTACCGCTTGGTGCATTTATCGGCATCGGCTTTGCGTTTGGCGTAGCTGCCGGATTTTCTGTAGGTAATCTTTTAATAAATCAGATGTTCGGTGATATGGCAACAACAGGCTTTGCAATCGGTATGGTGTTCTGCATCGTAGCAGGAAGCTTGGGCGGTCTGGCATTAGGGCTTATCAACAAGGCAAAAGCAAAAAAGTAAATAAATAAAAAAATGTCACAGTGCGTGCTGTGACATTTTTTTATTTTAGCTTTGCTTTTTCTTTAAAATAATCCTTTGTAAGCTTTGTTACAACTCCGGAAAGCGAAACAAGTCCCACTAAGTTAGGTATCGCCATGAGTCCGTTCATTGTTTCTGAGATACTCCAGATTAAATCAAGGCTTCCGACAGCACCTACAAAAACCATTAAAACATATATAATTCTATATATTAAAACCGCCTTTGGGTTGTTTTTGGTCAGATACTGCGCTGAAACCTCGCCGTAATACGCCCAGCCTAAAATTGTTGAAAGTGCAAAAAATACAGTCGCCAATGTTACTATAACACCGCCTATACCGGGAATGATTGCGTTAAATGACGCAACTGATAGCGGTGCACCTGAGATTTCTCCTGTTTCCCATAAGCCCGTTGTCAAAACAGTAAGAGCCGACAATGTACAGATAATAATTGTTGTAAAGGACACTTCAAACATTCCCCAAAAACCCTGATCAACAGGACTTTTTGCTGACGATGCTGCGTGTGCAATAGGTGCACTGCCTAACCCGGCCTCGTTTGAAAATACACCGCGTGCAAAACCAAATCTCATAGCAGTCATAATGCCATAGCCTGCCACACCGCCGAAGGCTGCTTTTACATTAAATGCCTCTTTAAAAATAAGTGCAAACGCCGCCGGAACCTGCTTTATGTTTATAATAATTGCAAGCAATGAACAAATTACAAAAAATACCGCCATAAACGGAACGAGCTTTTCGTTGATAGAAGAAATTCTCTTCATACCGCCTAAAATTGTTGCACCGACGATTATGGTGAGTACAATACCCGTTGCAATCTCAGGAATTCCCAATGTAAGCTTTAGAGCACCCGCTATTGAATTCGATTGCGTTGCATTACCCGTACCTAAGCACGCACACATTGTAAACACTGCGAAAAGAGTTGCAAGTGCCGTTCCCAGCCACTTTATTTTTATACCTTTTTTGATGTAGTACATAGGTCCGCCGACCCATTCACCTTTTTCGTTCTTTTCACGGAAGTGTAATGATAATACAATTTCCGAGTACTTGGTTATCATACCTAAAAGTGCTGAAATCCACATCCAGAAAACTGCACCGGGACCGCCCGATACTATAGCCGTTGCAATACCTGCTATACTTCCTGTTCCGATAGTTCCTGCCATAGCTGTAGCAACTGCCTGAAAAGGACTTACGCCTGATGCGTCTTTATTGTGTTGCTCTTTATTGAACAGACTTCCTACTGTGTTTTTTATCGCATAGCCAAGCTTTGTAAACTGTGAAAAGCGCATTCTTATCGACAAGAATAATCCTGTACCTATCAAAAGCACAAGCATCACAGGACCCCATACAAAGCCGTTAACAGCAGCATTGACGTTAGTTATGATTTCTAAGATTTTATCCATATATTCCACCCTTAAACAATTATTTTCAACAAAACACCTATTAAGTTTACAACCACGAACAAAAAAAGTCAAGTTCTTCGGCGAAATAACATAAATTTGCTTGTATTTCCTTTTTTTAGATAAAAAAGTTTTAATTTTTACTTGTTTTTTTAAATAATACAGAAAATTTTAACGCAAAAACAGGCGGTTATATAACCGCCTGTTTTTTGCTCGTTTTACTATTTCAATTTAATAACTTCTTTACATTTATTTGCTATGTTTTCAGCAGTTAAACCATAAACTTCAAAAAGCTCTGTCGGTTTTCCGGATTGACCGAAAACATCCTGAGTTCCGATTCGAAGCATCGGAACAGGCTTTGTTTCGCATAAACTTTCTGCTACTGCACTTCCTAAACCGCCAATTACATTGTGTTCTTCTGCTGTTACGATAGCACCCGTTTCACGTGCTGCTTTTTCGATAATTTCTTTATCTATGGGCTTGATTGTTGCCATATTGATAACTCTGGCTTTAATTCCTTCATTAGCTAACTGCTCTGCTGCAGTTAGAGCCTCAGGAACCAAAAGTCCCGTTGCAATAATTGTAACATCGGTGCCGTCTTTTAGTTCAACACCCTTGCCTATTTCAAATTTATATGTATCTCGGTCAAAAACTTCAGGTACGGCGAGTCTTCCAAATCTTAAATAAACAGGACCATTATGCTTTATTGCCGCCTCTACGGCTAAAATCGCTTCTGCTTTATCTGCAGGGTTTATTATTACCATATTGGGTATTGTACGCATTATTCCGATGTCTTCTAAGCACTGGTGTGTTGCACCATCTTCACCTACCGAAATACCTGCGTGTGTTGCACCGATTTTTACATTTAAGTTAGGATAGCAAATGCTGTTTCTGATTTGCTCAAATGCTCTACCTGCTGCAAACATTGCAAAAGAGCTTGCAAATACCGTTTTGCCGCAGGCAGCTAACCCTGCCGCCGTTGACATCATATTGCCCTCTGCGATACCTGTATTAAAGAATCTTTCGGGGAATTTTTTTAAAAATGTATCTGTCTTTGTAGATTTAGAAAGGTCTGCGTCTAAAACTACAATATCATATTTTTCGCCAAATTCTGCCAAAGCCTGACCATAAGCTTCTCTTGTTGCAGTCTTTTTTACTTCCATCTTATGCACCCTCCTTAATTCTTACAATTTCAGCTTCAATTTCTTCCATAGCCTGAGCATACTGTTCATCGTTAGGAGCGTTTCCGTGCCAAGCCGCGTTATTTTCCATAAAGGACACACCCTTGCCCTTTACGCTCTTTAATATTATTACTGAGGGTTTTTCCTTTACTTCTTTTGCTTCTTCTATTGCGTTATGTAAAGCATTAAAATCGTGAGCATCACAAAGTATTACGTTCCAGCCAAAAGCCTCAAACTTTTTATCTATTGGAAGGGGTGACATAACTTTTGAAATATCGCCGTCAATCTGAAGACCGTTAAAATCAACAAATGCGGTCAAATTATCTAATTTGTAGTGAGCTGCATACATAGCCGCTTCCCACACTTGTCCTTCTTCTAACTCGCCGTCGCCTAAGATTGTGTATACTCTATAATCTTTTTTGTCAATTTTTCCTGCTAACGCCATACCGTTAGCAGCACTAACACCCTGACCTAATGAGCCGCTTGACATATCAACACCGGGAATAGCCTTCATATCGGGATGTCCCTGTAAATATGAGCCTGTTTTTCGAAGTGTAGCAATGTCTTCTTTCGGGAAAAATCCACGCTCTGCCAAAATCCCGTAAAGTGCCGGAGCGCAATGTCCCTTTGATAAAACAAATCTGTCGCGGTCAGGTGAATTCTTTGTTTCAGGTGATACGTTCATCACTTCAGAATACAAAAGTGTGAGTACATCTGCAATAGATAATGAACCGCCCGGATGACCTGATTTTGCCGCGTGAACACCGGTTAAAATGTGTTTTCTCACATTTGCTGCCGTAAGCTTTAGTTCTGTGATTTTTTTGTTGTCCAACAACTTAAAATCCCCCTTTATATATCTTTAATTTTTTTATTTTTCTTATTGTTTTCAGGATACGTCATAAAACCTTCGCCTGTTACCTGATGAGCACCCGTTAATATGATAAACGATTTTTTATCGTGGTTTTGTGCAATACTTTCTAATTTTTGAAGCTGGAAACGCTTTACGACGCACATAAGCATTGTTTTTTCATTTTTTGTATACATCCCCTGTATTTTAATTCCCGTTACGCCGCGTGAGAGTTTTTTTAAAATTTCTTTTGCAATTTCTTCGCTTTTATCAGAAATTACATAGACTATTTTTGCAGTATTAGCTCCCGATATGATGTAATCCATAACGAGCGAATTTAATAAAAGTGCGACAATTCCTGACAGCAGGCTCTCAGTATCTTTTATAAATGCGATACCCGATATTATGATTAAAGTATCGATTATTAAAAACCATTTTCCTACATCAATCGCACGTACAGCTTTATTTCCCAAAGCTGCCAAAATATCTGTGCCGCCCGTGGTCGCACCCGATAAAAATATCGCACCAAAGCCAATTCCCAAAAGAATCCCGCCGAAAATCGCACAGAGCAGCATATTATTGCTTAACGCTTTTATGTTCGCCGTCAAATCCAAAAGCACGGAAAAAATCAAAGCTCCGTATAAAGACTTAATCCCGAAACTGTTTCCCAAAAAGAAAGCTCCGAGTATAAACAGCGGAATATTTAAAAGCAGTACTGTTATTCCCATAGGAAAGCCAAGAAGCTTGTTTATTATTATGGCAATTCCCGACACACCGCCCGATACAATTGCGTGCGGTGCCAAAAACAAGTTGATTGCAAAGGCAGCAAGTAGCGCCCCTGCCGTAATAATCACATACTCTTTAAATACTTTTATAACTTTTGACTTCAACCAAACCCCTCCAAAAAGCTTAACTAAGTGAGTCAAAAGCTGCATTTAAGATTGTTTTTAGCCTTTCTTCCTCCCCTTTTAGATAAAGGTAGCCGATTAGCGTCTCAAGCGCTGTTGCGTGGCGGTAATCCGCCATATCGGCATTTTTTGGAACGGTATGAATGTTTGTGTTTCTACCGCGTTTGTAGATTGCTGTTTCTTCTTCTGTTAGCATATCCAAAATCTTATGGGCGGCGATTGATTGTGCTTTTGCTTTCACATAGCCTACAGCTAATTTATGTAACTCGTTAGCAGGGCGGTTGCCGCTTGCCAAAATTTTAGTACGCACAAACATCTCATAAACACTGTCACCTAAAAACGCTAAGGTCAAAGGCGACAGCGTATTAATTTTTGGTATTTCTTCTTTAGATAAAACAGAATTTATATCCATTACTTTATCACTCTAATCTTTACGCCCTGACGGGTGTCTAAAACTTCAATGCCCATTGCGAGCAGTTCATCACGTATTTTGTCAGATAGCACCCAATCCTTCCCGGCACGTGCTTCATTTCTTTTTTCAATTAAAGCTTTTGCCTCTTCAGATATAGTATCTTCCGCCTGACGGGTAAATATACCAAGCACGTCGCCTAATTCACGCATTATTTCCTTTGCAGCTTTGAAGGTTTCGAGTGCCCAGTTGTCTTTATTTTCTGAGTTTATATATTTTGCCAAATCAAAGATTGCAGCAATAGCATCAGCTGTATTTAGATCATCATCCATTGCGGCTTTAAACTGCTCACGGAATGTAGAAAGCTTTTCAACTACTGCCTTTTCTTCATCTGTTAGGTCACGCGATTTTGCTTTTGTTTCTAAAAATTCCAAGTTGCTTATACAGTTGTAGAGTCTTTGTAAGCCCGCTTCTGACTGAGTGAGTAACTCATCTGCAAAGTTTATTACACTTCTGTAGTGAGCAGAAAGCATAAAGAAACGAATTACTTCGTAATCATACTTTTTAGATACATCACGCACGGTAAAGAAGTTACCTAAGGATTTAGACATCTTCTGGTTGTCAACGTTAATGTAGCCGTTGTGCATCCAGTATCTTGCAAAGGGCTTTCCTGTGCAACACTCACTCTGTGCGATTTCGTTTTCGTGGTGCGGGAAGATAAGATCCTGACCGCCTGAGTGAATGTCGATTGTTTCTCCTAAAAACTTATTTACCATAGCAGAACACTCTATGTGCCAGCCGGGACGACCCTCTCCCCAGGGGCTTTGCCAGAAAGGTTCGCCTTCTTTTTTTGCTTTCCACAAAGCAAAGTCTGTCGGGTTACGCTTTACGTCTGTAACGTCTATTCTTGCACCTGCTTCTAAATCTTCTAAAGGCATTTTGGAAAGTTTACCGTATTCTGAAAATTTCTTTGTTTCAAAATACACATCGCCCTGTGATTCATAAGCATAGCCTTTATCGATTAAGGTCTTTACTATTTCAATTATTGCATCGATATTTTCTGTCGCTTTTGGGTGAATTGTTGCAGCTTTAATGTTTAAGCCTTGAGCGTCGGTAAAGTATTCTTCAATGAATTTATCTGCCAATTCTTTAACGGTGATGCCCTGTTCGTTAGAATTTTTAATCATTTTATCGTCGATGTCCGTAAAGTTCTGAACGAATGTAACCTTGTAACCTACATATTCTAAGTATCTTCTCAATGTATCAAAGATAATAAACGGACGTGCGTTACCTATATGGAAAAAGTTATACACAGTAGGTCCGCAGGAGTACATTTTGACTTCGCCCGGAATAAGCGGTATAAACTCTTCTTTTTTTCTTGTTAAGGTGTTATAAATTTTCATATTTTACATCCTTTCTTACTTTTCTTCACTTTCAGCTAATTTCTTTTCCAGTTTTTCAAGCTTTGCAGATAATCTGCACAATTCCTGAGAAACAGGGTCGGGAATATGTACCTGATCTAAATCTGCACACGTTACCTTTTGATTATTTATTTTTACAATTCTTGCAGGCACGCCGACACAGGTGCTGTTTTCGGGAACTTCGTTTAAAACTACCGCATTTGCAGCAATCTTTGAATTATCTCCAACCTTAAACGGTCCTAAAACCTTAGCCCCTGAGCCTATCATAACGTTGTTACCTATTGTCGGGTGACGCTTGCCTATGTCTTTTCCCGTACCGCCTAACGTTACGCCCTGATAGATTGTAACATTGTCTCCGATTTCGGTGGTTTCACCGATAACGACACCCATACCGTGATCTATAAAAAGTCCGCGTCCGA
This sequence comes from uncultured Oscillospiraceae bacterium, assembly GCA_964500095.1. Lineage (GTDB taxonomy): Bacteria > Bacillota > Clostridia > UBA1381 > UBA9506 > Congzhengia. The sequence continues at coordinate 15,713 of CAZCOF010000016.1, forward strand.
TGGTTGCACCGGGATGTATTTCGATACCTGTCCAAAATCTTCCGCATTGGGATACGTACCTGGCTATACCCTTTAAATTATGCTTATAGAAAAAATGCGATATTCTGTGCCACCAGATAGCGTGAAGTCCTGAATACAAAAAGAAAATTTCAAAGGAATTTCTCGCTGCGGGGTCGCGTTCTTTTATGGCTTTTATATCTTCTTTAATCTTTTTAAACATAGCGTTCTCCAATCATATACGTTTTGATAAAAGCGGCGAATACTTTTCGCGAAAAGCTAAAAAGCATCCGTCTTCTAAGGCTTTTCGTATTTTTTCCGTCAATGTGTTGTAAAAATATAAATTGTGCATAACACAAAGTCTCATTCCAAGCATTTCCCCTGCTTTCATCAGATGTCTTATATACGCTCTTGTGAAGTTTTTACACACAGGGCAGTCACACTCAGGGTCTATGGGAAGTGAATCCGTCATATACTTCTGATTTATAATATTTATTATGCCGGACCAAGTGAATAAATGTCCGTGACGGGCATTTCTTGACGGCATTACGCAGTCAAAAAAGTCAATTCCGCGTGCAACCGCTTCAATTATATTCGTGGGCGTTCCTACACCCATTAGGTATCTTGGTTTATCATCAGGTGCGTGTGGCAAGGTCACATCTAAGATGTGGTACATCTCTTCTGCCGTTTCGCCTACTGCAAGACCGCCTATTGCATAGCCGGGTAAATCAAGCTTTGCAATCTTTTTCATATTTTCAATTCTTATATCGTCATAAATTGCACCCTGATTTATTCCAAAAAGCATTTGATTCGGGTTTATTGCTGTTTTATTAAGACGTGAAAGCTCTGCTTTACAGCGTTCTAACCAGCGTTCTGTTCTTGCTACGCTTTGCAGCATATATTTTTTGTCAGATTTTGAGTCTGCACATTCATCAAACGCCATAGCGATGGTAGATGCTAAGTTTGACTGAATTTTCATACTTTCTTCAGGACCCATAAAAATTTTTCTGCCGTCGATGTGTGAAGAAAAATATACACCCTCTTCTTTTATCTTTCGGATTGAAGATAAGGAAAATACCTGAAAACCGCCGCTGTCGGTCAGAATCGGTTTATCCCAGTTCATAAATTTGTGCAAACCACCCATTTGTGCTACAACTTCATCACCGGGACGAAGGTGCAAATGATAAGTGTTGCACAATTCCACCTGACATTTAAGGTCGGCTAAATCAAGCGACGACACTCCGCCTTTAATTGCAGCAGAAGTACCCACGTTCATAAAAACGGGGGTTTGTATTACTCCGTGCGGGGTTAAAAATTCACATCTTCTCGCTTTTCCTTCCGTTGCTAAAACCTTAAACATCCATTTTCTCCTAAGTTATTACATACTGATAGTCACAATATCATATATAGTATAGCACACATATTTTTCTATTTCAAGGTTTAGTGATAAAAAAATCGGGCAGTTAATCTGCCCGATTTTTATAACTATTATCCAAAAAGCACTGCTAAAAAGTCAAAGAATTCTTTATTGTCTTTTGTGTGGATTTTCCACTCTCCGCTTTCTTTTGACATTACGATTTTAAATTTCTTTTCAAGCTTTTCTGTTATTTGCAAATATTCTTCGTATGCATTTGCTATAACTGTCATAGCCATATCGTTTTGCTGAACTTCGTTTAAAGCCAGAAAATACGGATTTAACTCAATATATTCATCCACCTTGCTGTTTGTATACGCTGTCATAGCTTCTTCTTCAACATCTGCGTGTTTTAGCGTTATATCAAAAGCTACCTTTCCATCGTCTTGTTCTTCCAATGAATCTATGGTAATTTTAATTGTATTGCTCAAAGCACGATACATATCCTTAACTCTGACCTTGTAAGTACTGGTCTGGACATAATCATACGAAAAGCTTTCAGTTGGAAAACCTATATCTTCTTCGTCTTCGCCTTCAACACAAACCTTCATAGCATTAAGATTAAATCCGCTGAGTGCTGAAAAATACACCATAAGTGCGTCTTTAGCTTCATCCTTGTTTGAAGGAACATCTTCAGAGCATCCTGAAAGTGCGACCGTAGATAAAAGCATTATAAATACCAACAAGCCCGAAATTATCTTTTTCATTTACATTCCATACCTTTCCGCATAATTGAAAATAAAATCATATATGTAATTTTACTATCTTTTATCGAAATTGTCAAGATTTTAAGGAATTTTGTAGTTTTTGCTTTAATTATTAAACGTTTTTTTCATCAAGATGTTTTTATATAAAGTATATGCACACCAAATCACGGCTACTACAGCACAAAATCCGATTAAAACCCAGAATACCGACACCCAGCCGAAATTTTCAGCAACAACACCGAATCCATACGAGCTTATCGCACTGCCAAGATAACAAAAACCGTTTAAAATACCTGCAAAAAGTCCTGAGTTTACCCGACCTCTCATAAACATCGGGAAAATAGATACAACTAAGCTGTTTAAGCTCGATGCAAAAAAGCTTACGGTAATAAAACCTACAAGCACCAACAAAACCTGTTTTATTGCTATACTGCCGATAATAACGCCGATAAACGCTGCCATTGCAGTAAATATGACAAAACACTGTGTTACGCAATCGGGAATTTTATTGTGAATTCTAATTGCAAAGGCATTGCCGAATATCGCAACGACAGGCAAAAAAAGCGTCAACAAAATCGAAATCGAATCTGACATAGAGAAACTCTCTTTTAATATTGTGGGAACCCACGTTGAGAGTCCGTCTTTGATTAAGTTTACACCTATTGCGCAAAAGCACAGAACATATATAGATGTCATAAAAATTTTCTTTTCGTTTTTGGTTTGATTTATTTTTTCTTCTGCTTTTTCTTCGGGTGCATTTATATCTTCTTCGTCGCTTTGTTTTTTTGCCGTTGCCACTGCCTTTTCGTAACACAATGCCCATATAACAGAAACTGCACTTCCGCAAACAGCCGCAACGTAAAATGCAAGTTTAAAGTTATCGACTGCCGCAAAAATTGAGCTTAAAGCATAGATGAGTAATGTTCCGTAGGCAACACAAGTTCCGAGCACCACCGCACAGCGGGACAATTCTTTTTTAGAAACCGTTTCAGAAACCAGTCTTATAAGTGTAGGCCATAAAATCGAAAGTGAAAACCCATTTATAAGCCAAAGCCATTTAATAATAGCAAAATTTGTGCTTACAGCAATTATCAAGTTTACAACACTTGATACTAAAAGACCTGTAAAAATCATCCATTTCATATTGTATTTGCGGCATAAAAGACCGTTTACGACCTGACCTATTCCGTAGGAAAAAAACAAAAATGTAGGAACAACTCCCGCTTCTGACTTTGTTACATTGTAAAAATCCATAATCTGCGTGATATTTGCAGAGTAATTTACTTTACCGAGATATGACGTTGTGTACATCAGCCAACCCAAAAATATCAAAAAGCCTGCACCGCTTTTTTTACAGCTTCCCATATCCTATTTTGTATCTCCTTTAAATATTTTAATGCCGTTTTCTATATAGAGATTTTCTATCCCCTTGGGCAATTTGCCGTCAGTAATATATGTATACTCGCTTTTTAAATCGTCCAGCTTTAAAAGGGCACTTTTTTCAAATTTTGAGTTGTCAGCTAAAACGTAGACTTCATCTGCACTCTTTATCATCTGCTTTTGAACCTGATAGAGTTCTTCCTGGTAGTCGCATATTCCAAATTCTATAGAAACCGCTGACGGGAATATAAAAGCTTTTTGTACGTGTATTTTGCTTAATGTATCCAGTACAAGTCCACCGTAGAAACCATTTTCTCCGCGAAGAAAATGCCCGCCGCACAAAATAAGCTTAAAATCTTCGTAGTTAGACAAAATGTTAAACACATCTAATGAGTTTGTAACTACAGTAAGGTCAGAAAAGCTTTCTTTTAAAGCTTGCGCAAAGCAGTTTGCTGTACTACCTGTGTCAACACAGATTATATCGCCATTTTGCACGAACTTTACGGCATTTTGCGAAAGCTTTCTTTTTTCTTCGGAAAGCTCTTCATTACGAACAGAAAGCGTCGCAAACTGCTTCATATTCTGACTTTCAACTGCTCCGCCGTGAACGCGCTTTAAGAGTCCCTGCTGCTCCATATAGAGCAAATCTCGTCTGATTGTTTCAACAGAAACATTAAACTCTTTAACTAAATCTGCTGTTGTTACTGCTCCGAATTTTTGCAAACGTTCAAATATTTCATTTTGCCGCTTATGTGCAAACATATAAAATCAACTCCAATTTTAATCTTTACTTACTATCCTTATAATAGTTATATCGCTCAATCAAATGTTTTCCGACACTTGCCATATATTTTGCAGCATCTGCCTTTAACTCAACGGGCAGGTCTTTTACAAAGCTGCCTGCTTCAAAATTTAAATTGCCGCTATATCCGATTTCGGCAAAAGCTTTCATCACATTTTCCCAATTTGCAGTGCCGTGATAAGGTAAGATGTGCGAGTCGTGTTCTCCGTCATTGTCGTGGATATGCGTACAGCCTATGTAGCTTCCGAGTTTTCTGACAATTTCTGCCACATCCTGACCAACCATATTGGAATGCCCCGTATCTAAGCACATAGTAAATACATCGTTATCAAGTAAATCTATCAGCTCTTTTGCGCCTTCGGGCGTTACTGTAATGTAATTGCGAATGTTTTCGGTTGCTATTTTTATTTCATAGCTTTCAGCATACGGAACAAGTTTTTTATAGAAGTTATAGTTATACTCCATCATTATTTCGTAGTTGTTTTCAACATACGGGTCTGTGTGTTGACACGGATGAACAACTATGAATTGCGCACCAAGTAATGATGAATATTTCATACTTTTTACAATTTCTTCAAAACGCTGTTGCGTTTTTTCTTCGCTCATAAACGACGACGGAAAAGGTGCGTGTGTCTGTGTGATAACCATTCCTTTGTCATCTGCATGTTTTTTTGCATTTTTATAGAATTTTTCTTCATCATCAATTGTGTAACACTTTTTTAAATTCATAGATAAATCTATCCCGTAAAAGCCTACTTCTGAGAAGATATCTATTATTTTTTCCAATTCCAATACCCCATAAAAATTATCAAAACAACTTGTTAATTTCATATCAAACACTCCTTTAATATTTATAAAATATATTTTCCTTCTTCTAAATCATAAATAACCTTTGCAATTGCGTGTTCTTCGTTGCTGACAGTTACATAATCTGCTGCAGACAGTGCTTCTTTACACGCATTTTTCACCGCAATACCAATTTTTGCAACATTAAACATAGAAACGTCGTTGTCATAATCACCTATTGCGATTGTTTTGTTTTTATCAATTCCCAAATACTCGCAAAGCTTTAAAATTGACGTGCCCTTTCCTATACCTTTGGGCAGAATTTCGTAAAGCGACTTTTCAGAACGGATAAAATTAAAATTTTCTGCCAGCGGATGACTGGCTAAAGTCTTTATTACTTCTTGCATTTCTTCTTCGGATTTTATACCGAAAAGAATTTTTGCTATTGGTTCTTTCACGTCTTTGTAGCTCATAACAAGGTTTGGTGCTTTGGTTATTCTTCTGAAGTGCTCCATTACAATATTTTCTTTACTAAAATATGTTTTATAGAAAGTGTTTACCTGTATTCCAACATCAGGGAAGTTTTCGTCTATAACCTTTATAAGCTCAATTACGTCAACAGGCGTTTCGACCGCCCAGACATATTCACCCTTGTGATAGTCATATATGCCGCCACCATTTATACAGCCAAAAGGTGCGTTTATCCTTGCATTTTTGCAACTATCAAAAGCAGTATGCGGCATTCTTCCCGTAACAATGGTAAAAATTCCACCTTCTTGTTTAAAATATTCTATTGCTTCTGTATTTTCTGAAGATATGGTCTTGTCGTTTCTAAGCAGCGTTCCGTCAAGGTCTGTACAAATCAGCATTCCATCGAATTTTCCCATCTAAAACACTCTCTCCTTTCCATACAAGCATTTGCACCATTGTCCAGCCAATCACACATTATACCACATAAATGCACATGTGTCAACGAAAAAAAAGGAGCTGCAGTAAAATGAAAACATTTTACTGCAGCTCCTTTTGGGCTGGACGGAAAATAGTACAGATTAGACAAACTGAACCCGTAGGGGTGTGCCCCGAAGATGTACGATGGTACATCGAGCGGTTCAGTTTGTCTGAAACACAAGGCAATAAAAACAGAAGAAATTCGAAACATTCGAATTTCTTCCTTGAGTTTTGTGTTATTTTTAATCATTGATTTAAAGAAAGGGCTTAATCAAGCCTTTTCTTTGCCTTGTGTGGTCTGTGCATTTTGCTACAGC
>CAZCOF010000017.1:0-13694 GCA_964500095.1 uncultured Oscillospiraceae bacterium
GGGAATTGCACCGAAAAGCTTTGTCATTTCTTCTTCTGATTTTAGGTAAAATTCATCTGTTTCAAACGCCATTCTGTCGGTATCACCGACTTTTCGGTTGGTCTGGATGCACATCAATAAATCCTGATATTTTGCATCATTTTTTTCTATATAGTGAACGTCATTAGTTGCAACAAGACCGATTTTGTATTCGTTTGCAAGACGGATAAGTGCTGCGTTTGCCTTTTTTTGCTCGGCGATGCCGTGATTTTGAATTTCTAAATAAAAATTTTCATTTCCAAAAAGGGCAAGATATTTTTCTAAAATTTTTCGAGCCTTAGCGTCGTCGTCAGAAATTATTGCCTGCGGGATTTCACCGGCTAAACACGCCGACATACACACGAGCCCTTCGTGATACTGCTCAATCACCGAAAAGTCAACTCTTGGCTTATAGTAAAATCCGTCAATCCAGCCTTTTGACACGATTTTCACAAGATTTTTATATCCTTCGTTGTTTTTTGCCAGAAGCACTAAATGGTGGGTAGAGTTTCCGTTGTCGAAAGATTTATCATTTAAGTCTTGAGCCGCCACATACACCTCACAGCCGATTAAAGGCTTTATGCCCTGTGATGTTGCCTCTTTATAAAAATCAATAACACCGCACATATTGCCGTGGTCGGTTATGGCAAGGGCTGTCATACCGAGATTTTTGGCATGGGAAATAAGCTCTTTAATACGGCACGCACCGTCTAAAAAGCTGTACTCTGTATGCACGTGTAAATGAACAAAACTCATATCCTACTCCAAAACAAAAATTTACCATTTTATTTTATCATTTATAAAGCCAAAAATCAAGCGAAAATCTTGATTTAAATTTGCGTGATTTGTTGACTTTTTCGATTAAACAAGTTATAATATTATAGAATAGTCTAAGGATAGTATGGCTTTATGAAATTTATCAAGTTAAAAGAGGACAAAATATGATTACAAGCAAACAAAGAGCCTATCTTCGCTCTTTAGCAAACGGCGTTCCGTCGATATTTCAGATAGGCAAAGACGGAATTTCCGACAATTTAATAAATCAGCTTTCCGATGCTTTAGAAGCAAGAGAATTGATAAAGGTTCACGTTTTGGAAAACTGTGAGCTCACAGCCCGCGAGGCGTGTGATGAAACAGCACGAATTTTAGGTGCCGAGCCTGTCCAGACAATCGGCTCAAAATTTGTACTCTACAGACAGTCCAAAAACGAAAAGAACCGCACAATTGTTTTAAAATAATTTTAGGTTTGGTTTTAGGAGGTAATATGGGTAAAATCGGTCTTTTTGGCGGAACGTTTGACCCGCCACATACAGGGCATACAGCGTTGGCAGACGCAGTCTTATGCGGGTTTTCTTTAGACAAAATAATTTTTATACCTGCGGGCAACCCGCCTCATAAAACAGAAAAATACGTGACGGATAAAATCCACCGCTTTGAAATGATATGCTTAGCGACTGCAAAAAATCCTGCGTTTTTAATCTCGGATTTTGATTTAAAAAACGAAAAACCCAACTACTCCTATATAACGATTGAGCATTTTAAAAGTGAGTACCCCGATGATGAGATTTTTTTCATTGCGGGGGCGGATTCTTACCGTGATTTTCCTAAATGGAAAAATTACCCCGAAATTTTAACGCTTTGTACGTATATCGTGGCAGGCCGCAATGGTGCTGACGTCGGCGATTGCTTTTTAAAATACAAAAAAGAAAAACCACAGCACAAAGCTTTATTTTTAGACAATTTTTTGATGGATGTGTCGTCTACCGAGCTTCGGGAAAAGCTTTCAACGGGGAAAAATTGCGAAGATTTTTTGCACGAAAGCGTTTATCAATATATAAAAAACAACGGATTATACAATTAAGGAGTCTTTATGACTAAAGAGCAAATGAAAGAAAAGTTAAAATCGAAGCTTTCTGACCATCGCTATGTTCACTCTTTAGGCGTTTTAGAAACGGCGATTAAGATGGCGCAAATTTTTGGCGTAGATATAGAAAAAGCAAGAATAGCAGCACTCTTACACGACTGTGCCAAGCAGATTCCCCACAATGAGCAGTCAGTACTTTGTAAAAAATATAATATACCGACAGATGATATAAAAGAAAATCAGTCAGGGCTTTTGCACGCGGATTTAGGTGCGTATTTGGCAGAGCACGAATTCGGCGTAGATGATAAAGAAATCTTAGACGCTATTCGCTACCACACTCTCGGAAGAGAAAAAATGAGCGATTTAGAAAAGATTTTGTATTTAGCAGATATCATCGAGCCTAACAGAAAAGAGTTTGACGGATTAAGCGAGCTTAAAAAGCTTTGTTTTTTGGATTTAGACAGGGCATTACTTTTAGGCTTTGAGCTTTCAATTTCACACGTAAGCGAAATAGGCGGACTCCTGCATCCGCAGACAATAGCGGCAAAAGAATATGTTGAAAAAAAGATTATGAAAGGAATAAAAATTTTGGATAATTCGTTTGAGAAAGTAAAAATTGCCGTTCGGGCATTAGACAAAAAGAAAGCATCCGACATCACGTGTTTAGACGTATCTGGTCTTACGATTTTAGCAGATTATTTTGTTATTTGTTCAGCGGCATCGAGTACTCAGCTAAAGGCTTTGGCTGAAGGCATTGACGAAGAATTTGTAAAAGAAGGAATAACTACCCCGACGCACGAAGGCAGGGGCGGCGCTGAGTGGTTGTTACTTGACTGCGGCGATGTTATCGTTCATATTTTTTATAAAGAAATGCGTGAATTCTACGGACTTGACAAACTTTGGGATGACGCTAAAAAAATTGACATAAATACTTTAATTGACTAAATTTGGAGGAATTCATTATGGAATACAATTACAAACAAATCGAAAAAAAGTGGCAGGACAAATGGTATCATGATAATACCTTTGCTGCAAAAGATGACTATACAATGCCGAAGTTTTACGGACTTGTAGAGTTTCCCTATCCGTCAGGTCAGGGACTTCACGTAGGTCACCCCAGAAGCTACACAGCGTTAGACATCATAGCAAGAAAGAAAAGATTAGAAGGTTATAACGTACTATATCCTATGGGCTGGGACGCGTTTGGTCTACCTACTGAAAACTTTGCTATTAAGAATAAAATTCATCCCAAAACAGTTACAGAAAATAATATTGCAAACTTCAAACGTCAGCTTAAAAGTATCGGTTTTTCTTTTGACTGGACTCGCGAGGTCTCAACAACAGACGAAAAATATTATAAATGGACACAGTGGATTTTCTTACAGCTTTTCAAAAAAGGTCTTGCTTACAAGCAGGAAATGCCCATTAACTGGTGCACAAGCTGTAAGGTAGGACTTGCAAACGAAGAAGTTGTAAACGGTGTTTGTGAGCGTTGCGGCAGCGAAGTTGTGCAGAAAAACAAAAGCCAGTGGATGTTAAAAATCACAGAGTACGCAGAGCGTCTAATCAACGATTTAGACGATGTTGACTATATTGAAAAAGTAAAGGTTCAGCAGAAAAACTGGATTGGAAAATCTGAAGGTGCAGAAGTTGACTTTAAAGTATCTGGCACAGACTATGTATTGACAGTTTACACAACTCGTGCTGACACATTATTTGGTGCAACATATATGGTTGTATCACCTGAGCACGCACTTTTATCAGAATTTGCAGACAAAATCGAAAACATTGACGAGGTACGTGCATATCAGGCAGAAGCCGCTAAAAAATCAGAATTTGAAAGAACAGAGCTTTCAAAGGAAAAGACGGGCGTTTGCTTAAAAGGCTTAACCGCTCAAAACCCCGTAAACGGCAAAGAAATTCCGATATTTATTTCAGACTATGTCTTAACAAGCTATGGAACAGGTGCGATTATGGCAGTGCCTGCACACGATGACCGTGACTGGGAGTTTGCTAAAAAGTTTGGTCTTCCTATAATCGAAGTTGTTGCAGGTGGTGACGATGTTCAACAGGCCGCATTTACCGATATTTACTCAGGCAAAATGATAAACTCGGACTTTTTAAATGGCTTGGAAGTTAAAGAAGCGATAAAGAAAATGATTGCTTTCTTAGAAGAAAAAGGCATCGGCAAGAAAAAGACAAACTACAAACTTCGTGACTGGGTATTCTCACGTCAGAGATACTGGGGCGAACCTATTCCGCTTATTCATTGCGACAAGTGCGGATGGGTGAGCGTTCCTGAAAGTGAATTACCGCTCACATTACCCGAAACAGATAACTTTGAACCTGGCGAAAACGGCGAATCACCCTTAGCTAAAATGACAGATTGGGTTAATACAACCTGTCCCGTTTGTGGAGCAAAAGCTGAGCGTGAAACAGACACAATGCCGCAGTGGGCAGGTTCATCGTGGTATTTCTTAAGATACATCGACCCTGAAAATGACACAGCCTTAGCTGCTCAGGAAAAGTTAAGCTACTGGTTGCCCGTTGACTGGTACAACGGCGGTATGGAACACACCACACTTCACCTTTTGTACTCAAGATTTTGGCACAAGTTCTTATATGACATCGGTGTAGTTTCACAGCCTGAACCTTATCAGAAGCGTACATCACACGGTATGATTTTAGGTGAAAACGGCGAAAAAATGTCAAAATCACGCGGAAACGTAGTAAACCCCGATGATATGGTTGAAAATTTTGGTGCTGACACATTCAGAACTTATGAAATGTTCATTGGTGCGTTTGACCAGTCTACACCTTGGTCAATAAACGGCGTTAAGGGCTGCTACCGCTTTATTGAGCGTGTATGGAATTTGCAGGAAATCTTAACAGATGAAGAAGGCTATAGTCCCGAGCTTGAAAAAGCTATGCACAAAACAATCAAAAAGGTTACAGAAGATTACGACAAGATGAAGTTTAACACAGCGATTGCAGCTTTAATGGCATTAATTAACGACATTAACAAAAAAGGCTCAATTACACGCGGTGAACTTAAAACTTTCATTACACTTTTAAACCCCGCAGCACCTCACTTAACAGAAGAAATGTGGGAGCGTGCAAACTTTGGCGGTTGCTTGCACGAAACAAAGTGGCCCGCTTTCGATGAGTCAAAGTGCGTAGACGATGAAGTTGAAATAGTTGTACAGATTAACGGCAAAGTTAAGGATAAAATCTTAATTCCTGCCGAAATCACAAAAGACGAAATGGAAAAGCTCGCACGCGAAAACGAAAAAATTCAAGCATTAACAGAAGGAAAACAGATAGTAAAAGTAATCTGTGTTCCGGGAAAACTTGTAAACATCGTAGTAAAATAATTTCTTATAAAATATTTTAATTCAAGGAGAGAGTATAATGGCATTATTTGAAGTTACCGAAAACGACAAAAGAATTTACGAAGAAGAGCTAAAAGATTTTCTTCCTGAAAAGATTTTAGACGTGCACACACACGTTTATAAAAAGGAATTAAATCCGCCCAGAAAACCGGGTGTTAAGAAAAGATGGCCGAGCTTTGTAGCAGAAGACAACCCGATTGAAGATTTAAAGGAAACATATGAACTTTTATTCCCTGGAAAAGATGTGAAAGCTTTAATGTTTGCAGGTGGTGCTGGTTCTGATGAAAACAGCAACTACTTATCAGGCGTGTCAAAAGAAACAGGTTGGCCGGCTCTTTATTACAGCCGTCCTGAACAGTCAGCAGACGAAATTGAAGAAAAAATCAGAAAAGGTGGTTTTTTAGGCTTAAAATCACATATAGGAAAATCACCTGCATATATCCCGAGAAAAGAAGTAAGAATATATGACTACTTCCCAAGACATCAGCTCGAAAGAGTCAATGAAATGGGCGGCATAGTTATGCTTCATATACCTCGCGACGGAAGATTTAAAGATCCTGTGAACTTAGCACAGATTCTGGAAATCAAAAGAGATTTCCCTAAGCTACGCTTAATTATTGCTCATATCGGCAGAGCTTACGTTGCAAGTGATCTCGGAAATGCATTTGAAGTATTATCAGAAGTTCCTGACCTTATGTATGATTTTAGTGCTAACTGCTGTGAGCTTGCAATCACAGAAGCTATCAAAAACGTAGGTGTAAAGCACTTAATGTTCGGTACAGATATGCCTATTTTAAGAATGAAATGTCACCGTATTGAAGAAAACGATACATACATCAACTTAGTACCGCCCGGCATTTACGGCGAACCGGGTGAAGACCCCAATATGCGTGAAGTTTCAGAAGAAGAAGCTAAAAATATCACATTCTTCGCTTATGAAGAATTGTTAGCATTTAAGCGTGCAGCCGAAAAGCTTAACTTAAGCCGTCAGGACATTGAAGACATTATGTACAACAATGCTATGGATTTAATTGAAGGTGCAAGACGCGATATTTACGGAAAGTAAAAACGGGCTTGAAAAAATGTCCAGACCGCATAAAGCATAAGTAAGTTACTATGTAGTTTTTCATAAAACGAGAAAAGCTGGGATGCTTAAGGTTAATGTAAAAATTCGTTTTTAACGAATTTTAAGAATTTAATGCTTTATGCTACGAACAAACTTCACCTCTCGCTGTACTTATGTACAGCTTCGGGTAACCCTTTCGGTTCAGTTTGTCCGTTCTGCACTATTTTTTCTTCACCCAAGTTGGACTTAAAAAGGAGCAGCAGCTCTCTGCTGCTCCTTTTCAAAAATATTTACAATTATACCGCCTATTTTTTTGGGCAGAAAGGCTATGGAACAAAAAGTGGACAAAAAAAATATCAGAAATTTTTCAATTATTGCCCATATAGATCACGGAAAATCTACGCTTGCTGACCGTCTTTTGGAAAAAACAGGCACTATGACAGAGCGCGAAATGGAAAGTCAGGTGCTTGACAATATGGACTTAGAGCGCGAGCGTGGAATTACGATTAAAGCACGTGCTGTAAGGCTTTTGTATAAAGCCCAAGACGGTGAAGATTATGTTCTTAACTTAATCGACACACCGGGACACGTTGACTTTAACTATGAAGTTTCAAGAAGTCTTGCTGCGTGTGAAGGAGCAATTTTGGTGGTTGACGCTTCTCAAGGAATAGAAGCACAGACATTGGCAAACACATACTTGGCGCTTGACCACAATTTAGAGATTATGCCGGTAATCAATAAAATTGACTTACCTGCAGCACATCCTGAGATGGTAATCGAAGAAATTGAAAACGTAATAGGTATTCCGGCTGAAGATGCCCCGCAAATTTCAGCTAAAAACGGTATAAATATTGAGTCAGTCTTAGAGCAGATTGTAAAAATTATCCCATCGCCCGAAGGCGATGAGACCGCACCATTAAAAGCGTTAATCTTTGACAGCGTATATGATGCGTACAAGGGCGTTATTATATATTTTAGAGTTTTTGATGGAAAAGTTCGAGCAGGTGATAAAATTCACCTAATGGCAACAGGTGCTGAATTTGACGTTGTTGAGGTGGGGTACTTAAACCCCAACGGATTTTTAAAGAGCGATTCTGTTTCTGCCGGTGAGGTTGGATATTTAACAGCGGCAATTAAGAGCGTATCGGATACCCGTGTAGGTGATACAATCACCCTTGCAAACAACAAAGCAAGCCAAGCCCTTCCCGGATATAAGCAGGTAAATCCTATGGTTTACTGCGGTGTATATCCGGCAGACGGAGCAAAATACGGCGATTTACGTGATGCATTGGCAAAATTACAGCTTAATGATGCATCTTTATCTTACGAGCCTGAAACGTCTGTTGCGTTAGGCTTTGGTTTCCGTTGCGGATTTTTAGGACTTTTACACATGGAAATTATTCAGGAGAGATTGGAACGTGAGTATAATTTAGACTTAGTTACAACCGCTCCCGGTGTTATATATAAGGTTATGAAAACAAACGGCGAACTGGTCGAAATTTCAAACCCGTCAAACCTTCCTGACGGCAGCGAAATCGACTATATGGAAGAGCCGATGGTAAATGCAGACATTATGTGCCCGACGGAATTCATAGGAAACATCATGGAATTGTGTCAGGAGCGACGCGGCGTTTACAAAAATACAACCTATATTGATTCAACCAGAGCACAGCTTCATTATGAGCTGCCCTTAAATGAAATTATATATGACTTTTTTGATTCATTAAAGTCAAAGTCAAAGGGCTATGCATCGTTTGACTACGAGCTTTGCGGCTACAAAAAATCAGAGCTTGTTAAGCTTGATATTTTGCTAAACGGCGAGATGGTTGACGCATTATCCTTCATAGTTCACTCGACCAAATCGTACACACGCGGCAGAAGAATAGCCGAAAAGCTGAAAGAAAGCATCCCGCGTCAGCTTTTTGAAATACCGATTCAGGCGGCAATCGGAACAAAAGTAATAGCACGTGAAACCGTTAAGGCTATGAGAAAAGACGTTTTAGCTAAGTGCTACGGCGGTGACATAACCCGTAAGAAAAAGCTGTTAGAAAAGCAAAAAGAAGGAAAAAAGAGAATGCGTCAGGTCGGCTCGGTAGAAGTGCCGCAGGAAGCGTTTATGTCCGTTTTAAAATTAGACGAATAGGAGAAAATTTATGCGCGGTCTATATATCCACATACCGTTTTGCTTAAAAAAATGTGAATATTGTGATTTTACGTCATACACCGATTGCTACGACAAAGAATCGGACTATTTAGACGCACTCGCAGAAGAGTTTAAACTCTACGAAGACAAGCAAGTCGACACTGTCTATATCGGCGGCGGCACTCCGTCATCGCTGTCTTGTGACGGACTCTTGTTTTTGATGGATAAAATTTATGAGTATTTTGATGTTACAGATACGTGCGAAATAACAATGGAAGTAAACCCGAAAACTGCCGATATGAAAAAGCTAAAAGCTATTCGCTCGGCAGGTGTAAACAGACTCAGCATAGGAGTTCAGTCGTTTAACGACGAAGAATTGTCAGCAATTGGCAGAATTCACTCATCAACGGATGCCCAAAATTGCATATTAGATGCAAAATTTGCAGGGTTTAAAAACATAAGCGTTGATTTGATGTTCGGACTTCCCAAGCAAACATTAGAAAGCTACAGAAATTCACTTATTAAGGCTATAGCATCAGGAGTAAACCACATTTCTGCCTACAGCTTGATTTTAGAAGAAGGCACACCCCTTTATGAAAAGGTCAAAAATCGGGAAGTAAGATTACCCCGTGAAGATACCGAAGCCGCGATGTATGACTTAACGTGCGAAGTTTTATCAGCATCGGGCTTTCGTCAGTACGAGGTTTCAAATTTTGCAAAAGAAGGATTTAAATCACGTCACAATATAAAATATTGGGAATGTGAAGACTATATCGGTTGCGGTGCGGCGGCACATTCATATTTTCGCGGGAAGCGTTTTTCGCGTTATGAGTCGATTGAAGACTATATAAAGAACCCGACTGCAAGACTTAATGAAACTGAGTTGACTCTAAAGGATAAAATGTCTGAGTTTATGTTTTTGGGTCTTAGAAAAATTGACGGAATTGACTTGGAAGAATTTGAGTGCAGATTTATAAATTCTGCCTATGAAATATACGGAACGGTTATCGACAAATATATAAAAGCAGGACTCTTAACCCACGAAAAAGGGTTTTTGAAATTCACAGAACAAGGTATGCGTCTTTCAAACACCGTTTTGTGCGAGTTCGTGTAAGAGGTAAGTATGTTTTACAGAGTAACTAATTTAAAAATGCCCATAACTTCGTCTTTTGACGAAGTTTTTTCTGCTTGTGCTAAAATTTTAGGTGTTTGCGATTCCGATATACTCTCAAAAAAAATCTTGAAAAAATCAATAGACGCAAGAAGACGCGAAGTGAATTTTATCTATTCAGTGCTTATAGAAACAGAAAAAAAAGTGAAAAAAGCAGACAACGTCACAGCGGTTGAAATTAAAGAAAAAACAAAGCTACTGCAAGGAAACACTCCATTACGCCACCGCCCTGTGATAGTCGGCTTTGGTCCTTGCGGTATGTTTTGTGCACTGACTTTAGCACGCTTGGGCTATAACCCCATTGTATTTGAGCGCGGAGCTGATGTTGATGAAAGAACTAAAAAAGTCAACAACTTCTGGTCGGGCGGAGAGCTTTGTGTAGATACAAACGTACAGTTTGGCGAAGGCGGTGCAGGGACTTTTTCAGACGGAAAGCTGACCTGTAGGATAGGGGATGAGCGAATAGAGAGTGTCATATCCGATTTTATACGTCACGGAGCACCGGATGATATTGCCTATCAGGCGTTGCCGCACATAGGTACAGATATTTTAAAACAAGTCGTAAAATCAATGCGCGAAGAAATTATTTCGCTCGGCGGAAGCGTTTTTTTTAACACTCAGGTTACAGATATTAATATAAAAAACGGAAAACTTGCATCACTCATTTTGTCCGACGGAAGTGAAGTCTTATGCGATGTGGCGGTTTTTGCAATCGGTCACAGCGCGAGAGATACGTATGAAATGCTTTATCGTCGGGGGATGTCTATGATACCGAAAACCTTTTCTGTTGGGGTAAGGTGCGAGCATTTGCAAAAAGATATTGACGAAGCTCTCTACGGCGATTTTGCAGGATGTGAAGAATTGGGTGCGGCAAGCTACAAGCTGTCGTACAGGAATGGTGATATAGGCTGTTACAGCTTTTGTATGTGTCCGGGCGGAACGGTTGTTACAGCGTCATCGGAGGAAAATATGGTTGTCGTAAACGGCATGAGCAATCGTGCAAGAGATAATATAAATTCCAATAGCGCCATCTGTATAAATGTAGGGGAAAATGACTTCGGCAATCACCCGCTTTCGGCAATAGAGTTTCAGCGAAATTTAGAAAAAAAGGCATTTTGTTTAGGCGGTGGCAGCTACGATTCCCCTGTACAGACTCTGGGTGACTATATTGACGGCAACAAAACAAAAAAATTTGGAAAAATAAAACCGAGCGTAACGCACGGCTACAAAGCAGCAGATTTAAATGAATTGTTTACGCCGTCATTTAATGCTTTAATGAAAAAGGCATTCTCAGAATTTGACAAAAAGATAAACGGCTTTGCAAATCGTAACGCGGTTTTGACCGGTGTCGAAACAAGAACGTCGGCACCGATAAGAATTTTGCGAAATGATGATTTGATGAGCATATCAGCACAAGGCTTTATCCCCGCAGGCGAAGGGGCGGGATATGCCGGCGGTATAATGAGTGCAGCAGCAGACGGGATAAAATGTGCTCAAAAAATAATCGAAACCTACAGACCGTAAAGCGTATATGCTTGACAATTTAAAAAAATACGAGTATAATAAATCTAATTTATTATGCTCTTTTTCAATTAGGGGGGTGATTTTGTGGCAATAAAGCTTAAAAGGCCTGAAGATGAAAAAGCCAAGGTCTACGGCAACGAAAACTTCGGCATACCAAAAGACTATACAAAAAAGCAGCGTTTTTCATCGTTAAAGCTTGTTTTTTATATTGTGGCGGTTGCAGCAATATGCGTTACGGGATATAAATATTACAGCGAGGCACGAGACCATTTCTTGCCCGAAATCACTTTTGACAGAACGAATCAACCGCTTATATACAACACTTCTTCTGACGGCATTATCTTAAAGACCCAAAACGGGAAAAGCTATACAGTCGGCGAATGTGCAAGCGATGATGACTTATCTTCTGTTATTACTTCTGCGTCGTTTGGAAAAAGTGTGTTTTTTCTCGGCAAAAGCGACGAAAGTGCGAGCAGTCAGGATTTAGACCTTTGCTACTACAATGTAAATACAAATGATGTTACAGTTATAGACAGCGGTGTCACAGATTTTAAGGTTGACTCCGCAGGAAGATTTGCCGTATACAAAAAAGGCGACGAGCTTTGCTTTTCTGACCTTTTGCAAAAATATGTTGTTTCAAAAAACGCCGACGAATACTATTTAAGCAACAATAATCAGGCAATCGTATTTTACAAGGACAATGGTAGGGCAATGTATACCTGTCTAACCGAAAAGGACGCAGCAGCGGAGCTCATAGACGATGAAATCACGAAGGTAATATCACCTAAAAATGCTCATACGGGGATATATTATATAAAAAATTCAAAGCTTTATTACAAAGAAGATAAAGCCCCGAGAAAGCTTGTAAGCGATGCAGTAATTGACGCAATAATGCTTGGAAATTCCGTATATTATACAACGGAAGAAACGTATGAGAAAACACTCGGAAACTTTTATATCGATGACGTTATTAAAGAAGACGCGGCGCGTATTATCCCTGATGGGTCAGACTATATAAAAGAAGTTGACGGGCTGAGTTTTTTTGATGAAGAACCCTTCATAGAAGCAAACAGCGAATATGAAAAAAAGCTTTTGCGTGACGAAATAAGAGAATTTTTTAGCACAACGCCGATAGAGGTACAGGGCTATTCTTTATATATGTATTCTGATGGAGATACAACAAGGGTGGACACAGACCTTTTAACACCCAAGCTTTCTTATAACAGCTGCAGAACTGTTTTGATTTATAAAAAGTACGACATACTCTCTCTTGCCAGACAGAACCTTAGCGAAGCGGAAAGCTTAGAAAAAGCGATTGAGTTTTCCAAACAATTGTTAAGCGAAATCCCGGATGTTGATGTGTATCTCGTAAAAGAAAGAAAAAAGCCGTATGTTGCTTTTGAAGAAACAGGCATAATTCAAACAGAAATTTCTTTGGATGCAAAATATCTTTATTGTATCAAAAACAGCGAAAATGATGCAGAAAACGTACTGACAAGATATGAAATCGGCACGTCTTCGTTAAGAAATGAGTACGAAATCTGCAAAAACGTTACAGATTTTGCATTAGACGGTAGCGATTCGTCTGCTGTTATTGTATTTTATAACAACGAAATCAGTCTGTTTTATGAAAACAACCTGATTGAGCTGTCAAAAAACTCTCATCGTGAATTTTTCTTTGTTGACGGAACGCTGTTTTACTATGACGAATATGATTATACCAAAAATTCAGGAACGCTCAAAAGCATAAGAAACGGAAAAACAACAGTTGTGGACACAAACGTTCACGATTTTAAGGTGAGAAAATATAACTCGGTTTCGTATATCAAAAACTATAATCCAAAGACCGGCTCGGGTACTCTTTATATAAAAGAGGGAAAAAACGTAAAGCGTCAGGACAACTACGTTACAGCGATAATCAACTGATGAAATTATGCTTTACAACGAATAGTTTTTGTGTTACAATAAGCATAGAGCGAACATTTGCTCTTTTATATGTAGGAAATTACTACGTTTAAGTTGTAATTTTTTATAAAAAAGGACAGGAGGTCATTCACATGAGAAGAAACGGCAGAAGGCACGTAGACGAGTATCTTGAAAACGAGGAACTGAACGAAACCTATGAAGAATACGAAGAGTTCGATGCTGAAGATGAGAATTACGTTGAAACAGAAGACGCTCCCCGAAAGAAAAATATCTGGGTCAAAATCGGCAAGGTTGCAGTGGTAATTCTTGTTTTAATTGCTCTTTTCTTCATTTCTATGAAGGTTACGGAAATCGTGCTTGACAGAAATCAGGAGCCTGATTACAGCTCTGATGCCCCGGCTTACAGCGACGATTCGGACTTGACAGGCGATGAAAATATCCCTGTTATTGACAGCGATACAGAAGATGAAAAATTAACAGAAGAAGACCAAGAAGAAACAGAATATAAAGAATATCAGGAAAAAGAAACAACACCGGCAAAAAAGACTGAAGAGACTAAAAAACCGGAAGAAGATAAAAAAACTGAAGAA
>CAZCOF010000017.1:13794-21597 GCA_964500095.1 uncultured Oscillospiraceae bacterium
GAAGAAACACAAAACCCCGCACCGGCTGAAAAACCTTCGACAACACCCACTCCGTCAACCACGTCGAAGCCTGTTATCACACCGGGTAACCCTGCCGCTTGATGCAAGAGTTTCATTCAGCTTCCGACAGCGAAACGATAAAAATAGCTGCCGAATTTGCAAAAACTCTGCATTCGGGTACAGTTGTGTGCCTTTTTGGAGAGATGGGCGTGGGAAAAACTGTATTTACAAATGGTCTATGTCGGGCTTTGGGCGTTAAAGAATACGTCACCAGCCCGACATTTACTGTAGTAAATGAATATGACGGAGCAGGCTTTCCCATTTATCATTTTGATATGTACCGCTTAGAAAGTGAAGACGAGCTTTTAGAAATAGGCTTTGATGAATACTTAAATTCAGGCGGGGTATG
Source organism: uncultured Oscillospiraceae bacterium (assembly GCA_964500095.1). GTDB lineage: Bacteria > Bacillota > Clostridia > UBA1381 > UBA9506 > Congzhengia. The sequence continues at coordinate 14,204 of CAZCOF010000017.1, forward strand.
TATTATCGAATGGCCTGAAAATGTTATAAATTCGCTCCCCGAAAAACGCATCGATGTAAAAATTTCGCGTGGCGTGGGGTACTCTGAGCGAACAATAATCATAAAAGATTAAGGTGACATTATGTTAATTTTAGGTGTAGACTCAACTCAAGATGCTGCCACAGCAGCACTTGTGCGTGACGGCGTTTTTTTGTGTGAATATACACAAAACCAGAAAAAAACACATTCTGTAAAAATGCTTCCTATGATAGAAGGAATGCTTGCTGATATGGAGATTGAGCTATCAAGCATTGACGTTTTTGCCTGCGGAATCGGCCCGGGCTCTTTTACAGGGGTGAGAATAGGAGCAGCGACCGTTCGTGCCTTTTGCGACACATTAAAAAAGTGTGCCGTCTCTGTTACAAGTCTTGAAGCACTTTATAATAATGTAAATTCATTTGACGGTGTCGTTATATCACTTGTCTTTGCACGTGAGGGTGAGTGCTATACAGCGGCCTATGAAAACGATAAAGAAATACTCTCACCTTGCGTGATGACTGTAGATGATATAATTTTATACGCAAAAGACAAACGCTGTATGTTCGTAGGCGATGGTGCCGTTATTAACAAAGACGAGCTTAAAAAGGTTAAAGGTGCAGCTTTTGCAATCGGTCGCCACAATGTGATTTCAGCTGCTGCAATAGCTGAAATAGGATATAAGAAGGCACTTTTGGGTGATGTAGGAAATTCAAATGTATTAGTCCCGCTTTATTTACGAAAATCACAAGCGGAGCGTGAATATGATGAAAAACACAAGGGGGATAAAATATGAAAGTTGTAGTTGGTTCAGATCACGGCGGCTTTGAATTAAAAGAAGTCTTAAAAAATTATTTGGAAGAAAAGGGCATTGACGTTACAGACGTCGGTGCTTATGATACAAATTCGGTAGATTATCCGGACATAGCGGTAAAAGCGTGCGAAAAAGTAACATCAGGCGAATGCAGCTGGGGAGTACTTGTTTGCGGTACGGGTATTGGTATTTCAATGGCAGCAAATAAGGTATCGGGCATCCGCTGTGCATTGGTGGGAAACGAATACTCAGCCGAAATGACAAAACGTCACAATAATGCAAATATGCTTGCTTTCGGCGGAAGAGTTACGGGTTCCGATCTCGCAAAAAACATTTTAGATGCTTACATAAATGCTGAATTCGAAGGCGGCAGACATCAAAAAAGAATTGACAAAATCAGTGCAATCGAGGGATAAATATGGAAAGACGGGATAAAATCAACTATTACTTGGACATTGCAGAAACAGTAGCAGAACGCAGCACATGCCTTCGCCGTTGCTATGGTGCGATTATAGTAAATAACGACGAAATCATCTCAACAGGCTATAACGGAGCACCCAGAGGCCGCAAAAACTGTATCGACTTAGGTCGCTGCATAAGGGAAGAGTTAAAAATCCCGAGCGGCGAACGTTACGAGCTTTGCCGTTCTGTTCACGCAGAGCAAAACTGCATAATATCAGCATCCCGCCGCGATATGCTCGGCGCAACATTATACCTTGCCTGTCACAGCGGTTTAACAGGCGAGCTTTTGGCAGGTTCAAACAGCTGTGCAATGTGTAAGCGTGCGATAATAAATTCAGGCATCAAGGAAGTAATCATCCGCGATACAAAGGAAAATTATCGCATCATCAACGTAAATGAATGGATAGAAAATGATGATTCATTATTTGAATAGTTAAATTTTCTTTGGCAAAAATAAAATATGAAAAGTTATGCGATTGTGCTAATTTAGTACAATCGCTAATTTATAGCGGGAGGTGGGCAAAATAGACGAGTCAGCATTAATAAAAAGAATAAAAAACGGCGATCTTGATGCTTTTTCAAAGCTTGTTGGGCGTTATGAAAAGAAAGCCTTTAACTTTGCCTACCGGATGTTAAAAGACAGCCACTTAGCAGAAGATGCAACACAGGAAGCATTCTTACGTGTCTTTACAAAAATTGACACATTAAAGGAAAGTGCGTCATTTTCTACTTGGTTTTATACTATTTTAAACAATATCTGTCTTGATTACTTGCGAAAAAAAGCACGACAGCCTGACACAGTAAGCATTGGGCAGAAAAGCACGGACGATGAAGAATACGAACTTCAAATCGAAGATAACGGCATAGGTCCGCACGAAAGTCTTGAAAAAAAAGAAGCGGCAATAATGTTAGAAAGGGCATTATCTAAACTTTCGGATGAACATCGTGCAGCAATCATTCTGCGGGATATTGAAGGGCGAGAGTATGAAGAAATAGCAAAAATTTCAGGCATCTCACTAGGCACGGTAAAGTCAAGGCTCTCACGGGCAAGACTTGCTCTTAGAAAAATTCTGGAAGAAGAAAAGGAACTTTTTCGGTGATAAATCGTCAAAAGCAGTAGAAAGGGGGAAAAGTTATGACGGATTGCGAAAAAATACTTAATTTAATACCGTTATACATCGACAATATGCTTTCCGACGAAGAGAATGACATTGTCATAAGACACATTAAAACTTGCAAAGCTTGTCAAAGCGAGCTTGAATATTTAAAGTCCATAATCGACACAACAAAAGATATTCCTGAAATTGACCTTCCGTCAGATTTTCACAAAAATCTAATAGAAAAGGCAGAAATTATCAAACAAAGCAAAAAGAAAAAGCGATATTTAATCTTTAAAAGAGCGGGGGTATACGCTGCCGCAGCGGCGGTTGTTGCTTTGTCGTTTTTAGCGTTTGGTGAATTTATAAAGCCGCAGGATGATAAAGACACTGACCAATATTTAACATCTAAAATATCTCCCGAGCCTTATAGCTATGAAGAAAAAAGCGACTTAACAAAATCGACTGCTGATAAAAAGAGCGAAATAACGCACGATGCGTCAAAATCATCTAAAAAAGATTTTGCGGCTGCAGAAGAAACGCAAGCTCATAACGTGCGAACAGAAGAAAAAGAGATTTCACAAGTTCCTGCAAGCATAAGCGTTGACGACCAAGATGTGACATACACAACAGTAACAGTTGAGCTGACAGAAGAAATTAAAGAAGAAGCTTTAAAAATTCTTTCGCAATATGAAAAAGACCAAAAAGGCTATATTGTGCCAGACATAGACAGAGTTATAGAAAAAATAAAAAAATTGGGTGCGATAGTTGAATTTGAAACAGATGGCACTGTTGTGCAGAATTATGTGGTTATAAAATAAAAGCGGTGGCACGTGCCACCGCTTAAATTTTAAATTATTCAATCACCGTATTCTGTCTTGATGTATCAAGTACTTTTATTATTCCTGTTATCTGCTGATACTGAGTGTCAGTTAGTTTGTATTCTTCATACATATTTGTAACAACTGCATTTAAAATACTGCTTAATTCGCTGAAATCAGAATTTTTAGTCATCAAGCACATCGTTTTAAACCAAAGCTCGTTTTGTGCAGAAATATTAGGAACAATTTGTGATATTTGCGATGCTAAGTGCGAAACAATCGTGCTGTAGCTGTAACAGTCAGAAACGCTGTTTATTGTGACGTTTAAAGGAATAGCGGTCTGATAGCCTTCTTTCGGCTCATAGAGTATTCTGTCTTTGTGAACCCAGTCGGGAGAAACACCTGTTAAGGTTGCTTCTGCAAGCTCTGCAAAAACATCGGCTAAACCTTCTGCAATTGCAGAATTTTCGCTGAATTCCATAGTACCGCTAAAACCTACGATATTGTGCATTACGCCGTGAGCATACTCATGCACTACGGTATTGTAGTCAATGTCACCTTGCGTCAGGTCTTCTCTAAAGAACATAAGCTTTCCGTTTGTGTACATTGCTCTCTCGGTCGGCAGGTCTTCTTCAACATACTCGTTTGAATTAATATAAACCATAAAGCTTTCGCCGTCGCCCGAAAGTCCTTTGTAGCCAAAGACGTTGTTAAAATAGTTATAAGCAGAATCAACGGACGTTTTAACGCTTGCGACATAGGCTGATGAATTGCCTGATGTTACATCTTGTATATTTATCGGCTCTTTTGAAAGCTCCATTGTGTCGTCGTTCCAATTGAACTTATCGCTCGCTGTTGCCATTTTATAAATATAACTGTCGGAAATATCGTCATCTGTTGCCGTTGCACCATTTTCAAAGCTTGATGTTACTGAAACACAAATGCCTTCGCCGTTTAAACCGTCAACAAAGACGTCGTATGCAATATATTCAGAAGATGAGTTATACCCTGAAACGTTTGCTGTGTATGCGATGTATGATTTGTTGTTTGTATTGCAGACTGCTTTTTTTACATCTGTTATGTTTATGCCCCTGACAACGGCAAAATCTTCTAAGGAATTTACGTACTCTGTAATAGCGGCAGATGCCGTTCCCTTGCCGAGTAAATATGAAGTCTCAAGACCGTCTGTCGGAACATACACGCCGTTTAAACCGATTACTTTACCGCTACGGTCAGCCATTAATACCATTTCACCGCCGTATACGGGTATTCCCTTATACTTTTGAGAAAAACGATAAACGGTTGATGTGCCTATTTTAAGCTCTCGAAGAAACTCAAACTCGCTGTCGGCATTAACAAAAGAAAACGTGCCGCTTTGCTCTTTGACTACTTCCTTTGCAGATGCGGCATCGGTCACGATTTTATCAGTAAAGCCGCCTGTGATAAAGCTTTTTTGAACTAAAGAGTCAATAGCAGAAGATGTGATAACCTGCTCTTTTATTTCTTTTTCTTCCTGCTCTTTGTACTTTAAGTAAGCCATTCCGGCAAATACACCGCCCAAAATCGCTAAAACAACGATAATTGCTATAACAATTCTTCGTGTTTTGTGCTGTGCACGTTTTTCCTTTCTTTCTTTTTTCTTTTTTTCCTTTGCCTGCATTTTTGAGATATTATCAAACTCATCGTGCAGCTCAGGAAGTGCGTCTATTAACTCGTTTGTATCTAAGCCTTCGGTCACTTCCTTGCCGCATTTTGAGCAAATATTGCTGTTCTTTTTTATTCTTTTACCGCAAAATCTGCACTTCATAACGAAAAAAACACTCCTTCTTGCCAAATGTTATGATTACATTTTAGCAGAAAAGGAGCGATATGTCAAATTATGCAGTTTTTTAAAAGTTTATCTTGCTTTTTTTAAATAAAGCTATAAGCAAAAGTCCAACCAAAAGACCGAATAAGCCCTGAATGAGATTTGCGGGAACATTTACAAGACTTTCGATAAATCCGTATAAAAAGCCTTCAAAAACATAGTAGCCTGCACACATTAAAATTTCTGAAAGGACAGCACCGACTGCGACTCTGTGCTTTTTATTACTTTTTGTAAACAAGTGTAGAACGAAAGCCATTAACCCTTTTATAATAAATGTCGCAGGGGCATAAAGAGCGTAAGCAGAGAAAATGTCAGCTAATGCTGAGCCTATTGCCGCTGCCAAAAATCCGTACGTTCCGCCTAAAAAATACCCCGATGCCAAAACTGCAGCATCGCCTAAATTCATAAATCCGCCGATGGGTGACGGCACTCTTATTATCATCGTCAGCACACAGCAAAGTGCGGCAAAAAGTGCTGAAAAGACAATTTTTCTTGTTTTGCTCATCAAAATCTCTCCTTTTGTGTTATGACTTTATGTTGATGATGTTTCCGTCAAAATCTTTAAACGTAAATGTCCCGTTTTCAAAAATTATATACCCGTGATGGCTGTTTTCCTTAGGAATTGAAACCGAACCGGGATTTATATATGTATACTTTTCGTGCCTTACGTTTTTCGGTACGTGCGTGTGGCCGCACAAAAGCACATCAAAATTAACAAGCGGAAGACTGTCTTCGCAAAACTTATGACCGTGTGTTGCAAACACAAAAACACCGCTGTCTTCTATAATGGCGTAGTCTGCCATTATGGGGAAGTTTAATACCATCTGGTCTACTTCTGCGTCACAGTTTCCGCGCACCGCTACAATTTTTTCACTCAGTTCATTTAAAAGAGTAATGACTTCTTTCGGGTTATAATCACGGGGCAAATCGTTTCTCGGTCCATGATATAAAATATCGCCCAAAAGGAGCAATTTATCTGCGTTTTCTTTATTAAAAGACTCTATCATTTTGTTTGCATAATAAAGGCTTCCGTGTATGTCTGAAGCTATAAACCATTTCATAAGCGTCTCTCCGATTTTGATTATATTTTTAAAGATTTTAAGAACACATACTAAGTATACGATATTTGCCTTGTTTTTTCAAGTGTTATTGCCAAAAAATGAGAGAGCAAAAAACAAAGTTACCGAAATTTAACATTTAAAGAATTGACTTTTTTTAACTATTGTAATATAATTGCAAGTGTAGAGTTTTAATTTTATATTCAGGGAGGAATGAAAAAATGAAAACATTAAACATTTTACTCAGTTCAATCAACGACATCAAGGCATTTGTTAATATAGTTAACAAATACGAATTTGATGTAGATTTAACATCAGGAAGATATGTGGTTGACGCAAAATCCATTATGGGTATTTTCAGTCTTGATTTGAGTAAGCCTATTAAAGTAGACATTCACGCAGACGACGAAGCACAAGGCTTTATCAATGAAATTGAGTCATATATCCAGTAATAAAAAAGAGAGCGAAATTTTCGCTCTCTTTTAATTTAATATATATCAGCTTTAATTATATCTCTTAATAAACTCTATATATATTTTAATTTTTTTACGCTTTACTTTGCGTACTCAACTGTTCGTGTTTCGCGGATTACATTTACTTTAATCTGACCGGGATATTCCATTTCTTCTTCGATCTTTTTCACTATGTCACGAGCAATGAGTGTCATACTTTCGTCTTTTACATCATCGGGGCAAACCATAATTCTTACTTCTCTGCCCGCCTGAATTGCAAATGATTTTTCTACTCCGTCAAAGGAGTTTGCGATTTCTTCTAATTTTTCAAGTCGCTTAATGTATGACTCGATGTTCTCACGTCTTGCACCGGGACGAGCAGCAGATATTGCGTCAGCCGCCTGAACGATAGCTGCTACGATTGTTGTTGCTTCAACATCACCGTGATGAGCCATAATTGCGTGAATAATATCTTTTGATTCTTTGTACTTCTTAGCTAAATCTGCACCGATTGTTACGTGTGAGCCTTCAATTTCGTGGTCTGCAGCCTTACCTAAGTCGTGAAGTAAGCCGGCTCGCTTTGCCATTGTTACGTCAGCACCCAATTCACCGGCGATAATGCCCGAAATATAGGATACTTCCATAGAATGCTTTAACACATTCTGACCGTAGCTGGTTCTGAATTTAAGCTTACCCAAAAGCTTGATAATTTCAGGATGAAGTCCGTGAACACCTGTTTCAAAGGCTGCGTTTTCACCTTCTTGTTTAATCTGGGCTTCGATTTCTTTTTTAGACTTTTCGTAAAGCT
>CAZCOF010000018.1:0-18652 GCA_964500095.1 uncultured Oscillospiraceae bacterium
AAAGCTATACCAATATCTTCTACTGTGTGGTGGTAGTCAACTTCTGTGTCACCTATGCAGGAAAGTGTTAAATCAAAAGAGCCGTGACGGGAAAAAAGCGTAAGCATGTGGTCTAAAAAGCCACAGCCTGAATTAATTTTAGATTTTCCTGTACCGTCTAAGGAAAGCTTGAGTGCGATATCTGTTTCGTTAGTTTTTCTTTTTATTTCAGCTGTTCTCATTTAAACACTCCTTAACTTTTTCGATGAAAATTTCCATTTCTTCCTGTGTGCCTATTGTGATTCTGTTAAAATTGCAGATTTTTTCTTTTGTAAAGTGGCGTACAAGTACGCCTTTTTCCTTTAATTTTTCGTAAAGAGTTTCACCCTTTATTTTATCGCTTTTTGCAAAGATAAAATTAGCACTTGACGGAATAGAGTAAAAACCTAATTTTTCAAGCTCATTTTGCGTATATTCACGTGTTTTTTTGATTTTTTCACAATTACCCATAAAATAATCGTCCGAGTCAATTGCAGCGGCTCCCGCAACTAATGTTAAGCGGTTAATGTTATAGGGGTTTGTGGAATATTTGATTTTTTCTAAGTCTTCGATTATCTCTTTATTTCCGATTGCATAGCCAAGACGTGCACCTGCTAATGAGCGTGATTTTGAAAAAGTTTGTACAACCACTAAATTGTCGTATTTTTTAGTCAGCGGTATTACGCTCACACCGCCAAAATCAACATAGGCTTCGTCTATTAAGACCAAGTTGTCGGGGTTTGTTTTTACTATTTTTTCAATCTCATTTACTGGGAGTGTAAGTCCTGTCGGTGCATTGGGATTTGCAATTACTACGTGTTTTTTTATATTTGTGTAGTCGTCAACGTTTATAGAAAAATCATCAGACAGGGGAATTTGCTTATACGAAATTCCGTAGAGCTCTGCAAACACCTTATAAAATCCATAAGAAATTTCGGGAAAAACTACGGCATTTTCACTGCTGCAAAACGCCATAAAGAAAAAGTTTAAAGATTCGTCAGACCCGTTTGAAACAAACACGTTTTCGGGATTGACACTGTATCTTCTTGCGATTTTTTCTTTTAAGCTCTTTGCCGTCGGGTCAGAATAAAGTCTTAAATCGGACACTTCATCAGCTGATACTGCACGTATAACTTCAGGAGATGGCGGGTAGGGCGATTCGTTCGTGTTTAGCTTTATGTATTTTTTATCTCTTGGTTGTTCGCCCGGTGTGTAACTTTCTAATGATTTTAGGTTTTCGTTTAAAAATTTACTCATTTTTATCATCCTTGATTCTTATAACTGCACTTTTGGCGTGAGCACCTAAGCCTTCTTTTTCAGCAAAGCAATAAACATCATCGCAAATTTTTGAAAGTGCGTCTTTTGTGTAATATGTAAACTGTGTTTTTTTGATAAAGTCATCGACTCCTAACGGGCTTGAAAACCTGGCCGTTCCGCTTGTGGGGAGTGTATGGTTAGCTCCTGCCATATAATCGCCTAACGCTTCGGGGCAGTACCTTCCCATAAAGACAGAGCCTGCGTGACGGATATCGTCTAAGTAGTCAAACGGATTGTCGACCACAAGCTCTAAATGTTCTGGTGCGATCTCGTTTGAAATTTCGATTGCTTGTTCTATATTATCACAGACTATGATTTTACCATTATTATCAATTGAAATTCTTGCGATTTCTTCACGGGGAAGTTCTTTTAGCTGAAATTCAATTTCTTCTGCGACTTTTTCAGCTAAGGTCATACTTGTGGTGACTAAAACTGCACTGGCTAACTTGTCGTGTTCAGCTTGTGATAAAAGGTCTGCGGCCAAGTAGCGTGGGTTTGATTTTTCGTCTGCTACGATTAAGATTTCGCTCGGGCCTGCTATCATATCGATAGAAACCATACCGAAAACTTGTTTTTTAGCTTCGGCTACAAAGGCGTTGCCCGGACCTACGATTTTGTCAACTTTAGGAATCGACTCTGTGCCGTAGGCTAAGGCTGCAATGGCTTGCGCTCCGCCGACTTTAAAGATTTTATCTACTCCGGCCAACTTAGCTGCAGCCAAAATTACAGGATTGATTTTTCCTTGTTTGTCAGGCGGTGTTACCATAACTAACTCTTTGACCCCTGCGATTTTTGCGGGGATTGAGTCCATTAAAACAGTAGACGGATAGCTGGCTGTTCCACCCGGAACATAGAGTCCTGCACGGTCTACGGGAATGATTTTTTGTCCCATAACTGTTCCGTCGGGCTTTTCTATCTTAAAGCCGTCACGTTTTTGCTTTTCGTGGAAAGTTTTGATATTTTCTGCGGCTTTTTTTAATATTGCAATAAACTTTTCATCGACGGAGTTATAGGCATCTTTAATTTCTTCTTCTGTTACCTGTAAAGATTGCAAGCAAACGCCGTCGAATTTTTTTGTGTAGTCGTATAGTGCAAAGTCACCGAATTTTTTGACATTTTCTATTATGTCGGAAACTGTTTTTTCAACATTCATTTTCGACTCGGTGCGGGCAAAAATCTCGTCGTTTGAAACCTCGCCGTATTTATATATTTTAATCATTTTTTATCACCTGTTGATTTAGTTTTTTCTGGATTTTTGAAATCTCTTCGCCTTTAAATTTATAGCTTGATTTATTGGCTATGAGTCTTGCAGAAATGGGAAGTATTGTTTCAAAAACCTTTAGGTTGTTTTCTTTTAGTGTTGTGCCTGTTTCAACAATATCGACTATGACGTCAGAAAGTCCTAAAATTGGTGCAAGTTCTATTGAGCCGTTCAGCTTTACAACGTCAATGTTACGGCTTTTGGATGCGTAGTATTTTTTAGTAATATTTACAAATTTTGTGGCAACTGTCAAGGTTTTGTCGGTATTGTCACGAAATCCTTCTTTTGCAGCTACTGCCATACGGCATTTGCCTAAATTAAGGTCTAAAAGCTCGTAGATGTCAGGTTCATATTCTAACAAAATATCCTTACCTGCAACGCCGATGTCAGCAGCACCACGCTCTACGTAAATTGCGACGTCCGACGGCTTTACCCAGAAATAGCGGACACCTTTTTCGGGGTTTTCAAAAATGAGCTTTCTGTTATTTTCTTTAATTGAGTCACAGGGGTAGCCTGATCGCTCAAACATATCGTAAACCTTTTCGCCGAGTCGTCCTTTCGGCAAGGCGATGTTTATAAATCTATCCATTTCGGTTCTCCTATTCAAATCTTAAAAGGGTTTTGTATTTTAAGTTTTCGGGCACACAAGTTTCAGCCTGAACACGGTTTCCCTGTGCTGTGAGTGCTGATACTGTGTTTAAAACGGCACTGATGCTGTCTGTGTCGTTGTACAAAAGTAAGATGTCTGTATCGTATTCTTTTGTTTCTTCCATATATCTTTCCAAAAAGTCTAAATATACCGCAAAACCGATGGCAGCACTCTTCTTTCCCATTTTGTTCATCAAAAGGTCGTATCTTCCGCCGGCTAAAATTCCTGTGGGGATGCCTTCTATATAGCCTTTAAACACGATGCCGCTATAGTAGTTCATATCGTTTATGATAGAAAAGTCAAAGTGTATATGTTCACACTCAGGCAGGCAATTTAGCACGTCTGCGATTTCGTAGATTTCAGCCAATGCTTCCTTTGATGCGTCAGAAAAGGGGATGGCTTCTAATTTTTCTTTAATTTCTGTTACGTTTCCGCTTACTGAAATTAAAGCCTTTATTATGGAACTATCTATGTTTTCCTTTTCACACAAGGCTACTAAATCGTGAGTGTTTTTCTCGCTTATGTATTTTAAGATAAGCTTTTTTGTTTCGTCGTTAATACCGTCTAAGACTGATGAAATGAGTCCCATGTGCGAAAGGTCTAAAACGTAGGCGTCTGATATTGACGAAAGACTCTTTGCAGCAAGTGTCAAGACTTCGCACACATTATATGTGCTGATGTTTCCTATGCACTCAAGACCTGTTTGCATAATTTCTTTAAAGGAATGGGTGTTTTTAGAAATTCTGTAGACGTTTTCGTTATAGTAAAGCTTTTGGATTGCAGTATCATCATCCGAAGAATTTTTGATAATAGAGAGCGTAACGTCGGGCTTTAGTGCAAGTAATTTACCGTTTGTGTCGTTAAAGGTGATTACGCTGTCGGACACTAAGAAGTCTTTATTTCTTACGTATAAATCGTATTCTTCAAATTTACTCATTTTAAACTGAAGATAGCCGTATTTTGTATATAGCTCGCGCAGGGCGAAAATTACTTTTTCTTCCGTGCGCATATATTCTGATTTGAGTTCCATTTTTTGTTGCTCCTTATGTGAAAAGTTTTAAAAAGTGCTTTATTATCAATAGCACTTTATTACTTTATCACTTTATCGTGATAAAGTCAAGACTTTTTTTGAAAAAAGTGAATAATCTCGTTTATTTTAGCAGATTGGGGTGGGTTTGTCAATTTTTTTTGGGAGATATATCCTTATTTTTAGGGGTTTAAAAGAAATAAGCACCGCCCATATTGTAGTCGGTGCTTTGGTTGTTAATTAATCTCAATATATTCAGCTACGAGATGTGGTATTGATAATTGATTTCCCATAACAGTTTCATAAGTTTTAATTCCTTTAATTTCGCCATACAGAGTTACAATGTCTTCTTCAAGAACTCTGCTTTCGTTGGTGTCTTTTCTACGATAATCGACATATATTGTATCTTCCCATATTCCGTATTCATTTTTTGTTACATCGACACGTAAAACGACGTTTTCATCATATTCTTGCACCTGAATAACCTGACCACTGAAAACAGCCTTTGCTCCGGCATAATTGTTGGGATTTCTTGCGATATCAACATATGAGATAGAGTTACAGCTGGACTTGTATTCGTCTTCAGTTAGTACGATTTCTTCGATCTCTGTTTCGGACACATCAGTATCGGTGTCGCTTGTGACAACTTGTTCATTGTTAGCAGAATAATCATTTTCTGTGGTTTCGTTGTCGCTATCACTTGAACCGATGATGAAAAGGACCACCAGTAGAGCAATTACCCAGAACGGCCATCTTTTGTAAAAAGGTTTTTTGACATTTGTTTTTTTTGCTTCGTTTTCCATAATAAATTCCTCCTTGAAAAATAAAAAAAGTGTGTTCCAATCGTGGAACACACTAAAAAAGTGAGTCCCCTCGATTGTTGCTACACAATGCTCTACCTATTTTTCACAGGGATGAGTAAAGAGAGAAAACACCTTTTTACAAAGTTATTTTCCCTATGAAAAACAGTTATATGCATTTGTGTAGCACTTTTATTCTACCACAATCAGCACGATTTGACAAGAGTTTTTTTCTTTGCACACAATTGCACATTTTTTTGTGCTACTATAAACACGAACCGGTTCAAAAGCCATAAAGAAAGAGAGGTCTTAAATGGCGAAAAAATTAAAAAAACTTTCAGACTGCTTATCGGATATTTTAAATCTTAAGGTGATTGATGATGAAAATAAAGAGTTTTTAAACTCCTTAGGAATTAAAAAGGGTCGTGCCGACAATAAGATGCTGATTATGGCACGCCTTTTTGACAAGGCATCATCAGGTGACATTTCTGCTATTAAAGAAATCCGCTCCATTATGGCAGATAGTGAAAGCAAGGATTACGGCAAGCTAAAAGAAATCATCGAGGCGATAAAAAATGTCAAGTGATGTAATTTCTTTTTCTCCGAAGCAAGAGCAGGTTATATCCTTATTAAAGCACGAAAGGTTAAAACGAGTAAATCTCTTAGAGGGGTCAGTACGTTCAGGAAAGACCTTTATAAGTCTTGTCTTGTGGGCGCTGTGGGTGGCAACCCAGCCGAAGGATGCTTGCTTTTTAATGGCGGCAAAAACCATAACGGCGTTAGAGCGAAATAATTTAAACCTTTTGGTGTCGTTGGTTGGAGCTGATAATTTCAAATTTTCCGTCGCGTCTAAAAAGGGCACACTTTTTGGAAGAACGGTTTATTTAGAAGGGGCGTCTGATGTGCGTGCCGAGAGTAAAATAAGGGGTCTTACGCTAATGGGTGCTTATTTAGACGAGCTGACGCTGTTCGATGAAGAATTTTTTATAATGCTTTTATCAAGATTGTCTCTGCCTGATGCAAAGCTTTTTGCGACGACCAACCCCGATTCGCCAAACCACTGGCTTATGACAAACTACATACAAAGGGCAGAAGAAGAAAACCTTGATTTTTTGCGTATTAAGTTTTTGATTGACGACAATCCCTATCTTACAAAGGACTACGTCAAAAGCTTAAAGGCAGAGTACACAGGTGTTTTTTATGAAAGGTTTATAAACGGTGACTGGGTAGCGGCAGAAGGTGTGGTATATCCCGAGTTTGCAAACAATCCGAGTGAGTTTTTACTGGATAGCCCCGACGAAGAAATAGTACGTGCTGTTATCGGCGTTGACTTCGGGGGAAATAAGTCGGCTCACGCATTTGTTTGCTTGGGGTTTACGAAAGGCTTTCGCTCCTGCGTGGTTTTAGATGAGTTTTATTTAAAAGAGCAGATAAGCCCCGAGCGCCTGTCACGTGAGTTTATTGATTTTTGCAAACGGCAAAAATCACTCTACAACGTATCTGAAGCTTATTGCGACAGTGCCGAAACAACGCTTATTTGCGGGCTTAAAAACTCAGTTTTGCGTGAGCATCTTTTAATCGATGTTAAAAGAGCTAAAAAAACTAAAATTCTTGACCGAATACGCTTTTTTAACAGTCTTATTTCGCAAAAGAGATTTAAGGTATTAAAAAAATGCGAAAACGTAAAAGCTGCCCTTTGTCAGGCGGTATGGGATGAGTCAAAACCTGATGATGTACGGCTTGACAACGGGGTTTTAAATGTGGACTCATTAGACGCTTTAGAATACGCCGCTGAACCCTATATGAAAGAGATGATAAGCAGGATTTAAAAGGAGAGTAAGATGGTTAAAAAGATATTAAAGGATTTAGGTTATACGCCGATTCCCGACGGTTTAATGATGCCAATTGATTTGTGGAAATCGTGGTATGAGGGTAAGGTTAATTCCTTTCACGAATATCGTCAGTACAACGGCAAACGAGTCCTGAGAAGAACGAGAAAATCGTTATGTATGGCAAAGCGTGTATGCGAAGATTGGGCAGACCTTTTACTAAACGAAAAGGTTGAAATTACCCTTTCTTCAAAGGAAGCACAAAAGGCACTCGAAAAGGTTTTAGAAGAAAACAACTTCAAGGTTTCGGCTAACCGCTTGGTGGAATTGGCGTTTGCACTTGGCACAGGTGCTTTTGTTGAGCACAAGACCAAAGACGGAGTTTTGATTGATTATGTCAAGGCTGATATGATTTATCCATTGTCATTTTCTAACGGGAAAATCCGTGAGTGTGCCTTTGCAAGCCGTATGATGATTTACGGCGAGATGCACACTTACCTAAATATTCACGTTTTAGAAAACGGCGAGTATGTTGTGATAAACAAGCTAATCTGCGAGCGTACGAAAAAAAGTGTCGCTTTGCCCGACGGAGTTGCAGAGAAGTTTTACACAAAGTCAGATATTCCGCTGTTTCAAATTCTAACACCGAATGTTGCAAATAATATTGCACTTGACAGTCCTTTGGGAATTTCTGTATTTGCTAATGCCGTCGATGTTTTAGAGGGTATTGATTTAGTTTATGACAGCTATCAAAACGAGTATCGCTTGGGTAAAAAAAGAATAGTTGTTCCTTTATCTATGGCAAAGATTGAAATGGAGCAGCAGGGTGAAATCCTGCCCGTATTTGATGATAACGACACGGAGTTTTATGCATTTTCAGGGGCAGATCCCGACAGCTTTTCTATCAACGAAATCAATATGGAAATCAGAGCAGATGCCCACGAAGTGGGATTGCAGAGAAATATTGATTTATTGTCTGATTTGTGCGGGTTCGGCTCGAGCAAGTACAACTACCAGTCTGGGCAAATAAAGACCGCTACGCAGATTGTGTCGGAGCAGTCGGATTTGTTCAGGAATTTAAAAAAGCACGAAATCTTAGTAGAGCAGGTTATTAAAAATCTAGTTTATGCTGTGCTTTACCTTTTGGGTGAAGATGTAGACACAGAGATTTTTGTGAATTTTGACGATTCTATTATCGAAGATACAGAAAGCATATCCGAAAGAGCTTTGGCTGAAAAAGAGAGCAACATTATTGATGCGGCAGAGTATATAAGCCGCGTTTACAAATTACCGCGTGATGCAGCAGAAGAAAAGGTAAAAAAAATGAATCTTTTGCAAAGTCAAACATCTGCGGTTTAAATAAATCGGTTCGCACTAGCCGTTAATGTGCGTAGGAGGAAAAATGAAAAGAGAATTTTTAACAAAAGAATTGGGGCTTTCAAAGGAAGCGACAGAAAAAATTATGGCACAGTACGGCGAATCCGTTAATTCGCTGAAAACAGAAAATGAACGTCTGCTAAAAGAAAATGAAGGTTTAAAAACAACATTGTCAGGTACAGACGAATTAAAAGCACACGCAGGCGAGTTGGAATCTAAAAACTCGGAGCTTGAAAAAAGTGTAAATGATTTAAGCTCACAGCTGGAAAATTTTAAATTAAACGGTGCAGTATCAGAAAAACTGATATCTGCGGGTGCAAAAAACATAAAAGCGGTCAGTGCCTTAATTGACAAAAGCAGGCTAAGCTTTGAAGACGGAATGGTCTTAGGTTTAGATGAGCAGTTAAAATCAATCAAAGAAGAGTGTGATTATTTGTTCTACGGCGAAAATCTGGCGTCAGGTATGAGACACACATCTTCAGGAAGACAAACAGACGGTTTTACGAGCTATGCTCGTGCCGGTGCAAAATTAGATTAAAGAAAGAGGTAAAAATATGTCAAACAACATTACACTTGCAGAAAAATTCTTACCCGTAATTGACGATATCTATAAGGCTCAGTCAGTTACACAGGTTTTAGACAACGACACACAGGTGAACTTTGTTGGTGCTAACAAGGTTCAGGTTTTAAAGACTTCTACAACAGGTCTTGGTGATTATTCAAGAGCAGACGGCTATCCCAAAGGCGATGTTACAGCTACTTGGGAAACAATGACTTTATCTGTTGAACGCGGTAAGGAATTATCAATCGACAGAATGGACAATGAAGAAACCTTAGGAATGGCGTTCGGTGCTGTAACAGGCAGCTTTATGCGTGAGTGGGTAGTTCCTGAAATCGACGTTTACAGATTTTCAAAGTATGCAAACAGCGCAGGCATTACAAAGGTTTCAGGCACATTGACTGCTGAAAACATTTTAACAGCAATTGATACAGCGAAAAAACAGATGGACGCAGATGAAATTCCCGAAGAAGGCAGAATTTTATTTGTAAATTCAGACTTACAGCTGTTACTCAATCAGTCTGTATCACGCTGCTATGGCAGTGATGCTGCTGTTAACACAATTATGGGAACATACAACGGTATGAAGGTTGTATACGTTCCTGCATCAAGATTTATTACAAAAGTAGATTTAGCTGACGGTACATCCGGTTGCGGTTTTTCACGCGCTTCTGACGCTGAAAACATTAACTTTATGTTAGTATATCCGGGTTCTGTGCTGCAGGTTGAAAAGTTCGCTATGCCAAAAATTTTCACACCTGATGAAAACCAGGATAAGGATATGTGGAAGTTCCAGTTCAGACTTTATCACGACTGTTTTGTTTATGACAACAAGGCAAAGGGTATCTACTTAAATACTGCAGAATAAGTAAAGGGTGGATACTATGGAACTGATTGATTATTCTTATTATAAAGAAGTGTATTGCGGCTCTTTGGAAGAAACTGAATTTTTAAAGGTTTATCCCCGTGCTGTAGCGTACTTTTACGGTGCTACACGCGGAAGAATGAAAACTGCCGAGACAAACGTATGCTTTGCACTTTGTGAATTGTGCGATATATTCTATGAAGATATATCGCACGATAATATAAAAAGTGAAAGCTGTGACGGCTACAGTGTTTCCTACAAAGAAAACGCCAATATGTATTCTTTAGCTTGGGATGTTTTAGCAACTTATCTTGAGACAAGCGGCTGTCTTTACGGGGGAAATCTCCTATGAAATACTTAAAGACAGTAGCTTTATACAGGTATGACGAGCAAAAAAACGTCTGGTCTAAAAAAGAAATAAAAAACGTACTTGTCTCAGGAACTGACAAAAGCTATAATCTGTCAGATACTCTAAACCGTGACGCGCATATTACCTTGCGCGTCATGGGCGATGACAATGCTGATATTTTACCGCAGGATATTGTTTCATTTGATGTAATAAATGAAACAACACCACCGGATGAAAATTTTGCGGTTGTTGTAGCGGTTTGCAAAAATTCGTTGGGAAGCAAGCGTATACGTCACACCAAAGTCTTGTGCAAGTAAAGATGTAAGGGGGCAAAAATGGTTTTTGATATTTTAAGTTACATAAAAACTTGCCCGTATCTGTCGGAATTTTGTAAGAATGTAGATTTTTTGGGAAAAAATCCTTATTCGCTATCTTTAGGCGGTGTACCAAATGAAAAAACGGAAAAAGAATATACAGATGGTGACAAATTGGTAAAAAGTGCATTTTTGTTAAAAGTACGCCTGCCTTACGGTGTGGATATGGAAAACAACTTAAAAAATTCTGAGCTTATTAAAAATGTCAGCGATTGGTTTTTAAAAAACAGCGAAAGAGAGATTTTACCGGATTTAGGTGAAGATAAAATCGCGATTTCGCTTACCGTTGACTTTGTGCGGGACAAGGTTACATATCTGGCAGATACGGTTGTTTACACAGCAAATATTACTGTTTTATATTATAAGACAAAAAGCCTTTAGGCAGAAAGGATAAAATATGTTAGGAAAATTAGTACAAAGACACGAAAAGGTCGCATACTACGGAATAAAAGATGAGACGGGTAATGTGGTATATCATAAAATGTGCGGCTTTACAAAAATGGATACGTCAAAAAATCCCGTTGAATACACAAGAAGATATATTGACGAAAGCTTTGAACAGACTGACGTTGTGGCGTTTAGTCCGTCTATAGCGTTTAGCTTTGACAGATATAGCGGTGACGCTGTACACGATGATATTGTGAAATTAGCAGACAGCGAGATTTTAGGAACAGATGCAGTTCGTTCAATTGTTATTGCTGATATTTCAACAAAAGATGAAGAGGGAAATGTTGAGGCTATAAAGCGTGATTTTTCCGTGATGGTAGAAACAGAGGGAAATTCGCTTGATGCTTATACCTTAAGCGGCGTTATGAACACAAAGGGCGAAAAGGTTTTCGGAAAAGCTACGCTTTCTGATGATAAAAAAACCTTAGTGTTCTTAGCCGATGAGTAAGGATTTTAACGTACTTATTGATGAGTTGCCCGATTATGTGACGCTTTTTGGTGAAAAATATCCGGTTTTTACATCTTTTAAAAACTGGATTAAGATTTCTCTTCTTTTAGAAAACAAAGGACTAAAAGAGCCAAAATCAACAGCCGAAATATTAAAGCTTTGCTATCGGGAAAAATTGCCGAAAAACATCGGCTCGGCTATACTTGGAATGCTTGCCTTTTTAAACGGGGACACGGACTTTTTTGTGTCCCCTGATAAATGGGAGTCAAAAAAGCTTTATTCTTTTAGTGATGATTGTGATGCGATTTATGCTTCGTTTTACACAAAGTATAAGATTGATTTAGAAAATTGCGATATGCACTGGTACAAGTTCTGTGCTCTTTTTGAAGGGTTGGCAGATGAAAATCCGTTTAATACTCTGATAAAAATACGAACGACTGACGAAACGAAGATAAAAGATTCCGCTAAAAGGAGAAAGTTAAAAGAGCTCAAAGCTAAGTACGGGCTAAAATCAAATACTGAAATTGATGTAGCTAAGAACATATCTTCTTTATTTTAGATAGGAGGGAAAATATGTCAGAATACAAAAATTTAGATACTCAGATTAAAGAAGCCGAAAGGATAGGAGAGCAAGTAGCTAAAGCTTACGACAAGGGATTGCTTGAAAGGCTTAAAAAAGCAGATACCGACATCGTAAAAGCTTTTAACGAAAGGTACAAAGCCATAAATTATCAGCACGAATATGGTCTTATTACTGAAGATGAATACTATAAAAAGTTAGAAAAGGCTCGTGATACATATTTTTCGCGTGATACACAGGAGTGGCACAAGTACACGGAAGAAATTTATAACTACAGAAAATCAGTGCTTAGCGACTATCAAAAATATGTTGAAGAAAATGTCGAGAGTCTTTTAAAAACAGTCGACACAGCAAAAGACAGCTATAAAGAAAAATTGTTGGATTTTGCGGGAAGTCCGACAGGCTTTGATACGCATAAGACCATTGTAGAAAACTATTGGCCGAACGGCGACGCTTTAGTTATGATAGACTATACACTTTCTGATTACGAAGAAGAGATAAAAAAGCTCACAGAATTTAACGATGCAATAACGAAGCTAAAAGAAAGAGCAACAGATATTGACCCCGAAGTTTTTTTGATGTTTTTTGATGAAATGAAGGGAATGTCTGTAGATAACGCCAAAATTTTAACGGATTTACTTCTTAATGCCGATGGTGAAGATTTTAAAAAACATTTTGAACTTTACGGAATAAAAAATGAATTGGCAGAGAATATGGCAACATCATTTTATGCAGCGGAGTACAAAGCTGCAGCAGATACAATAACAAAAGAGTTGGGTGATGCTTTCGGTGAGCTGTCGCCTGAATTTTTCGAATACGGACAGGGAATTGCCCAAAGCTTTACTGATGGTTTTGTATCGGAAATGAACGCTATATTGGAAGATTTGACAATAGAAATTCCGCAAATAGCTCAAGGATACGAAAACAGCAATGTAGAAAACAATACGTTTTCACCTGTTTACTATTTTTATGGTGACAGGGCAACGACATCAAGAACAAGAATTATGGCAAAAAATGATGCTTTATACAGCTATATGAGGGGGGTTAAATAATTAATGAGAGTGGTCTATGAAAACGAACGTGGCAAAGTAATAATGCACGGCGGTGGAAAAAACGGCTTTAACATTACGAAAATATCAGGTCTTTCAATTCCTGAGAACAATGTAAGCACAGTTCGTTATCCTGATATAGCAGGGCAGATTGTGACAAAATCTACACCGATGGAGCGAATCATTACGATTTCCGGAGATGTGTATGATGAAAACAAAAAGCAGATGATGAACGCTTCTAAGGTTTTTTTAATACCCGGTGTTATGTATATTACATCATCAGGAAAAACGAAGAAGATAAAATGTCGAAGCGTAAGCTTTGAGCAGGGCGAAAAAAAGGGTTTATACATTCCGTTTACTGCACAGTTTTGTGCAGACAACCCGTATTTTGAAGATATGTATGAAACTGTGACCAATATATCAAAAAGAGAAGGAAGACTCGCATCGCCTTTTGTTTTGGGGTGCGTATTTTCCGAAAGATTGGCAAAAAACAACGTGATTAACTCAGGTGATGTGGTGTTAGAGCCTGTTTTTGAGATAAGCTCAGAAAAAGGCGGAGAGTGTCCCTCGGGCATTACCATAGAAAATATAACAAACGGAAATTCAGTAACACTAAACACCGATATTTCAGCAGGTGAAATCATAACCGTAGACATTAAAAACAGAGAAATTAAAAGTAACCTGCGTGGCAATATAATTTCGTGTATAAAAACTGACACATCGCTTTCAAGATTTTCTTTAGATGTTGGAATTTCTTTGATAGAAATAAAATCACCTGACTCAAAAGCTGAACTGTTTACGGTGTGCAGGCACAATAACAGCTACGCATCAATAGCGGTTTAGGGGGGTGATGCTTTGCAGTTCGGAGATTTAAGATTGTATAATAAAGATTTCGAGCTTATATCAATATTGCCTAAGTACCTTAGTGCAAACTGGGAGATAAAATTTAAAGAATTTGGTCTTGGTGAAATAGAGCTTGAAAAGACTGACGAAATTGTGTCAATACTCACAGAAAATAAATATCTGTTTTTGTTCCAAGACGATATTCAATCCATCATAACAGGCTATAAAATCGGCGAAACGGTAACGGTATTTTTAAGAACGTTGGAGTGGATGCTTACAAAATATACGGTGGAAAAGTTTGAAGTTAGTGATTTGGTTAATACTGTATCCGATACCTTTACAACATCAGCACTTTTAGAATACATATTAAGCACATATTTGCATCCTGATTTTAACGTGGAATTTTCAGGCGTAGAAGAAGATGTGAGTGATGTTTCCAGTTTTGTATCGGAAAATTTGGAAACTGTGTATTCTGTAATAAGAAAAATTATCAGTGATGATAAATACGGTTTTCGCTTTTGTTGGGATGCCTTGCAGAAAAGGTTTGTTTTTTCGCTTCTTTTGGCAAATGAAAACGAGAATATTCTTCTTTGCGATGAGTACAAAACTGCCTATGAGAGCGAATTAAGCTTTGACATCCAGGAAGAAATCTCAGGCGGTGCTTTTTATCAGTCGATTAAGAATATGGGTAAATGGGATGCAGAAAATAACGAACCGTTTCTAAGCGTTACGCCCGATAATTACGCAAAATATTATACGGTGTCCGCAGATGGCACCTGTATGGATTTAAGTGTAGTAAAGGGAGATATTATTCTTTGTAAGGATGAAAGCGGAATTTTTAGTATAGTAGATAAAGCCGAGCCTTTTTTAGTAAAAATTGCACCTGATGAAAACGGAATATTTTCCTTTAGCGGAGTTTTAAACACGCGTGATTTAAAGGGAGCCGAAGAAGAAATTAAGGCCACAAAAACTCTCGATATGCTGACTTGTAAAACAAAACTTTTACACAAAGAAGATTTTAATTTGGGAGATATTGTTAAGGTGAAGTTTTTTGCCGGCGAAAAATCTTACGAGAAGAAAAAATTGATTAAAGAAATACATCTGTGGGATGAGCCTGATGATACGGGTGCAATGCCCACTACGATAGATATAGAGTAAGGAGGAAAATATGTCATATAAATTTACTTTTGCAGACAATGAAGTTTATACGGCAACTGACGTAAATAACATCACAAAAAGGCTCGTGACAGAAGGTGTTGAAGACGTTTTTTTAGACGGTGATGCGTATAATGTTTCACAGTTTAACGAAGCGGGAAAGCTTTTGTATACATCGGGTACAGTGCCTGAAAGCTACGCATCGTTAAAAGTAACTAAGGCGAGCGATACTGAAATTTTAATTAATCCCGGAACAGCTTTCTTTTCAGACGGTGCGGTTATCGAAATTGAAGCGGGTGGAGAGACGCTATCTTTCGTTTCGGGCAGTAAAAACTATGTATATTTGCAAAACGATTTAATAAACACAAACAAGTGCTATCCTGCTTGCAGTGTCAATGAGCCGACGGGGGATTTTGTGCTTTTGGCAGAAATTGACGAAAACGGCAAAATTACAGATAAAAGGACCTACGCACGTGGGAAACTTCCCGGTTATCAGAGTGTTGCGGGGAGTGTTTTAAGATTACAGGAGAGCATACCCATGACAACGGTAAACAGCACTCGTTCTGAAGGCAGCAAAATATTTGATATAGGTAATAACAATTTTGAGTATATTCTTGTATATGTAAAACACAACAGTTATTCTCTGCCGTGTCTGGGAATATATGATGTTCAAAATCAGTTGCATTGGGGATTCGCGTGCTATAACGAAGAAACAGGCTATGACAGCACTACTGATACTACTATTCACCATTATTATCAGGCAACCGTTAGTGAGAATTCCTTATATACACAATATCGCGACAGCAAGTCGACTCAAATTACGTTTTCTCTGGATAACGGAGAATTAACAGTAATGGTAACAGATGCCGCCGGAAAAACCACATGCAACATTGACCTTATATTATTTTAGGAGGCAAATATGATAAATTACAGATTAAAAATAGATTTTAGCGATTCTAAAGTTTACACATCGGATATTTGCTTTGTGTCAGGAGATGTAAAGTCATCTACGCTTTATTTTGAATTTTACGACGAAGGAAAAAGAATTGATATTTCAGGTTTCACCCTAAGTGTCAGGGCAAAGCGTTCTGACGGGGTAGTTGTTGCTTCCGCCGGAAAAATTGAAAACAACACGGCCGTTTTTACTCCTGAGAGCAATCTTTATGCTGTACCGGGTGAAGTGTATATGGAAATTGCTCTGTCTGATGCTTCGGGAAAATATGCAACCACAAAGGTGATTATAGCAGAAGTCATAGAAGGCTTGGGTGAAGCGGCAATTGAAGGTAGCGACAACTTAAATGTGTATGTGACGTTGATAAATGAAGCCATAAAGGCGAAGGAAGAAATATTGGCTTATGTGTACGACAAGCCAGGTGAAAAGGTTTCAGGCGGCGGCGAAATATTTAATGACTACGATAAAAATATCGCATTAGGCAAATATTCTACTGCTTCGGGTCATCAATCGTCGATTTTAGATAAGGTGGAAGCATCTGAACAAGAAATAAAATACATATCGTATGACGACAATGTACTCACGTTATCTGCTGCAGATGAATTCTTTGAGACGGCTCCTTTATGGGGCTTTCGTATAGAAAACACAAATACAAAAATACAGAGCGACGTGTTGAAAGTATTGAGTTCAACAAAAAATTCTGATGGCAGCTGGTCTTTTGAAACAGAAGCTCCGATTGAAGCTTTGAATTTAGGAACACCTAAGAGCATTTCAATAATGGCTATATTAAACGGCGAAGAAACAGGAGAGTACGCCTGTGCTGAAGGCTGGGGAAACCTTGTTATCGGCAGAGCTTCCCACGCTGAAAACTGGAATAACAAAGCTCTTGAAAACTATGAGCATCTTGAAGGGACTCACAACATTGGTCGTGCTTCAGGTGTGCATATCGAAGGCGGAAATAACGAAGGGCGTGGTTCATTTACTCACATAGAGGGATGTAACAATATATCAGAAGAAGGGTCTAACTACTCTCATATAGAAGGTATCGGTAATAAATCGAAAGCACGGAACACGCATTTAGAAGGCTATCGTGTTATATCTAAACATCCCAATGCCCATTATCAAGGCAAATTTAATGATATCGAAGATGAGACGGAATATGCTCACGTTGTTGGCGGCGGTACAAGTGAAAATGACAGAAAGAACATTCACACATTAGACTGGGACGGTAATGCTTATTTTGCGGGAGATGTAACAATAGGAAAAGACAGATTAGTTGTTGCTACAAGAGTTGATGTTGCAAATGATATTGAAAATGCTGTCGGAGATATAGGCACAGCTTTAGACGCTGTTATCGCACTTCAGGAAAGCTATATTGGAGGTGTTTGATAATGAGTATTGCAGATAAATTGGTTACAGTAAGTGAAAATGTGTCTAAAGTATACGAAGCGGGCAAATCGGACGAACGCAATACCTTATGGGACGCAATTCAAAATTACGGCAAGAGAACAAGTTATCAAGAAGCGTTTCGAGGGTTTGATGATAAAACATTTACCCCTAAATATTCAATGTCTCCCACAAATGTTACCGAAATGTTTTATTACAGCAAAATAACGGATTTGGTGGATATATTGGACAGAGCGGGTATTACCATAAACCTGCGAAATTTAACCACTATAGCAAATGGCGTGCCGCTCTATCGGATGTTTTGCTACAGCAAAATAACAACGTGTCCTGAGCTTAGGTTGCCGACCGTTAAAAATGACGGCGGCAAAGGCTTTAACTTAAACTGTATGTTTTTCGGTTGTAGTAACTTAGAAGTAATTCAGGGGCTTGATGTAGTAGAATCTACTATATTTACTGAAACTTTCAGGAACTGTTCGGCACTAAAAGAAATCAGGTTTAGCGGCAGCATTGGGAACAATATTTCGTTTGCACAGTCAAGCCGGCTTTCAAAAGACAGCATCATAAGCATAGTAGATGCGTTGTCCGATAGTGTAAGTGGAAAAATATTGTCTTTAAGCAAAACGGCGGTTAATAATGCTTTTTCTATTAATATAGATGATGAGAGTACATATCCTGCAGATAGCGAGTATTACACTTTAAGACATTCAAAAGATAATTGGACTTTTAGTTATGTATAAGAAGGTGAAATTATGAAGCAAATGATAACATTATATGCTGACAGCGGTAAAATTTTAAAAAACGGAGATACCTTTGGTACTACAATACAGTTAGCTGAAGGTAAAACTGCTGACGGAATAGAAGAAATTACTTTAGAAGAATATGAAGAGATTACAAAAGAAGCTGAAGCCGATATGGTTTTAGAATAAAAATAATTTAAAAAGATGCATAATTTGGTAGTGTCGGGTTATAAGTTTTCACTCCGCATCTTTAAAGAAGAAATCAAGAAAAGATAAAAAAGCGGCGGTGCCGTGCAAAAAAGAGGTGTTATATGGATAATTTAATTACAGGCATCAAATTTGCCTGCGGCGTGATTGCCGCAATTATTTCTAATATATTCGGGGGCTTGGATGCGTTGTTTACGGCGTTACTGATTTGTATTGTTATTGACTATGTAACCGGCATTATGGCGGCTGTTTGTGAAAAGAAATTAAACAGCGAAATTGGATTTCGCGGAATTTTAAAAAAGATAGCGATACTTTGCATTGTAGTACTTGCTCGCGAGCTTGAAGTTGTTGCAGGCATCGGCGGTATTCGTGATTTGGCGGTTGGTTTTTACATAGCAAACG
>CAZCOF010000018.1:18662-21200 GCA_964500095.1 uncultured Oscillospiraceae bacterium
ACTTGAAAACTGTGCCAAAATGAATGTGCCGGTTGCAAAAAATTTAGCAGGGATTTTAGAACAGCTAAAGGACAAGCTGGAAGAGAGTGATGAAGATGATAAACATTGAAAAAAAGCAAATAGCTTATAATCGTACAAAGCGTACAGGCAAAATAAAGTACATAGTCATTCACGATACGCAGAACAAGTCAAAAGGTGCTGATAGCGATGCTCACTTTTCATACTTTAACGGCGGGAACAGAAATTCATCGGCTGACTTTTTTGTGGATGATAAAAAGATTTTGCAGGTTAATGACTATACGAAGTATTACACTTGGCAGGTCGGTGACGGCAAGGGAAAATACGGCATCACAAATCAGAATTCGGTAGGTATTGAAATTTGTGTGAATTCTGACGGGGATTATGATAAGGCATTTTTAAATGCCGTAGAACTGACAAAGTATCTGATGAAAGAGTTAGGTATTTCTGCCGAGCGTGTCATAAGGCATTATGATGCGAGCAAAAAATTATGCCCTGCTTCGATGAGTGAAAGCTCTTGGGCGAAGTGGGAAGAATTTAAGGAGGCTATTATGGATGAAAATGTATTTTTAGATACAAAAGGGCATTTTGCCGAAAAAGATATAGCGGAGCTTTTTGAGATGGGAGTTATAAATGGCGTTACCGAAACTGAGTTTAAGCCCGATGATGTTGCAACAAGAGCACAGATTGCGCGTATTGCAAGAAATGTAATAAGGTATATTACGGGGAAATAAAAATGAAGAGCTAAAAGCAATGTTGCTTTTAGCTCTTTTGTCGTTATTAAAGTGTTTCTACAGTTTGAGCATCTTCTGCGGGTGTTTCTTCTGTGTCCTTTTTCTTTTTGAAGAGCTTCACGATTTTATCGAGCAGTGTCGGAACGCTGTCGATGATTTCCTGAGCCGGAGAAGAAGTTTTTTCTACAGGCATCAGTTTTATTTCTTCTTTGCCTACTACCATAAAAGCCACAGGCTCGATTGTAGCACCGCCGCCTGAACCGCCGCCGAAGTTTGAGTCAGATGCAGCGATATTTTTCTGACCGAAATCAGAACCGCCCGCACCAAAGCCAAATGAAACCTTAGAAATCGGGATGATAATTGTGCCGTCTTTCGATTCGACGGGTTCACCTACGATGGTATTTACGTCTACCATATCTTTTATACTTTGCATTGCTGTTTCCATTAAACCGTTGATTGGATGTTCCATTTTACACACGCCCCTTGTTAATATTATTAATTTTATTATTTACATAATTTAACGTTTTTAAAACTTGTCCTACTATTATTATAAGATTAATTGGCTTTATAATCAAGATTGTTTTTGAATAAATTTCAAAAACTTTATTATTAAAGTCAGGATTAACCTGCATATTTATCTTTTTTATGCCAAGCAGGGTGTCTATGACCTTTAATATAAAGCTTCCCATACCCCAGATAGCACCGGTGGAAATACCTGTTGCTGCTGCGTTGTCAAAGCCGAAATGAATATTAAAATCTACGCTTTTTATAGACAGATGCTTTCGTGTATAAGAAAGCATTTCTTTTAATGTTGATTTTTGAGAATCATAGACTTCTTTTAAGGCTGAAACATTTTCTTTGAATTTTTTAAATGACAGTTTTTCTTGGCTTTGTATCTTTGCGTCATTTGTCTTTTGTTTAGGTTTTTTTTCTTTTAACCGTATCTTAAAAGGTATTTTTAAAACCCTGAAGCGAATGAAAATGTCGGATTTCGTTTCAGTTTTTATAATTTCTAAGCCGAATTCTAAAGGCACAAACAAAAATGCACCTAAAAAAAGCAATAATAAAGCTAAAAAAGTTAAAAAAACCGTCAACTAAAATCACCTACTTACTCGTTTTCTTCAGGTATTTCATCAACCATTTCTATCTGTTCGCCGGAGCTTTCCGGATTTTGTATGTACGGGAATTGTTTTGCAAGCTCTTCTATATCAGGCAAATCAGATAAAGAGTTTAGTCCGAAGCTACGTAAAAATTCCTTTGTCGTTCCGTAAAGAATAGGACGACCGGGTGCGTCTAATCTACCGCATTCTTCGATTAAACCACGCTCAACAAGCCTTGACATCGGACCGTCTGAGTTAACACCCCTGATAAATTCAACGCTGCTGCGTGTTACGGGCTGGTGGTAAGCAACGATGGAAAGTGCTTCTAATGCTGCAGGAGATAACGGCTGTTTTCTTTTAGACTCTGCCAGCTTTGCAACGTATAAAAAGTTTTCTTCAGGTGTCTTTAACTGTATGTAGCCGTCGTATTCTGCAATTTCTAAACCACGACCGTTTGTTTTGTAAAAATCTTTCAGTTTGTCTACGCTTTTTTTAATTTCGCCATCAGGCAACTCTAAAATCTCTGCAATATGAGAAATGGCTAACCCGTCGCCCGATACGAACAAAAGGCTTTCTATTACGGCATCAATATTCATCTATAATTTCACCGTCCTTAAGCTTTTCTAAATATATATCATTGCCTGATATTTTAGTTTTTACAATCTCTTGCTTTATCATTTCCAAAA
>CAZCOF010000019.1:0-20159 GCA_964500095.1 uncultured Oscillospiraceae bacterium
AGAAGACCCCAGCAAGTTCTTCACAGACCCCAAGCTCGCTAAAGACTACGTTGAAAAGACAAAGGTTGACGCTTTAGCTATCGCTGTAGGAAATGCACACGGTGCATACAAGCTTCCGCCTAAACTTGACTTTGAAAGAATCAGCACAATTGCAAATACAGTTGACGTTCCGCTCGTTTTACACGGCGGCTCAGGTCTTACAGACGATGACTTTAAGCGTGCAATCAAAGAAGGTATCTCAAAGGTAAATATCTTTACAGATATCAACATTGCAGCTGTTAAAGCAGAATTCAGCAAGTTCACAGATATGAACAAGGGTATTATCGACTTAATCCCTGCTGCTGTTGAAGCTGTAAAGCAGGCATCAGTTGAAAAGATGAAGCTCTTCTCAAGCACAGGAAAAGGCAACACAGGAGCATCATTAGTTCCTGACATTGACAAAATCGTAGAACTAGTTGCGGCAGAAGTTCGCAAGCAGATGAATAAATAATTTTAATCAGGAGGACGAAAATGGATTTTAAAAGTACAGTTAAAGGTTCTTTATTAGAAGGATTTTATCCTGCAGGTTGGGATATGGCGAAAATCGATGAATGCTGTAACCCCAACAACAAGGTTGAAGAAAGACAAGACTTCTGGAACAAGGATTTTAATCCTATTAAATGTGAAACATTAGGCGAATTTGATACATATATGGGACACGAAATTGCTCTTAAAATTAAAGAAGCAAAGGATGCAGGCGAAAAAATCGCTTTCATCTTACCCGTTGGTCCTATGGGAATGTACAAATGGGCAGTATTTTTCTTAAAGGCTTGGAATGTTAAATGTGACCACGTCTACACATTCAATATGGACGAATGGTCAGACGCTGACGGCGTAACACTTCCTGCTGACGACCCTGCAGCATTCCAGAACGCTATGTGCGATGCTTTGTTTAATCCTTTAGGCGAATTAACAGTTCCCGAAAGCCAGAGAAACTTCGCAACAAAAGAAAACTTACCCACATATCCTGAAAAAATCGCAGCTTTAAAAGCTGAAGGCGTAAAATTAATTTTGGTTTACGGTATCGGCAGAATGTGCCACATCGCTTTCTGGGAACCCCAGTTTGCAGCAGAATTCTCATCAGTTGAAGAATGGAAAGCTCAACCCTACAGAATAGGTGCAAAACTCCATCCGCTTACAATTGAGCAGAATGCAATCACAAGCTTTAAGTCACGTACAACATTAGTTCCTTGCAGAGCGAACACTATCGGACCTGGTCTTTTCTTGCAGGCAGACTATGCTATCGGCGGCTGTGACGGTGTATTTAACCGTGGTATGCAGTGGCAGGGTATGAGCTTCTGGATGACACTTCGTCACGGTCCCAGTATGTGGATTACATCAAGCTTTATTCCTACATTACCCGGTAAGCTCTTCTACTTAAAAGATTTAGAAGGACCTTTGGTTGCTGAATGTAACTAATACAAAATTTTAAAGAGCAAGACTTTCGTCTTGCTCTTTTTTTATATCCTGCACTATTTTCTGTTCGCACTCTTAGAAAAGCACAGGGGTAAAACAAAAGCCACTGCAAAGCAGTGGCTTTTATTTTATATTACAACTGATTTCTTATAATTTTTCCGCTTGTTGTCTTGGGAAGCTCATCGCGGAATTCAACAATTCTCGGATACTTATAAGGAGCAGTATGCTCTTTAACGTAGGCCTGAATTTCTTTTTTGAGTTCTTCTGACGGCGTTGTATCCTTAGTTAAAACAATACTTGCTTTAACAACCTGACCGCGAACAGGATCAGGAGCTGCAGATACGCCGCATTCTACAACATAGGGAAGCTCCATAATAACGCTTTCAATTTCAAAAGGTCCGATTCTGTAACCTGATGACTTGATAACGTCATCAACTCTGCCGACATAGTAGTAAAATCCGTCTTCGTCACGGTAAGCAACGTCGCCTGTGTGATACATTCCGTCGTGCCAAGCGGCTTTTGTCTTTTCTTCATCTTTATAGTAGCCCTTAAACAAACCGCAGGGAACCTTTTTGTCTGTTCTTATTACGATTTCACCGTTTTCACCCGTTTTAACGCTGTTTCCGTTACTATCTACCAAGTCAACGTCATACAGTGGAACAGGCTTACCCATTGAGCCGAGCTTAAACGAATCTCCGCAAAGATGACCGATAACACAAGTTGTTTCTGTCTGTCCGAAGCCTTCCATAATGCGAAGTCCCAAGAGTGACTCAATTTGTCTGAAAACTTCAGGATTTAGAGCTTCGCCCACTGTTGTTGTGTGCTGAACAGAAGACATATCGTACTTTGTGATGTCTTCTTTAATAAGCATACGATACATTGTCGGGGGTGCACAGAAGGTTGTGATATGGTATTTTGCAAACATAGGCAAGATGTCTGCTGCTTCAAATTTATCAAAATCATATACAAAAATTGCACCCTCGCACAACCACTGACCGTAGATTTTACCCCACGCTGCCTTTGCCCAACCGCTGTCTGAGATTGTAAAGTGTAAGCCTTCGGGGTCTACGCAATGCCAGTAGTTTGCTGTGTGAAAATGACCTAATGGGTATTTGTAGCTATGAAGTGCCATTTTCGGGTTACCTGTTGTACCTGACGTAAAGTACATAAGCATATCATCATCGCCACAAGGACTGTCGGGCTGACGCTCGTAGATATCAGAGAACAGCTTGATTTCTTCATCAAAGTTTCTCCAGCCGTCACGCGTGCCGTTTGTGATAATTCTGTGCTTTAGTGTGGTTGCATCTTTTGCACCAAGCTCTGCTTCTTCAGTCATAACGCCTTGTGCACTGCAAATAATTGCTGAAATTCCGGCAGCGTCAAATCTGTAGGCGTAGTCGTGAGCCTTTAGCAGGTTTGAAGCCGGAACAGCAACGGCACCGATTTTGTGAAGTGCCAAAAGCGTAATCCAGAACTGGTAATTTCTGCGTAGGACAAGCATTACCTTGTCGCCGCGTGAAATCCCTAACGATAAGAAGTAGTTAGCGCATCTGTTAGATTCACGCTTTAAGTCGTCAAAGGTAAAGCGGCGTTCTTCTTTGTCGTTAGAAACGTGTAAGAGAGCTAATCTGTCAGGCTCTTTGTCTGCGATTGCGTCGATAATGTCAAAAGCGAAGTTAAATTTTTCTTCGTTTTTAAAGTCGATAGCGGTGAGTTTACCGTTTTCGTCAACCGTTGTATCAATAAAGTTATGATAAAGTCTTCCCGGTTTTCTGTGAACTGTTGCAACTTTTCCTTTGTTGTGGATTTTTTTGCTGTCGATGGCAGCTTTTCCCTTGCCGCCTGCGAGTACTATAGCATAAAACTCAGCATCTTCACCGTCTACAGCAATCATACCGTGCGGCTCTGAGCTGTCATAGTAAATCGAGTCGCCGGCACAAAGCACTTCTGTATGGTTGCCGATTTGAATTTTTAATTTACCTGAAATTACAATATCAAGCTCCTGACCGTCGTGTGCAGTGAGTTCAATATCTTTCTTTTCAGCGTCGGCGTCATACTTAAAAGTAACGTATAGCGGCTCTGAAACTCTGTTTTTAAAATCGCCCGCTAATGCATAGTATGTCATACCGTGAGCCTTTTGAATTTCAACGCCGCGTTTTGCACGTGTTACGGTGTAGTGTTTAAGCTTCGGGCTGTTACCTTCAATAATGTCTGTTACGTTGACATTAAAGGCAGTTGCACATCTGTAAATAAAAGCAAAGCTTAAATCGTGCGTGCCGTCCTCGCAAGCGGAATATTCTTCCACGCTGACACCTGTAAGACGAGCCATTGTTTCTTTTGAAATTCCTTCAATCTGGCGAAGCTCACGAATTCGCGAAGCAACTGAGGCAAGCTTTAAGTCCAAACCTGTCAATTGTGTGTCCATTTTATCAATCCTTTCTATCAAACCTTCGGGGCAATAAAAAACGCCCCAAAGAAACCTTTTCTTTGAGACGAGATATTTCCCGCGGTACCACTCAAATTGTGTAAATACACCACTTCAGGCGCTCATACGCCCTATGCACTAACGCAGCCTTCTCGGAAAGGGTCTACTCGCATTTAAACTTTCTTCCTTTCAGCTCAGGAGCTACAGCTTAAGATGTCCCCTTTTTGGCTCGCACCAACCGCCAATTCTCTCAAAGGTTTTCAAAATGAGCACTCTCCGTCAAAGCTTTTATATGAAATTAATGTCATAATATCATAAAGTAAGCGATTTGTCAACAAATTATATAAAAAAAGTTAGAAGGCAGTTGCCTTCTAGCTTTTTAATCCTTTAATTTATCAAGTATCAACGAGTATCCGTCAGCACCGTATTGTAAGCACTTATTTATCCTTGCAATTGTCGCAGACGACATTCCTGTTGCTTCTTCGATTTCTGAGAATGTCTTTTTGTCACGCAAAAGCTTTGCAACGGAAATTCTTTGTGCCATAGAAGAAATTTCTCTTACCGTGCAAAGGTCAGTTAAGAACTTTTTACACTCGTCGGGCGTTTCTAAAGTTAAAATGGCATTTGCTAAAATGTTTAATTCTTCATCCAATTTCATACATCACGCCTCCGACTGCTCTTGAAAGCTTGTAATAAACTCTTTTGTTCTGGGATTTTTAGGGTTTGAAAAAATCTGCTCGGGAGTACCTTCTTCTGCTATAATTCCTTCGTTCATAAAGATGATTTTATCGGAAATATTTTTTGCAAAGTTCATCTCGTGAGTAACAATAATCATAGTCATACCGCGGCTTGCAACAGATTTTATAACCTTTAAAACCTCGTTTGTTATTTCGGGGTCTAATGCTGATGTTGGCTCGTCAAAGAGCATAATTTTCGGCTTTAGTGCCAGTGCCCTGCAAATTGCAACGCGCTGCTGCTGACCGCCCGATAGCTCACAGGGGTAGTTGTACATCTTATCTAAGAGTCCTGACTGCTCTAAAAGCTCCTTTGAATAATCTTCTATCTCTTTTATGATTTCTTTTTTATTTTCTTTATAATCAGGTCTCTCCTTTGCCAAAAGCTTAGGAGCTAAAGTGATATTTTCCATAACATTATATTGCGGGAAAAGGTTAAACTGCTGAAAAACAAAGCCGAAATTCAGCTGTTTTTCCCTTATTTCTTTAGCACTTAGCGGCTTTTCGGCAGCACCGTCAAAAATTACGTCACCATCAAAGGTAATAGTACCGCTGTCTGCTTTTTCTAAAAAGTTGATACAACGCAAAAACGTAGTTTTTCCGCTGCCCGATGAGCCGATTACAGACACGACTTCGCCCTTTTCCATAGAAAAGTCAACGCCCTTTAAAACTTCGGTTTTTCCAAAGCTTTTAGTCAAGTTTTTAACTTCTAAAATAGCCATAATCTGCCCCCTTTTAACCCTTGTAGTAATCGAGTTTTTTCTCTATGTATCCGAAAATAAGCGTGAGAATTCCGCAAAACGCAAGGTAGAACACACCCGAATAAAACAGCGGCCACAAAATGTGCATACTGTTCATAAATCTTTTAGCGTTCCAGGTGATTTCATAAATCATAATCGTGTTAGCTAAAGATGTATCCTTAACAAGCGTTAAAAATTCGTTGCTCATAGGCGGAATTATACGCTTTATGACCTGCATTAAGATAACCTTAAAGAATATCTGCGATTTGGAAAGCCCCAAAACTGCACCCGCTTCGTACTGTCCCTTGGGGATTCCTTCTATGCCGCCGCGGAAAATTTCTGAAAAATAGCAGGCATAGTTTAAAACAAACGCAATCATAACCGCAACGAACGTATCCATTCCGTCTATGCCGATTAAACCCGGACCAAAGCCAAAAACAATAAGCTGAAGCATCAAAGGCGTTCCGCGTATTATCCAGATTAAAACCTTAATGGGCCACTTTATTATTTTTATTTTGCTCATAGAACCAAATGATATTATAAGTCCTAACGGAATTGCCATCAAAAGGGTGAGAGCAAAAATCTTAAATGTAGTAGCTAAGCCTTCAAAAAGACTCAGCGTTACTGTAATAAATGTAGACATAATTGTTTCCTTATTATTAACGTCTAAAAAGGCAGATATAAATCTGCCTTTTTAGTATGATTTAATTTGATTAATCAATTAAAATGCGAGATTAAGGTCGTATTTTGCAGCTAAAGCATCCAATGTGCCGTCAGCTTTTAACTCATCGATTGCAGCATTAACTTTTTCTGTTAACTCGTCGCCTTTTCTGAAGCCGATACCGTATTCTTCTGATGTTAATTCGATTGAGTAGCCGAGCTTGTCATAGCTTGTGCCGTCGGCTGTCATAGATTTTGCCATTGTGATGTCGATTACGCAAGCGTCAGCCTGACCGCCCATTACAGCCATTAAAGCGTCTGTCTGTGCAGCTACGGGGCTGTATGAAGCGTCTAAACCGTTTTCTTTTATAGCTTCTTCACCGGCTGAACCTGCTTCTGCTGCAAACTTTAAGCCCTTTAAGCTTTCAATGTCAGCAAAAGACTCAATTTTGTCATCAGCCATAACAACTACCTGAGCGTTTTTAACGTATGCTTTTGATACGTCACAGTTAGCTTTAACTTCGTCAGAAATTGTCATACCGTTCCAGATACAATCGATTTTCTTAGAATCCAATGTAACGAATTTTGTATCCCAGTTGATTTCAACGAATTCAGGTGTTACACCTAACTTTTCACAAACTGCCTGAGCAAACTCTGTGTCAAAGCCTGTTAAGTTGCCTTCTTCGTCCATATAGTTCATAGGTTCATAAACTGTGTAGCCGATTACGAGCTTTTGTGCTTCGTCTGTTCCGGCGTTACCGCCGCAGGCAACTAGAGATACTGCCATTACCAATGTTAAAATAAGTGCTAAAATCTTTTTCATAATGATTTTCTCCTTTAAAATAAAGTATGTATTTACTACAATCCATACTTTAACACAGTAAAGTAATAAAGTCAAGTGTTTTTTTGAAAAAATTTCTATTTTCTTACCAAAACGATTTTCTTTCCTTTAGAAATAATAACACCTTCGTCGTTTAAACGTCTTAATTCTCGTTGCATTGCACTGCGGTCAATTCCTAAATAATCTGATAAAGCCGACAGCGACATAGGCAGCGAAAACGAAAATGAGCTGTTTTCGTGTGCTTGTTGCTCAAAGTATGACATAAGCTTTTCTTTAATTGAGCGTTTTGTCAAAACTTCTATATGTTGTGTCTGCAAAATAATCCTTTTTGAAATGAGTGATAAAAGATTATCTATTAGCTTTGTGTGATGTTTGCACACATTTTCACAACAAAACAGGGCATTATTATAGCGGAAGGAAAAAATCTCGCAATCGGATGTAGCAGAAACCATAAACTGGTCGCCGGACAGCGGAGAAAAAAACATATCGCCAAATACGGCATTTTCGCCGAAACGAGCAAGCACCGACTTGTTTCCGTCGTAATCATAGCCTGCAAGCTCTGCTGTTCCCGACAACACTATATATAGGTAGTCAGGGGAAACGTTATGTGACATTATTGTTTCATTTGTGTTACATTTTTTAAATTTACCACCTAAACATTTAAGCATTTTTTTGCGCTCTAAGTCAGTAAAACCGCTAAATAAAGCCGAATTTTCCATTTTTATTTACCCCTTTATCTTGTGTTTAAATATTTCAAGCATCCCTATATTTAGTATTATATCAGTTTTTTGTTGCAAATGCAACTTTTTTTTAAAATTACTTGGGGTATAATAGTAATCGCCCAAAAGAAAAAGAGGAGAGTGACAATTGTGTTAGTTATCAAAAGAGACGGAACCACAGTTGAATATGACAGAAAAAAAATCGAAATAGCAATCGAAAAAGCAAATAACGAAGTCCCTGCGTCAGAGCGTGTACCCAAGGCTGACGTTGAAAATATATTAGATTACATCGAAGCGAGAAAGTCATCAAGAATTCTGGTAGAAGATATTCAGGACATTATCGAACAGAAGTTGATGGAGCTTGACAAGTTCGTTTTGGCAAAAACCTACATAGTGTATCGTTACAACCGTGCACTTGTTCGTAAGGCCAATACTACTGATGAGTCGATTTTGAGCTTAATCAAAAACTCGAACAAAGACGTTATGGAAGAAAACTCCAACAAAAACGCAGTTGCAGCAGCAACTCAGCGTGACTTGATAGCAGGCGAAGTATCAAAGGACTTAACAAAAAGAATTTTGTTACCTGAAAAGATTTCTCAGGCTCACGAAGACGGTGTTTTGCATTTTCACGATGCAGACTACTTTATCCAGCCCATTTTTAACTGCTGCTTGATTGACATCGGCAATATGTTAGACAACGGCACGGTTATGAACGGTAAACTCATCGAGCCTCCTAAGAGCTTTCAGGTTGCGTGTACCATTATGACACAGATTATTGCATCTGTTGCATCAAGTCAGTACGGCGGTCAGTCTGTTGACATTCGTCACTTGGGCAAATATTTGAGAAAAAGCTACGAAAAGTTTAAGAAGAATATAGAAAAGAACTCAGACGGCAACATCTCTCCCGAATTGGTAGAAAAGCTTGCTTATGAACGTATGAAAGACGAGCTAAAAGCGGGCGTACAGACAATCCAGTACCAGATAAATACCCTAATGACAACAAACGGTCAGTCACCCTTTGTTACTTTGTTCTTACACATTGATAAAGACGACGAATATGTAAAAGAAAACGCACTGATAGTAGAAGAAATACTTCGTCAGCGTTTGCAGGGCATCAAAAATGAAGCGGGCGTATATATTACACCTGCGTTTCCTAAACTTGTTTATGTTTTAGACGAGCACAACTGCTTAAAGGGCGGAGAATACGACTACGTTACAAAGCTCGCCGTTGAATGTTCAGCAAAGAGAATGTACCCTGACTACATTTCAGCTAAGAAAATGCGTGAACACTACGAAGGCAATGTATTCAGTCCTATGGGATGTCGTAGCTTTTTATCACCTTGGAAAGACGAAAGCGGCAACTACAAGTTTGAAGGTCGCTTTAATCAGGGTGTTGTAAGTATCAACCTTCCGCAGATTGGTCTTGTGGCTAAGGGCAACGAAGAAGTTTTCTGGAAGATTTTTGACGAGAGACTCGAGCTTTGCTTTGAAGCTTTAATGTGCCGTCACCGTGCACTGCTTGGCACAAAATCAGACGTAAGTCCCGTTCACTGGCAGTATGGTGCAATAGCAAGACTCGGTAAAGGTGAAACAATCGACAAATATTTATTCGGCGGATATTCTTCAATTTCTTTAGGTTATATCGGACTTTACGAAGTGACAAAGGCAATGAAGGGCGTATCTCACACAGAACCAGAAGGCGAAGAATTTGCACTTCGCGTTATGAACCACTTGCGAGCAGCAACAGACAGATGGAAGGAAGAAACAGGCATCGGCTTTGCACTTTACGGCACACCTGCAGAATCCTTGTGCTACCGCTTTGCAAGAATTGACAAGTCAAAATTCGGAAGCATTGAAGATATTACAGATAAGGGTTATTATACAAACTCATACCACGTTGATGTTCGTGAAGATATAGACGCATTTTCAAAATTTGAATTTGAAAGCCAGTTCCAAAAGATTTCATCAGGCGGTGCGATTTCTTATGTTGAAATCCCCAATATGCGTCACAACTTAGAGGGTATTGAAGAAGTTGTTAAATTTATCTACGACAACATTCAGTATGCTGAATTTAACACAAAATCTGACTATTGTCATATCTGCGGATACGACGGTGAAATCATAATCAACGATGCAGGCGAGTGGGAATGTCCTGCTTGCGGAAATAAAGACCACGCAAAGATGAACGTAACAAGAAGAACCTGCGGATACTTGGGTGAAAACTTCTGGAACGTAGGTAAAACCAAAGAAATCAAAGCGCGTGTTTTGCACTTGTAATAAGAAGGAAGAAAAATGAATTACTCAGAAATAAAAAAATGCGACGTAGCAAACGGTCCGGGAGTAAGAGTTTCACTTTTTGTGAGTGGCTGCACACACCATTGCAAGGGCTGTTTTAATCAGGAAACTTGGGATTTTAAGTTCGGCAACGAATTTACTAAAGAACAGGAAGATGAAATAATAAATTTGCTAAAACCTGACTATATCAAGGGGTTCTCGCTTTTGGGCGGTGAACCCTTTGAAGTGGCAAATCAGCGTGTTTTGGTAAAGCTTTTAAAAAGAATAAAGGAAACCTATCCTAAAAAAACCGTATGGTGCTACACGGGATATCTTTTAGACGATGAGCTGTTATCAGAAAGCCGTGCAAGGTGCGAAGTAACTGATGAAATGTTATCATATATTGACATTTTGGTTGACGGCGAGTTCAAAGAAGATTTAAAGGATTTAAGACTTCGTTTTCGAGGCAGCTCAAATCAGCGGATTATAGATTTACGTGCGACACTCGCAAGAGATGAGATAATATGGTGGAAGGAATCATAATATGGAAAAACAAATTGTTAAATTCACAAAGTTAGATGAAAGCGCAACTGTACCGGTATACGGAACTCCCTTTGCAGCCGGTGCAGATTTGCGCGCTCTTTCGGATAAAAATATTAAAATTGAGCCTGGTGAAACTGTGTTTGTTCACACAGGTTTAGCTATGCAGATTCCCGATGGTTTGGTTGGCTTGATTTATGCAAGAAGCGGACTTGCCTGCAAGCGTGGACTTGCTCCTGCCAACTGCGTAGGCGTAATTGACAGCGACTATCGCGGAGAAATTATGGTAGCACTCCATAACTATTCAAATGTGGCACAGGAAATCGAGCCGAATGAAAGGGTAGCGCAAATTGTAATTGCACCCTACATTGCGGCAGAATTTGAAGAAGTCCAGACTC
Source organism: uncultured Oscillospiraceae bacterium (assembly GCA_964500095.1). Lineage (GTDB taxonomy): Bacteria > Bacillota > Clostridia > UBA1381 > UBA9506 > Congzhengia. Next base: position 10,787 of record CAZCOF010000019.1, read on the forward strand.
TTGATGATACCGAACGCGGAGAAGGTGGATTTGGCTCTACAGGGAAAAAGTAAGATATTTTAAAACTTTTGCGACAAGGCACTATGCCTTGTCGTATTTTTACGTTTGGTTTCAATATTTTACTTTTACTTTAGTCTGTCACTATGTGTCAAGGGGCGAAAAGGGGGATTGCGATTTCCCCCTTTTCCCCCTTAACAATCCCCAAAATCCCCCCAAACGCTCAACACCACCAAAAATAGAGATATAAAGACATTTACAAATTCGCACCGAGCATTAGCGGTGCTGTCTTTCGGGACATTCTTGAATGTCCTTTACGACGCACACAAAAGTTGCAAGGGACACAAAAGTAAAGACGACGCACTTTCTAATGTCTTGTGATTTTGCCGCAAATTGCCGCAATTTAATCTTTACCTTTGCTGCCTTGCGGCAATTTGCGAAAACATGTCCGAGCGAAAGTCGCGAGTTTGTTTTCGCGGCATAGAAAATCACAAGACGAGAGAAAAGCGATGGGGAAAAGGGGTTGCAAAGGGGAATAGGGGCGAGCGCAATCGCCCCTGTTCCCCTTTGATATATCTATATAAAGTAATTTATATTAAAAAATATTGATTTTTGTTTTGTTTAGTGGTACAATGTAACTACCACACATAATTGAATAGTTCTTGTATCAGTATGTATTTTTATTTTGATAAAAATACAGGCTCTGTTTTTACGTGCTGATGTAAGAATACGATTATGTGTGGTAACTTAATCGGAGCTATGTATTTTTTGTGTGTAGCTCTTAGCTGCACACTTTTTTAATTTACAAAAAAAGTGTGCGTACAGCTCCGGATTGTTGCCACACAAATCTTACAAGAAAAGGTACTTCCGTAAGGAAGTACCTTTTGCCTATATAAAATTAATGTATAAACATCGCATCTCCGAATGAGAAAAATCTGTATTTTTCTTCTACCGCTTCAGCGTAGGCAGAAAGGACGTTTTCCTTTCCTGCTAAAGCTGATACTAACATAACAAGTGTCGATTTCGGCAGGTGAAAATTTGTAATTAAAGCATCTAAACAGCGGAATTTATATCCGGGATAGATAAAAATTCCAGTTTCGCCCGAACAGGGAGTAATTAAGCCGTTATCGTCTGCAATTGACTCTAAAACTCTGGTTGATGTTGTGCCGACGCAAATGACTTTTTTGCCGTTTTTCTTTGTTTCGTTTATAATCTCAGCGGTTTCGGGAGTTACCACGTAGAATTCTTTGTGCATAACGTGGTCTGAGATTCTGTCAACCTTTACGGGGCGAAACGTTCCAAGTCCCACGTGTAAGGTCACAAAGGCAGTTTTAACCCCTTTTTTTCTTATTTCGTCTAAAAATTCTTCGTCAAAGTGGAGTCCCGCAGTCGGTGCGGCAGCTGAGCCTTCGTTGCGCGCATAAACCGTCTGGTAGCGGTTTGGGTCAGAAAGCTTTTCGTGAATATAAGGCGGCAGGGGCATTTCGCCTAATTCGTCTAATATTTCGTTAAAAATGCCGTCATAAGAAAAACGCACAATTCTGTTGCCGTTATCTAAAACTTCTAAAATTTCTCCTGTTAATTTTCCGTCACCGAATGAGATTATTTTACCCGGTGTACATTTCCTGCCGGGACGTACTATGATTTCCCATACGTCGCCATCACGCTGTGAAAGGAGTAAAAACTCAATCGCAGCTCCCGTTTTGTTTGTTCCCAAAAGTCGGGCGGGCAAAACTTTTGTGTCGTTTAAAACCAAACAATCTCCCGCTTCTAAGTAATCAAGCACATCTTTAAATGTGCGATGTGCGACCGTACCCGTGTTTTTATCCAAAACCAAAAGACGCGATGAAGGGCGGTCCGATAGCGGTGTTTGTGCTATCAATTCTTCGGGAAGAAAATAGTCAAAATCTTCAACTTTTAAATCAGTTGTTGCCATTGTCATATACCTCGTTGTCTGACCAGATGTTTTCTAATTTTTGGAGTGATTCTGTTGCCGTTTCGGGCAATTTCATACTTATTGCCACGATTAACGCGTTTATCAAAGACATCGGGGCAACGAGTGAATCTACAAACGCCTCCATATCTGTTTTTGCAATTAAGGGATAATCGCACAGCTCTAAAATCGGCGAGTTTTCACCGTCTGTTATGCCGATTATTGTAGCCTTGCTCTTTCTTGCGTGCTGTACGGCACGGATTGTACGCAGTGAATATCTCGGAAGAGAAAAAGCAATTAAAGCATCATTTTCGCCTACACGAAACATCTGCTCAAAAATATCGCCTACCGATGTGCCGTTTACAAGCTTGACATTCGGAAAAAGAAAATTTAAATAATAGCTCAAAAACCGAGCGAGTGCTGAAGAACCGCGAAGACCCAAAACGTAGATTTTTTTGGCAGAAATTAAAGCATCAACTGCACCCGAAAACGCCGCACGGTCAATCTGGCTCAGTGTTTTTTTTATTTTATCTATATCGGACTCAAAAACAGCCGATAAGATATCTGTATCTTTATACTGAGAATGTGCGTGTTCCATACGCTGAACGCTTGTTAGCATTGACTTCGCATAGTCGTTTAATGCGTGCTGAAATTGGCTGTATTTTTCATAGCCTAATTCCGATGAAAAACGCACAACAGTAGCTTCTGAAACGTCAGTTGCCAAAGACAGCTGTTCGACATTCATAAAAGCTGCCTTGTGGTAATTTTTACGGATATAGTCAGCAAGGACTCTTTGACGTTTGCTGAAAGCGTCATAATTTTTATCGATTCGTGTAATAATATCCATATAAAACCTCATAAAATTTTACTTTATAAATATAATAATGCTTTTTTTCAAAAAATACAATAGATAAAGGTAAATTTTTTTAAAATTTGTGTAAAAATGGTATTGATATAATAGTCAGTATTTGATAAAATAATATTGGTGAAAATTTGGGTTTTTGTAAAAAAATTACTTTATAAACGCTCGTTTTTTGCAAAAAACCGAAAAATTTTAAGGAGGAGAACAAAAAATGGGGATTTCTAACACAGTAGCAGTCGGACTGGGTATGGGAACAGTTTTTGTATGCTTGATTTGTCTGGTTATAATCTGTTACATCACCGGTGCGATAGTAAAGCTGCTTGGAAAAAATGAAGATGCTGAAAAAAAGGCATCTGCGGTACAGACAGCACCGCCTGCAGCAATAGCAAACAAAGGGGAGTTTGTTTCAGCAATAGCAGTAGCAATAGCTGAAGATTTAGGTACTGACGTAACAGGTATCAGAATTAAGTCAATTAAAAAAATATAATAAAAACAATTTTGAAAGGAACAAAAAAATGAAAACATATAAAGTAAACGTAAACGGCACACAGTATATGGTAGAGATAGAATTAATCGACGGAGCACAGGCTCAGGCACCCGTTCAGGCTCCCGCACCCGCAGCGGCGGCAGCACCTGCAGGCGGAGAGTCAGTTACCAGCCCGATGCCGGGAACAATCTTAGACGTAAAAGTAAAGCCGGGCGATAAAGTTTCAGAAGGTCAGGTTTTAATGATTTTAGAAGCTATGAAAATGGAAAATGAAATAATGGCACCTGTATCAGGTACAGTTGCAGCAGTAAATGTTACAAAGGGTGCAGCAGTTTCATCGGGCGATATTCTTTGCTCCATTAATTGATTGCGGAGGAAAGATAGATGGATGCGATTTTAAACTTTTTACAGCAGACGGGCTTTTATATGATAGCACAGGGAAACTGGCAGACCATAGTAATGATTTTAATTGCTTGTGTTTTATTGTACCTTGCTATTGTTAAAAAATTTGAACCCTTACTCTTACTTCCGATAGCATTCGGTATGTTACTTACGAATTTAATCGGTGCAGAAGTTTTCCACGAAGAGCTTTTTGCCGGCGGACACATTCACTGGGATTTGTTCGGCGGTGCTCAAAATGAAGCGGGCAAGGTCATAACACCCGGTCTTATTGACGTTTTGTATTTAGGTGTTAAACTTGGAATTTATCCGTGTTTAATCTTTATCGGCGTCGGCGCTATGACAGACTTCGGACCCTTGATTGCAAACCCGAAAAGCTTATTGTTCGGTGCTGCGGCACAGCTTGGCATATTTATAACTTTTTTAGGTGTTCGTGAGCTTTTCCCGATTATTTTAGGAGCAGAAGGCTTACAAAACTTTTTAGACGGCACTATGTTAGAAAAACTTGCAGCATCTGTTGGTATTATAGGCGGAGCTGACGGCCCGACGGCAATATTTGTAACGTCTAAGCTTGCACCTAACTTCTTAGGTCCGATAGCTGTTGCGGCGTATTCATATATGGCGTTAGTTCCCGTTATTCAGCCGCCTATTATGAAGGCTTTGACAACAAAGAAGGAAAGACAGATTGAAATGAAGGCACTTCGCACAGTTTCAAAGACAGAAAAGATTCTATTCCCGATAATAGTTACAATATTTGTTGCGTGGATTGTTCCTTCTGCTGCACCTTTAGTTGGGTCACTTATGCTTGGCAATTTATTGACAGAATCAGGTGTTTGCGACAGACTCGCAAAAACTGTCCAGAATGAACTTATGAATATTGTTACAATTTTCTTGGGTATTTCAGTCGGTGCAACAGCAACAGCCGAGACGTTTTTAAATCCTTTGACACTTTGCATACTCGCAATGGGTATCGTAGCATTCGGTATCGGTACAGCAGGCGGTGTGTTGATGGTTAAATTTATGAATTTGTTCTTAAAGAATAAGATTAATCCGCTCATTGGCTCTGCGGGTGTTTCTGCCGTTCCTATGGCGGCAAGGGTATCGCAAGTAGTTGGTCAGAAGGAAAACCCCAAAAACTTCCTTTTGATGCACGCTATGGGTCCTAACGTTGCAGGTGTTATCGGTTCTGCAATAGCGGCGGGCGTGTTGCTTGCGTTGTTCGGTTAATTAAGTATTAAAAGAAAGGACATATTTATGGCTAAGTTATATATTACAGACACGATATTACGTGACGCCCATCAGTCTCAGGCGGCTACAAGAATGACAACAGAAGAAATGCTGCCCGTATGTAGCATATTAGACGACATCGGCTATTGGTCAATAGAGTGCTGGGGCGGTGCAACGTTTGATTCGTGTATGCGTTTTTTAAATGAAGACCCGTGGGAGCGACTCCGCACATTAAAAAAGGCAATGCCGAAGACAAAACTACAGATGCTTTTCCGCGGACAAAACATCTTAGGTTACAAACACTATGCTGATGATGTTGTAGCGGCATTCTGTAAAAAATCAATCGAAAACGGCATTGATGTTGTGAGAATTTTTGACGCTTTAAACGATACCAGAAATATGGAAGTCGCTATAAAATACGTTAAAGAATACGGCGGTATAGCAGAAGCTGCACTTTCATACACAACAAGCCCCGTTCATAACGAAGACTACTTTGTTCGTATGGCACAAGAGCTTGAAAAAATGGGTGCTGACGTTATCTGTATAAAAGATATGGCAAACCTTTTGCTTCCGTATGACGCTTACAGCTTGGTTAAAAAGCTAAAAGAAAATATCAGCGTTCCGATTCATCTTCATACACATAACACGTCAGGTACGGGCGATATGACATATTTAATGGCAGCACAGGCAGGTGTAGATATTGTTGACTGTGCACTGTCTCCTATGTCTAACGGAACGAGTCAGCCCACAACAGAAAGCTTGGTTGCAACGCTTAAAGGTACAGAGCGCGACACAGGACTTGACTTAAAGAAGATGAGCGAAGCAGCGGCACACTTTAGAAACGTAGCACAAAGATTAAAAACAAATGGCGATTTAGACCCCAAAGTTTTAAATGTAGATACAAATACACTCCTTTATCAGGTGCCCGGCGGAATGCTGTCAAACCTTATATCACAGCTAAAGCAGGCAAATGCTGAAGATAAATACTATGAAGTATTAGCCGAAGTTCCGCGTGTTCGTGAAGATTTCGGATACCCTCCATTAGTTACACCTACATCACAGATTGTAGGCTCTCAGGCGGTACTAAACGTACTCGCCGGCGAAAGATACAAGATGGTAACAAAAGAGTCAAAGGGTTTACTTCGTGGTGAATACGGAAGACTCCCTGCTCCTGTTAACGAAGAAGTCAGAAAAAAGGCAATCGGCGATGATAAAATAATTGAATGTCGCCCCGCAGACTTAATCGAGCCTGAGCTTTTAAAGTACAAAGAAGAAACGAAGGATTTTGCAAAATCCGAAGAAGACGTTTTAAGCTATGCACTTTTCCCGCAGGTTGCTAAAAAGTTCTTTGACATCCGTGACGGCAGAGTAGAAGCTCCAAAGGCTGAAGAGCCTAAGGCAGAAGAGCCTAAAGAAAGAGTTTTATATGTAGAAGATTTGAGTTAATAAAAAGAGAAGAACTTTTAAAAGTTCTTCTCTTTTTATTCTTCGCCTGTTATCCTAACTTCAGGTTCTAACTCTACATTAAATTTTTCAAAAACTGTCTTTTGAACGTGCTTTATCAATTCGCACACGTCAGATGCTGTTGCATTGCCTGTATTTATTACAAACCCTGCGTGTTTTTCTGACACCTGTGCTCCGCCTATAGTGTAACCCTTTAGTCCTGATTGTTCAATAAGCGAGCCTGCAAAATGCCCTTCGGGGCGTTTGAACGTACTGCCTGCTGACGGGTATTCTAAGGGCTGCTTTTCTTTTCTTTTGGCGTTTAGCTCGCGCATAGTCTTTGAAATTTCTTCTTTATTTCCCTTTTTTAAGGTGAATTTTGCAGAAATTATGATTTTATCACCTGATGAGAATACGCTCTTTCTGTAGCCAAAATCACACTCCGAACACGGGATAGTTTTTACTGTTCCGTCGTTGTCTATATAAGAAACTTCTGCCACTACATCCTTCATCTCGCCGCCATAGGCACCTGCGTTCATAAAAAGAGCACCGCCTAAAGAGCCGGGTATGCCTGATGCGAATTCAAGCCCCGAAAGCTCGGCGTTCTTAGCACAGGCCGCCAAAGATGCCAATGAAACTCCCGCACCTGCCAAGATGTAGTCGTCTTTTGCATACGCATAGTCAAAGCCGTCTCCAAGCTTAATTACAGCACCTCTTATGCCCTTATCCGAAATCAAAAGGTTAGAGCCTGCACCCAACAGGAAATATGAAACATCGTTCTCCTTTAAAATGTCAAGTACGTTAATTAGCTCCATCAAGTTGTTCGGACAAACAAACAAGTCAGCCGCACCGCCTATTTTAAAGGAAGTGTAATCTTTTAAAGGTACATTTTGCGATACCGTACCCAATATTTTTTTGGTTATAAGATTTTTTATATTTTCCACCAATCTTCATAGCCTTTCCGCCCTTTTAGGGCAAATATTATTCAAAATCTGCCTGATTCATAATTCTTTCGTTTAATTCTTCTGCGGCATTATAGCCCATTTTACGCTGGCGTGCGTTCATTGCGGCAACTTCAACAATCATTGCTAAGTTTCTGCCGGGTTTTATAGGAATTGTCATTGACGGAACTTCAATACCTAAAATAGATGTCTTTTGTTCATCAAGTCCTAATCTGTCGTAAGATTTTCCCTGCTGCCAGTTTTCTAAATTTATAACGAGATTTATATTTTCTGTATCTTTTACAGCACCCATACCGAAAAGACGCTTTACATCTACTATACCTATGCCGCGAAGTTCGATGAAATGTCTTATAATTTTAGGAGCGGAGCCAACGAGCGATTTATTTGAGACTCTGCGTATTTCAACAGCGTCGTCAGCGACAAGACGGTGGCCACGTTTAACAAGCTCAATGGCGGTTTCTGATTTACCTACGCCGCTTTCACCCAAAAGCAAAATCCCTTCACCGTAAACTTCAACCAAAACGCCGTGAAGTTGCGTCATAGGAGCGAGCGACACGTTTAAAAAGAGTATAATCGCACTTGTAAATCTTGATGTGCTGTAGTCACTTATATATACGGCTCTACCATATTTTTTAGCACATTCTATAACTTCAGGAAAGGGCTGTAGACTACGTGTGAAAACTATAGCGGGAACAGGCTCTTTTATAAGCCTTTCTACTGATTTATATCTCTCTTCTGACGATAGGGATTCTAAATATGTGTATTCGACCATACCGATAATCTGAAGTCGTGACGGGTCAAAATACTCAAAAAATCCTGCCAGCTGCAGGCTCGGACGATTGACGTCCGCAACTGTTATTTCGATGTCGCCGCAACCGTCGGGCGTAACCACAGGTTGCAGGTTATATTCTTCAACTATTGCTGAAAGCTTAACAGAAAGCTCCATAGATAATCAAATCCTTTCGAAAAATTTCGTATATACATTATTATACAACAAAACATACAAATTTTAAAGAGAAAAATAAAAAAAGTTAAATCAATATAAGAGCAACAAAAAAGGCGGTCTTCTGACCGCCTTTAAAGCTCAACTCTATGCTATAGTTGTATAAATGTAAATAGCAAATAATAAAACGGAAATCCACATAACGGGTGAAATATCTTTTGCTTTACCTGTTAGGAGCTTTAATACTACCCAAGAAATCATAGCAAACATAATACCTGTTGCGATAGAATATGCAAAAGGCATCATAACAACAGCTAAGAAGCCGCCGATAGCGTCTGCAACATCGCCATCAAAGTCCATCTGTGTTACAGCTGAAAGCATTAACAGACCAACAAACAACATAGCCGGTGTTGTAGCAAATCCGGGAATTGCCAAGAAAATAGGAGCAAAAGGAATTGCGATTAAGAATAAAATACCTGTTGTTAAAGCTGTAAGACCAGTTCTACCGCCTGCAGCTACGCCTGCTGAAGATTCAACATAGCTTGTAACTGTTGATGTACCAAGACATGCACCTGCTACTGTACCAACAGCATCTGCCATTAAAGCACCGCCTGCTCTGGGAAGTGAACCGTCTTCTGCGAGTAAATCACCCTTTTGAGCAACGCCGATTAACGTGCCTACTGTATCAAAAATATCGGTATATAAGAATGTAAACATTACAACGGCAAATGACATAAAGTTTTCTTTAACGAAACCGAAGTCAAACTGGAAGAGTGCAGGAGCTGCAAAGTTTGCCTTTATTGATTCCCATGAAAGAGAAGGAATTAAAGAATATACGCCTGCTTCAATGTCAACTACATACCAGCCGATAAGTTCGGCAATAATACCCAATACCCATGTAGCTAAAATACCGATTAAGATGTCGCCTTTTACCTTGTAGTGATGTAACACACCGATGATTAAAAGACCAACAATTGCCAAAACAACCTGGGGTGAACCAAGGTCACCAAGACCTACTAATGTAGAGTCGTTGTTTACAACGATGCCTGCATTGATTAATGCAATGATTGTAATAAAAAAACCGATACCTGCTGTAATTCCTAACTTTAAGTTCTTGGGA
>CAZCOF010000020.1:0-19238 GCA_964500095.1 uncultured Oscillospiraceae bacterium
TTCAAGGGTATGTATAAAATAACAAAATCCCGAAAGAATGTTTGTTTTGTCCTTCGGGATTTCACTTCATATCTTTTAACTTTTCAAGCAAAAATATTTATTATAACTCAGAAAGCAACTCTATCATACCATTAACGATAATATCATCACCGCCGGGCTTTAGGCTTGAACTTCTTGCTTCATATCCGCCTTCTGAGTATGCTGTCTTTGTGGGAATGTATCCGCCTGCACTGTTTGTTATACAGCTTACGATAGGACCTGTATGAGTGTGTGAGCAGTTGATAAAAATTCCGTCTTTTTCAATGCCAGTTGACTCGCTTATTGCGTCCTTGAACTTATCATAATATTTCTGTGCTAATGTGCAAAGATCTACAGTTACGATAACTGCCTTTTTATCTCCGTCATCAAAAGCAACCGCTCTTGCGTATAAATCGTCAAGATTCCTTTAACACGCCTTTCTTCATAATAACCTGAAATCGGCGCTCCGTATGTAGGATTAATACATACTCTTTAATATCCTTCTTTCATAAAAATTACCCACCTTTTATATAATATTTAATAATTTTTATTATTTAAGATGCTCGTGCCCCATTAAATGGTGGATAACACCAGTCATCATTAAAATACCAAGTACAATCAGCAAAATCCCGCTGATAACATTTATAACTTTATAATGCTTCTTTAAAGCATCAAACACCTTTGTCAATTTATCCATCAAAAGTGCCGATATTAAAAACGGTATTCCCATACCCAAAGAGTAAATTATCAAAAGCAAAATTCCGCAAAGTGCCGTTCCCTGATGTGCCGCCATAACGAGTGCTGAACCCAAAAGTGCCATAATGCACGGAAGATGGCTCACAGAGAATAGCACACCGAATAAAAAGGCAGAAAAAAAACCATTTACCTCCTGATGTGCGTGTAAACCTTTTAAAAACCGAAACTTTACTATACCCAAAAAGTTAAACCCCAAAACTACGATAATTGCACCGCATACTATATGCAATGCCATCTCGTACTGCATAAAAAACGAACCTAAAGCCCCCGCAAACATTCCTAAAACAGCATATACAAAAGTAAAACCCAAAACAAAAAATACAGTTTTAAAAAATATGCTCTGCTTTTTGTCGTTTCCGTGTGCAAAATACGAAAAATATATCGGCAACATCGGGAGCATACAAGGAGATACAAACGTCACTAACCCTTCTAAAAAAGTAATTAAAAATTGCAAAAATACCACTCCAAAACTTTATATGCGAACATTATAACACTTTTTTTCATATAATGCTACACTTTTTTTAAAATTATGTTTAAAACAAGTTTATCTTCACATAATAATATCGAAGAAAAAAAGAATGGAGATAACAAAATGAAAAAATGCTTAATGTATATGCTTGCCATAATCGGCATTTTGGGAACTGTTGCGATTGTTTCTGCTGATTACGGTGCAAAAAACAGAAGAAAACTGCTTCGCTGCAAAGGAAATATGTTTAAAAGTATGGGAACTGTTTTAGATACACTCATTGATTTGAAAAAATAAAAGGCGGATATCGATGATATCCGCCTTTTATTTATTATTTATTTTTTTAATAATTCTTTAGCTGACATAAGTGCCGCAATCGTTAAAACTGCATCAATAATTAAAGCTGCAGCGACGTTTAAAACGGCGAATAATCCCAACAAAACTGTTATAATCTTGGCAGCCGAAGCACAGTAAAAATGAATTTCTAATTTACTGCTTGAAAGTCTTGCACACTCAATGGCGTCTGCTACTGTTTTTAACTTGCCTAAAAGTGCCACCTTTGTATATTCCAAGCCATTACTTTCTTTGCTTATAAGCGAAATTCCGACATCTGCTTCTTCCATCGCCTGCTCGCCGCCCAAAACTTCACCGATATACGCACAAGTCACGCCGTCTTCTTCTTTGATTTTACTTACTGCTTCAGCTCGCATAAAAGATGTCAGCTCTGCAACGTACTCATCAGCACCCGATGCTTTAAACTGTATTTGAGCTTTGTCTTCTTTGTCAGGTGTAAACATCACTGTTTTTTCAACACCTGTCTTCTTTAAGGCTTCAATATCGTATGCCGAACTTTCTGAAAGTGCATCTTCATAAGACAGCGCACCCATTAAAACGTTATCAATTGTAACGTATAGTCTGTAGCCCGAAACTTCGGATACATCAATACCGCTTTCCTTTACGAAATCTTCTGTTCCGCACAAGAAGGTCTTGCCCATTATTATACATTCTACACCCTTGCCCGGAAATTCCATAACATTTTCAGCCGTTAAGTGCTCATTTTGATACTTTGTAAAAATTCTTGAAATCGGATGTTCCCTGCCACCGACGCAAATTCCTGCTATCATCAACAAATCTTCTTCGGTGAAATTTTCAGCCGTGTATTTTTGTGTGATTTCAAATTTTCCATCTGTTAAAATGCCGTTCTTTTCAAATGCCACACAGTTAATATCTGCAATTTCATCAAGTATCTCTGCTGTAGAAATCACCATACCGCTTCTTTTTAACTTCCATACGGCACAAGATGTAAACAAAGGAACGGCTACCATAAATGAGCCTGATGTTGCCGCAATAAGCAACGTGCTTACGACGGTCATTCCTTCTCCCCAAGCACCTGATGACATACCGTAAATCAAAAGAACTACTATTGCTAACACCAATATTAAAACGGGATACCACTTTGCAATTTTAATAAATCTTTTTTCCCCTACTGTTTGAGTAGCTTCTGCCATATCGGCAAGTCTATTTAAATCCTTTACAATCGAATCGTCAAAATCACAGGACGCAACACAGGTAACAGACGAACCTGTATTTACATAGCCTGCAAGCACTTTATCGCCTGATGAAAGACTTTCTTCTTTTCCCAAATCACAAACCATTGATGTATCAAAATCCGAAAATCCCTCAGTAATTACGCAATCAACAGGAACAATCTCGCCCGACTTTACCATAATTTTTGTGCCCTTTGTAATTTTTTCTGCAGGAACTGTTGTTATGTTTGAATTTGCATCAATTACATTTGCATTTTTAGGAAAAACTTCAACCATTCCCCTAAAATCTTTTCCCAAACCAACAAGCATATAAGAAATTAAAGCTGCTGATAATTTATAGATGCCCATTGCGTATGCTGCTAAAACAAACTCTCCCAAGCAAAAAGGAATAAGCACAGCTGCTACCACCATAACGGTATCAAGCTTGGCGTCTTTCGTTCCTTTTATTAACTTAGACATTGTTTCTGCTCCTGATATAACAAGGGAAATTGTACTCACCAGACAAAGAAAAAATGTGTTTGGTATCTTCGATGCCAAAAACGCCAATATAAGCGCTACAACCGCAACCAAAACGTTTACCTTTAAATTTCTGCTGTTCATTTGCATAAGTTTTTGGTATGTGGTCTGCTTCTTTTTCGTCATATTTTTAACTTTCATAATTCACCGCACAAAATCGTGCACTCCTTTCATATAATAAGGAACTTACAAAATAACATTATTAGTATAACACAACAATTAATTTCTGTCAAATTTTGCGTTCTTTCGGCAAAAATAAAAAGAAATCTGCACAGCAGATTTCTTTTTATTTTTATTTATATCTTCTTTTTACAAACACATATATCCCTACAGCCAAAATCCCAAGCGGCACAACTATAACCAGACTCGCAAACCATATCCACTTAGGTGTATTTTCAATTACTAAACCGCCTTCGGGGAATTCTTTAATTTCTACATTTATGCTTGATGTATTTCCGCTCATCCAGTTAAATGAGTTTATGAGCATTTCTTCATTTGCACAATCCGACTGAAGCGGCAATGTGTCCATTGCATAGCTTGAACCGCACACCAAAACCTTGCCTGTGGTTTTTTTACCTGATTCATCGATTTTTTCTCTTACTGACGTTAAAATGACATTATATTCTCCCATATCACCATCTGATGTTTCAGGCGAAAACGCTGTTTCTAATGATTTAAGCAACGCACCACCTGACGTTTTTAAAACAGGAGCTGCATCTATTGCCATTTCTTTATCGCTTTTTATTTCCAAAGCATTTGCCGCAGAATACATAACTCTTAACCCCGATGATTTAATATCCTTTAAAATATCGTGGTCGGTATACTCACCTACTGCAATAGAGCCGTAAACTGCCTTATCATCATCTTCTAATGTTACAGCCTTAGAATTATCGTAAATTACGCCGTGATTTCTGATAATTCCCCATTCGTCTTTTAAATAGCCTTCAAGTCTCGGTAATTCTTCGTTTGAGATAAGCGGATTAAAGTAAACCTGTACATTTCCGTTATTCTTTAAAAACGCATCAAGACTTTCTATTTCTTCTGCTGTAAAATCAGTCTCGGGGCTGTCGATTATTATAAGCGGGTTGTCATCATCTGCCTTTTTAAAGCTTGCAAGTTCAACATAAGCGGGGGTGTATCCGTACTTTGTCAAAAGACTTCCTATTGTTGTGTTGACCTTCTCGCCGTGACCCGTTGAATATAGAATTAAAGAAAAGCTCTGTGAATTTCCATCAAGTGCTGCAAGCTTGTTGGTTAAAATCTTTTCAACGGCACTTTTATTCTCTATTGTCCCCGTATCTTTTTCATAGCTCTGCTCAAAATACGAGTTCGGGTCTGTAATCTCATATTTATCACCCTGAACTATTACCATAGCGTAAAGCGGGCTTATTTGCCTTGTGTTAAATTCCTGTATTGCCTCAGCCGGATACTCACCCTTTAAAATCGGTGTGGGGTCGTTATAAAAGTCTATTAATTCACAGGTGATTTTTTCGTTTTCTTCTGTATATTTGTCTACAATTGATTTTATAACCGACATAAATTCATCGTTTTCATCAACTTCTCTGCCGTCGTATAAAATGCCGATTTTTGTGTCCTTGTCGATATTTTTTACAACTTCTTTTGTCGAGTCCGAAAGTTTATAAATCTCGTTTTCGGTAAGGTCGATTTCTAATGAAATCTTATCATCAAAAGTAACTAAAATGCTGTTTATGAGTATTGCCGCTATAATTGCACCGATAACGATTATAGTGGAGTTAATGCCGTATTTTAGTTTTTTTGTATTTTTCATAACCGCACTACCTCCAACGTCTTCTTTCGATTACTCGCACCGTAAGTAAAACAAACAGTGCTGTTATGCTAAGATAATATACTATCGGCACTACGTTTAATATGCCTTGTGCAAAATCATTAAATCGAGCATTTATATCAATAAAATTAACTGCTCCGTTTAAAAATCTTCCCAAAAATACAATTTTTCCGCCTAAAGCGGTTGTAAAGTCAAAATTTATAGCACTAAAAAGTGATAATACTGCGACAATCGCCATTGTGATGACTGCCGAAATCACCTGATTTTGTGTAAGCGTTGACACAAACATTCCAATCGCAATAAGCATGGCACCGTAAAGCATAATGCCAAAATATCCAACCAAAGACTGAATAACAGGCGGATTTCCGTAGATTGCTAAAACGATTAAAAACACAAGCGTTGCCGCTACTGAAATTCCCAAAACCACGAGTCCTGACAAAAACTTACCCAGCACAATGTCTGTAACCTTAACGGGTGCTGTTAATAACAACTGGTCTGTTTTTAACTTTCTTTCTTCAGAAAACATTTTCATTGTTAAAAGCGGAACAATCACTATGAAAACATAGCAGATATTTGTAAAATAATTTGTCATTATTGACGTGTTTTTGTTCATATTGAAGTTAAAAAACATCAATGCACAAAACGCAAAAAACAAACCGACAAAAATGTACCCCAGAGGAGTTTTAAAGTAAGCACTTAATTCTCTTTTAAATATTGCTTTCATCTGCTTCGTCCCCCTCTTTTGTAATATTTACAAACTCTATATCGCGTTCGTCTATGTCCGACTCTAAAAACCTTTCGTTTTCCGTAACTTCTATAAAGATATCTTCTAAGCTTAAATCCACAGTCTGCATAGAAAGTATCGGAAGATTATTCTCTGCCATCCTGCGGAAAATTTCAGATCTTACATCGACATTCGGCTCTGTTTCAACTAAAAAGTCAATAGAATTTTTCTCTTTCCTGCCCATTGACCTTACCTGCTTAACGCCCGAAATCGGTTCTAACACATCTAAAGCTGTTCTTTCGTCTGCCGCTATTCTTAGCATAAACTTATTTTCATTAGAGATTGTTCTTGCTAAATTTTCGGGACTGTCAATCGCTGCAACCTTGCCTTTGTTTATGATTACAACTCTGTCGCAAATAGCCTGAACCTCCTGTAAAATGTGAGACGATAAAATAACGGTATGATTTTTACCCAATTTTTTTATCACACTTCTGATTTCGATAATCTGCATCGGGTCAAGACCGACTGTAGGCTCGTCTAAGATTAAAACTTCAGGATTTCCTATCATAGCCTGAGCAAGTCCCACTCTTTGCTTATACCCCTTTGAAAGATTAGAAATCACACGATTTTTGACATCTGTAACCTTTACAGCCTCCATAATTTCGTTGATATGAGCGTCACGTTTTTTTTCTTTTACGCACTTTAAATCATATACGAAATTTAAGTATTCTAAAACTGTCATATCAGTATAAAGCGGCGGAATTTCAGGCAAATAACCGATATGCTTTTTTGCTTCTATGGGGTTATCTAAAATGTCAAAGCCTGCAATATTTACTTCACCGCTTGTTGCTGATAAATATCCCGTCATAATGTTCATTGTGGTTGATTTTCCCGCACCGTTAGGACCGAGCAATCCTAAGATTTCTCCATCCCTTACTGTAAATGAAACATCACTAACTGCACATATATCACCATATTTTTTTGTCAGGTTTTTAACTTCTATCATTTGTAAAACCTCCTGTTACACACTATTTCAGTGCATTTTTTAAATATTCTGCCATATCGGAAAACTTAACTTCCTGACTTTCGCCTGTAGTCATATTTTTAACGTTTGTACAATTTGCACTTATATCATCATCACCGATAACTGCTGAGAATTTAGCCTGTAGCTTATTTGCATACTTCATCTGTGCTTTTACGCTTCGTGCCAGATAATCACGCTCTGCAGCAATGCCTTCGCATCGCAAATCATAAATAAGCTTTTGAACAAATACATCTGCACCATCGCCGATATTTGCAATAAATATATCAGGGTTTTCATCATTTTCGGGTAATTTTTTAATGCTTTCCAACACCAAAAGCAAACGCTCAAGTCCCATACCAAAACCAACACCGGGCATTTCGGGGCCGCCGATTTCAGAAACCAATCCGTCGTATCTTCCGCCGCCGCAGATTGTGCCTTCTGAACCCTCGTTGTGAGAAATGATTTCAAATACTGTTTTAGTGTAGTAATCAAGTCCACGAACAATCGTCGCATCAACGTTGTAGGGGATTTTCATAATTTCTAAATACTTTTTAAGACTTTCAAAATGCTTGCTGCAATCATCGCAAATGTGGTCTATTAACATAGGTGCATTTTTTGCAATTTCTTTGCAATTATCACACTTGCAGTCTAAAATTCTCAAAGGATTTTTTTCAAATCTTTCCCTGCAGGTTTCACACAATTCGCCTAAATGGGGTCTAAAGAAATCCTTTAACTTCTCATTATATTCTTTTCTGCAAACAGGACAGCCTATACTGTTTATGTTAAGCTCAATACCTGTAACTCCCAAGCGACCCAAAAGTTCCATAGCCAAAGATATAACTTCAGCGTCAATTGAAGGAGTGTGCGAACCGAACACTTCTATACCGAACTGATGAAATTCACGAAGTCTTCCCGCCTGTGGCTTTTCATACCTGAAGCAGGGATATAGGTAGTAAAGCTTAGTTGGCTGCGGAGCAGCATATACTGAATTTTCAACAAAACTTCTAACAATTGGAGATGTACCCTCAGGCTTTAGGGTAATACTTCTTCCGCCCTTGTCTAAAAAGGTGTACATTTCCTTTTGCACAACGTCTGTTGTGTCGCCCACACCGCGTTCAAAAAGCTCTGTGCTTTCAAACATAGGTGTTCTTATTTCCTTATATCCGAATTCTTTGCATATTTTTTTAATTTGTTCTTCTACTGCGTGCCATCTGTATGTTTCTGACGGCAATATATCGTGTGTACCACGTGGTGCTTTAATCACGATTATTCCTCCTGTCCGTATTTTACTCAGCAAGTTCGTTAATGTTTAATTCCAAAAGCTTTGATACACCCTTTTCCTGCATCGTAACACCGTAAATTACGTCTGCTGCTTCCATTGTACCGCGTCTGTGCGTAACAACGATAAACTGCGTATTTTCGCTGTAATTTTTGATGTAATCTGCAAATCTGTAGACGTTAGCATCGTCAAGTGCTGCTTCTATTTCGTCTAAGAAGCAGAATGGTGTCGGGCGTGTTTTTAATATTGCAAATAAAAGTGCAATCGCAGACAATGCTCGTTCACCGCCGGAAAGAAGTAATAAACTTTGAAGTTTCTTACCCGGAGGCTGAACATCAATGTTTATGTTACAATTTAAGATGTCATCAGGGTCTTCTAAGGAGAGCGACGCCGTACCACCGCCAAAAAGCTCAACAAAGGTCTGCTTAAAGTATTTTGCGATTTCAGTGAATTTTTCTTCAAATTCTGATTTCATAACCTTTGTCATATCAGAAATAATGCCGAGTAAATCCTTTTGTGCCTTTACCAAATCGTCACGCTGACCTGTTAAGAATTCATATCGCTCCGAAACTGCCTTATACTCTTCAATCGCATCAACATTTACATTGCCAAGGGAAGATATTTTGCGTTTTAGCGATGCAATTTCCTTTGTAACTTCAGTCACGCTGCCCAATTCTTTTTTATAAACAATTGCGTCTGAATATGTAAGCTCGTATTCTTCCCAAAGGTTGTTTATTGTGTTTTCAAGCTCGGTTTCGTGCTTGATTTTTCTCTGAGCAAGTCTTGATTCTTCGTTAGAAAGTGTAAAGACATCTTCTCGCAATGACTTGATTTTTGAAAGTGCTTCTCTGTCTTTTTCATCAAGCTGTTTTTTCTCTTCAGCTAAGGCAGCTGCCGTTTCGTCAAGCTCTGCTATTTGCTTAATTCCGTAATCTGTTTCTTCTTTTTTCAACTCGATTTGGAATATAAGCTCTGCATTTTTTGATTTTATATCTTTTATTTCCGTTTCGTGAAGTGCGATACTTTTATCATTTGCCAAAATATCATTTTTGGCACTTTCCGCCTTCTCGTTTAAGATTTCTAAATCCTTTAAAACACCCGAACGCTCAAAATTCTTCGCAAGAATTTTTCCTGAAATCTCCTGCTTTTGGGCAATAATTTCTGAAATCGAAGCTTCTTTTTTCTCTATATCTTCTTGTTTAGCCAAAATCAGCTCTTGTGTTTCTTCAATTTCCCCTTTGATTTGTTCTTGTTTTTCTTTTGCTTCTTTTATTTTTGTGCGAACGCTTTCTAATTCTTCTTCAACTCGCTTTTTCGCCATATCAATTTGGTTAATCAAAAGCTCGTTGTGTGACTTATCACGCTCTAATATTAAAAGCTCCGAGTCATTTTCAGATATTTCACCGTCATATTTTTTAACTTCTTCATCAAGTGTCAAAAGTTCGTCTTTTAGTGATGCATTTTTCTTGTTTAGCTTCTCGGTTTCTTCTTCAAGACGCGGTATTTCTTTTGACAGGGCCACAATTTCGTTTTCTCTTCCGAAAAGTGATGCCTGCTTATAAAAACTTCCGCCGGAAAGCGATCCGCCGACATTAAACAATTCGCCCGCCAACGTTACAAGTTTTATTGAATTCTTATACTTTTTAGAAATTTTAATCGCATTGTCGATATTGTCAATAACAATCGTTCCGCCAAGTAAAAATTCACAAACAGGGTTAAATTTTTGTTCGCAACTCACCAAGTCCTTTGCAACACCTACAAATCCGGTTTCTTTTTCAATTCCGCTTTCGGGAAAATCCTTAATTTTGATTGAAGAAAGCGGCAAAAACGTAGCTCTGCCTGCATTTTTTTCTTTTAAACATTCAATCGCAACTTTAGCGTCAGTCTCACTTTTTACTACTATGTGCTGCACTGAATTTCCGAGTGCTACATCAATTGCGATACTGTATTTATCTTCCGTCTTTAAAAGCTTAGACACAGGACCGTAAATTTCAGCACTCCTAAGCACTCCGTTTTCGTGTTCTTTTAAAACCGTTTTTACCGAGCGTGAATATCCTTCGTAAGACTGCTCCATATTTTCCAAAAGCTTCTTTCTTGAGATTTTTTCGTTCACGCTGATTGTGTTTTCGTTTATTATTTTTAGATTTTCTTCTAACTTGCGATTTATATTTTCGCGTTTTTCGTTGATTTCATTTCTCTTTTCCTTGATTTTTTCAAGGTAGGCACTTTTTCTTTTGATTTCCGTTTCAATTTCTTTTATTTTTTCGTCAATTACATTTCGCTCGTCACTTCTGTCAGTAGCCTCGGAAAGAATAGTTTCTTCCCTTGTTATATAGCTTTCTTCCGTCAGTTTCTGGTTAGAAAGAGAAATTTTTAATTCGCTAAGGCTTTCAATTCTTTCGGCAACTAAATTATTTAATTCTTCGATTTCGCGTTCTGCACCGCTTTCGTTGCTGCTTTTTGATTGTTCTTCTGCCTTTAATAAAGATATTTCTTCATCGATTAAGCTAAGCTCTGCACTTTTAATCTCTATATCTTTATTTATAGTTTCTCTTGCTTTTTCTAAATCTATTTTTTTCTCAGACAGTACCTTTATCTCTTCTTCGATACGAGAAACCAACATATCGTTACCTGAAATCGTATTTTTGAAAATGTCGATTTCACCCTTTTTTATCGATATGCTTTCTGTTAATTCTCTTATCTTTTTATTAGTCTCGGTCTGGTTTTCTTCACTCTGCTTTGCCTTTTCGTAGTACTCCTGCTGAGCTGACTCTGCGTTTTCAGCCAGAGTTTTTGCTTCATTTAGCTGATTTGTAACTATTTTAAGCTTTTCGTCAATTCCGCCGATAACATCGTTTGCACTCTCGATTATACGAACGGCATCGTTAACCTCAAAGGTCTTTAATTCTTCTTTGTACTGCAGATACTTTTTAGCTTTTTCCGACTGATTTTTTAAAGGCTCTACACGACCTTCAAGCTCTGTTATAATATCAAAAACTCTGTCTAAATTTTCGTTTGTATGCCGTAATTTTCTTTCTGCATCTTCTTTTCTGTAGCGATATTTAGAAATTCCCGCAGCTTCTTCAAAAATTTCTCGTCTGTCGTCGGATTTTGTAGACAAAATCTCATCAATTTTGCCCTGACCTACCATAGAATATCCGTCGCGACCCAAGCCTGTGTCCATAAAAGCTTCGTGAATGTCTTTTAACCTTACGATGTTTTTGTTTATCATATATTGACTTTCGCCCGACACAAAGACCTTTCTTGTAACTTCGACTTCATCATAAGCGATATCTAACTGTCTGTCACGATTGTCTAAAACAAGCGTAACTTCGGCAAAGCCCATCGGGTTTCTTTTTTGTGTTCCGCTGAAAATTACATCTTCCATTTTTGAGCCTCTGAGCATTTTTGCACTCTGCTCACCCAAAACCCATCTTACAGCATCGGAAATGTTACTTTTACCGCTGCCGTTAGGACCAACAATCGCAGTTATACCGTCAGAAAAATCAAGATTGATTTTATCCGCAAAAGACTTAAAGCCATTTACTTTTATTCCCTTTAAACGCATTATTGTTGCTCCTTTCTTATTATTTTAAACTCACCGCGTGTTATGCTTTTATCTGCAACAAAGCGGACATTATAGCCTGCATTTGAAAGCTTTTTAACATTACTCTTTTTGTTTCCCAAAAACGCTGAAATGTCTTTTTCATTCACTAAAATATCAGCGTTACAATCTATTTCTTTTAATATTTTCCTTAGATAAATTTCACTTTGCACAAGCTCGCCTATTGATGGGTGATACGGACCTGCTAAAACATCGCTGTCTGGGTTTATATTGTCAGATGCCATAAGCCCGAGCCTTATAATTTTTATATCTTCTTCATCTAAACGTTCTTTTAAATCGGCACAGAGCTTTACCGCTTCGTCTAAGGTTTGCGGTTTATAAAGTCCCGATTGTAAAAGTTCTGCAAGATATGTTCCAGAAAGCACCAAAGTCGGATAAATTCTCACACAATCAGGACAAAGCGAAATTATTTTTTCCAAGCTTTCCATACACGTATCGTTCGTATCTTTATACAATCCCGTCATCATCTGGAGTCCTAAATCTATACCAAACTCCTTAATAAGCCAACTTGCACGGATTGTGTCACAGCTTTTATGCCCCCTGCGGTTGGCGGCTAAAACGCCGTCATCCATTGATTGTGCCCCAAGCTCAATCGTTGTAACCCCGTACTCTTTTAGCCTTTTTAAGATTTCTTCATCAATGTAGTCAGGGCGTGTTGAAAGCCTTATAGCTTGTACTAAACCCCTGTCCTTATAGCGTTTGGCAACGTCTAAAAATTCGTTTTGTGTATTTTTGTCAATACCCGTAAAACTCCCGCCGAAAAATCCGATTTCTACAAATTCGGTATTATCCGGCATTGTATAAAGTGCACCTTTAATCTGTGCATCTACATCTTCTTTTGTGACAGATGTGCTCACTCCTGTAATTTTTCGTTGATTACAAAAAGAGCAATCATTGGGACATCCCATATGCGGTACAAAAATCGGAATGGTTTTATGCTTCACATTACTCATCCTTACCGAGTTTTGAAAGTGCGTCTTTTGCCGCATTCTGCTCCGCTTTTTTCTTGCTTGTGCCTTCGCCTTGTCCCATTAAAGCATTATTTAAATAAACATTGACCACAAAAAACTTATTGTGGTCAGGTCCGCTTGAATCTACCACTTTATATTGGATATTTACGTCGCCTTTCGTTTGTACCGCTTCTTGAAATTCTGTTTTGTAATCTTTAGATATTCTGCCGTTCGCCGCCGCTTCAATAGCATCGTATAGCTGACTTAAAACCCACTCTTTTACAACGTCTAAGTCGCTGTCTAAAAATATTGCCGCAATTAATGCTTCATAAGCGTCTGATAAAATCGATGGTCTTGTTCTTCCGCCCGTTCTTTCTTCGCCGCGACCCAAAACCAGATATTTTCCCAAATCTATGTTTAGCGAACACTCATAAAGCGTCTTTTCACAAACTACTGCCGAGCGTATTTTTGTAAGTCTGCCTTCAGGAAGCTCAGGATAGTTTTCAAAAATATATTTTGACACTATGATGCTTAAAACTGAGTCGCCCAAAAATTCGAGTCTTTCGTTAAACTTTATTTTTTTGTGTTTATTTTCGTGTGCGTAGGAGCTGTGAGTTAAAGCTGTTTTTAAATATTCATCGTTGTTAAACTTATAACCAATAAGCTCCTGAAACTCTTTGATTGTGTTCATTTCTTCGCCCTTTCAAAAAAAGGAACGCATAAATATGCTTCTTACAACAAAAAGTCACATTGTAGGAAACAGATTTATGCGCTCAAGGATACCTACATAGAGGGTGTGTTTCCACACCCTCACAAATGTTAATTGTTATTTTTAAGATATTCAACTGCATCCGAAACCGTAACAATATCTTCTGCTACTTCATCGGGGATTTCAATATCAAACGCTTCTTCAATAGCCATAATAAGTTCTACTACGTCTAATGAGTCTGCACCTAAATCATCAACGATTGATGTTTCGGGCGTAATCGCAGATTCATCCACGCCGAACTGTGCAACTAAAACTTCACGAATTTTTTCAAATTCCATAAGCTGATACCTCCGTATGTATAAATTAGTATTTACCGCAAATCGCGAGTATAACTACAATAACCATTATATATCATACCAATAAAATTGTAAATAGTATTTATAATTTTTTTACAATTTTATGTACAGTTTCTTAAGGTTATTCTTCTGTTTCGTCCGACACATTAGAATAAATCTTTTTTAATTCTTCATTTACGCCGGTTTTGGCAAAAACGGCAGCACTCCTTATTGCGTGAGCAAAGGCTTTTTCTTTTGAGTTTCCGTGAGCTTTTATTACCACGCCGTCAATACCCAAAAGGGGTACCCCGCCCTGCTCCGATGAGTCAAGCATAGACTTGACCTTTTTAAGACGCGGAAGCATAACAGCTGCACACAGCTTTGTTAGTAAATTTTCCAAAAAGCTTTTCTTAATTAATTTAAACAAGGAAACTGCCGTGCCTTCAATCGTCTTGATTACCATATTTCCCGAAAATCCGTCGAACACAATTACATCTGCAATGCCTGCCGTTAAATCACGTGTTTCTAAATTTCCGCAGAAATTTATGTTTTTATTTTCTTTTAAAAGCGCATAGGCATTTTTATAAAGCTCGTTGCCTTTGCCTTCTTCTGTACCGATGTTAGCTAAGTATACTTTAGGATTTTCTATTCCTAAAACCTTTGTAGCGTATAAAGAACCCATCTGTCCGTACTGAGCAAGATATTCAGGCTTGGCATCAGACGTTGCACCGCAGTCAGTGATTATTCCCATACCGCCTTTTATATTTGGTATAAACGCCGTTAGGGCAGGTCTTTTAATTCCTTTTATTCTTCCTAAAATTCTAAAAGCACCGGCCAAGTACGCTCCCGTGCTTCCTGCACTTACAACAGCGTCAGCTTCGCCCGTTTTACAAAGATTTAGTGCGACAACCATTGAAGAGTCTTTTTTTGCTCTTACCGCCTTTACGGGTTCTTCTTCAACTTCTATTACTTCAGTTGCATTTTTTATAGAAATTTTATCTCCGGAGTAGCCGAATTCTTCAAGCTTTTGTCTTAAAATCTCCTCATTGCCGACAAGGATTATTTCATAGTCTGCATCATCGATTGCTTTAATGCTGCCCTTTACAACCTCATCAGGAGCATTGTCACCGCCAAATGCATCTATTGCTATTTTCATTTATACCACACATCCTTTTTTTATTGTATAAGATATATTTTAATTATTTATAACCTTATTTTGTTTCCACAAACCTTGTTTAAATCTTATTGTAAATATTATCGCACGCACAAACCAGTCAGAAACCATCACAATCCATATTGACATAATACCAAGTAAAAATACCCTAACCATTAAATACGCAAACCCTACACGAAGCACAAACATAGTTGTTATTGAAACAATCATCGGGAATTTTGTATCCCCTGTACCACGCAGTGCATTTGCTAAAGCAAAACTCTCAGGATAGAAAAGCGGTGTGCAGAAAAAGTAAAGTCTTGCTATATTAACCGTCTGGATTGATGCCTCTTCTGACAGACCGAAAACCGATACAACCTGCGGTGTAAAAATTATGGCAACAGCCGCCGCCGCAATTAACACCAAACGGTCAAGCTTTAGGATGTGCTTTATGCAAACTTCGGCTTCGTCAGGTTTTCCCGCTCCCATACACTGTCCTACAAATGGCAATATTCCAAGCGTAAACGCAGATGCCGCTGCATAAGTCATATATGAAATTTGATTTGCAATATGATTTGCATTTATAGCAACAGTACCTAAGGATGCTACCAAGGTCTGTAAAATCAACGAACCTAACTGAAACATACCGTTTTCTATTCCCGTAGGAAGAGCGAGCTTGTATATACCGCCAAGCATCTTAAAATCCCATTCGGGCTTTAATAAATTATCTATGTACACTTCATTTTTCTTTCTCATCAGCAGAAGGATAAGACCGACACCTGTAACGGCATAAGCTATAATCAGAGAAAGTCCTGCACCAATAACACCTAATTTTGCACAGAATAAGAACACATACTTTAAGCTTATATTTATAATCATCATTAAAACTGACGCCACGAGTGTGATTTTACTCTTTTTCATCGCACGAAACGACGCAGTACCAATATTAAAAAGTGCCATAAAGGGGTACGCCGTTATCGTATATGTATAATACTTTAAGCTTTCATTCATAACTGTTTCTTCAACACTGCCGAATAAAAATGTGAGTATAAACATCCTGAAAACCATTAAAATTACTGACAACGCAACAGCACCTAAAAACATTGATATGGTAAGCATTTTTAAAGATTGTCCTGCTTTTTTGAAGTCTTTTGCCCCTATGTACTGGGAGATAAACACACTTCCCCCTGCAGCTAATGCTGAAAAAATCTGTTTAAACAATGTGTCTATTCTTGAAACATTTGCAATGCCGGCAAGTGCCGCTTCACTGTCGGGAAGTCTTGCTATCATTAAAGTATCAGCAAGTGATAACGACCCTATTAATAGTTGCTCTAAAAATATAGGAATGATAAAAAGTATTATCATTTTGTTTGAAAAGCGTACATCTTTGGACAATTTCAAAAATGACATAAGGGCACTTCCTTTTTGTATTTGCTAATAAATTATTGTACCATTTTTTCGTCAAAATTTCAAGTTTTTTTACACTTTTTGACTATTTTTGGCGAAAATAATTGTATATATTTTCAGCAACCGTTTTGCCCACACCTGCTTTTTTTAGTTCATCAATTTCTGCCGCTTTGATATTTGCAATGGTTTTAAAGTATTTTAAGAGTTTTTTCGCACTTTTTTCTCCCACTCCGTCAATTTCACACAAAGTTGATTGTTTTACCTTTTTGCCACGCAATCTTTTGTGATAATCTATTGCAAACCTGTGAACTTCTTCCTGAATACTTGCAACAAGCCTGAATTCTGCCGAGTTTCTCTTTAATCCTATGCTCGACCCATCATCTTTTAGTAGTGCATTTGTCCTGTGGTGTTCATCTTTTACCATCGCGAAGAGCGGTATATCAAAATCGGTCAGCTCTAAAAGCTTTAGAATCACCGACAAATGCCCCTTACCACCGTCTAAAAAAATACAATCAGGAAGCGGCAGGAACTTTGCGTCTTTTAGCAACAGCTCACCCTTTTCTATCATTTTTTCTTCATCACGAGCGTGAGTCAGACGCCTTAAAATCATCTCTGCCATACTGTGATAATCATCACCGCCTGCGGCTGTTTCAATCTTGAAACGGCGGTACTTACTCTTTTTTGGCTCGCCGTTTACAAACACCACCATTGAACCTACATTGTCTTCTCCCGATGTGTTTGAAATGTCATAGCTTTCTATTGTATACGGCGGATTTTTCAGTCCCAGTTCTTCTTTTATGTCTAAGATTGTCCGCTTTATTCCCTTTTTTCCGTCACCGTTTTTTAATATATAGTTTAGAGCCGACTGCTTTGCGTTTTTGTGTGCCATTTCCAAAAGTGCTTTTTTCTCGCCACGCTGCGGTGTTAATACCTTAGTGCCGCGACCTGATAACGCTGTTAAAAATTCAGACATCAACGCTTCGTCTTCACACTTATAATCTGTATAAACGTTTTTTGGAATGTAGTCACTTGACTCATAAAACTGCTTTATGAAGCTTTCTGCTATTTCTTCTTGTGCCATTCCGCGAGTGTTAGAAATAACCGTTCCGTGATGACCTAAAAGGCGACCGTTGCGAACAAAGAAAACTTCAGCAAAGGTTTTATTCTCTGTTTCAAAAAAGCCGATTATATCTTCATCAGCATATTTTTCAGAAACGATTTTTTGCTTGTTTTCTATCTGCTTTAGAGCATTTATTTTATCTCTTATTCCCGCAGCACGTTCAAATTCCAAATCAGCGGATGCCTGAAGCATTTCTTCTTCAAGCTCTGATAAAAGATTTGTCATATTTCCGTCTAAAAAATCGCACGCCGCATCTATCCTTTTCATATAATCTTCTTTTGAGATTACATTTTCACAAGGTGCACAGCATTTGCCGATTTGTGCATTTATGCAGGCTCGCTTTTTCCCCAAATCACGAGGCAATTTTATCTCACAGCTCGGAATTTTAAACATTTTTTGTGCAAAATCTATAGCTTCCCGCACCATAGCTGCACTCTGGTACGGTCCGAAATATTTTGCTCCGTCTTTTTCCGTTTTTCTTGAAAGCTTAAGTCTTGGATAGTCTTCTTTCGTAACCTTAACATAGGGGTAGTTTTTATCGTCTTTTAAAAGAATGTTATAGTAAGGGCGGTATTTTTTGATAAGGTTACACTCTAAAACAAGTGCTTCTAATTCACTGTCTGTTAATATATATTCAAATGTGTCGACTTTAGATACCATAGCCGCAACTTTCGGCGGATGTTTTTTCGTATTCTGAAAATACTGCCTTACGCGGTTTTTTAGTATCTTTGCCTTGCCCACATATATGACCTTGCCGGCTTTGTCCTTCATAATGTAGACACCGGGATCATCGGGCAGTGTTTTTAGCACAATTTCGTCTACCATTTCATTTCTCCCATTTAAAGAAAAAGGGATATGCGACAAACCACATATCCCGTAAAATTTTCTCTTAGTCGTTAAAATTCGATTCGATTAAAGTTTCTAACGCCGCTACTGCTTCTTCTTCGTCTACGCCATCGGCGATGATTTCAATCTCTGTGCCTCTGGTAATACCCAAAGATAACACACCAAGCAAGCTTTTAGCGTTTACTCTGCGTTCTTCCTTTTCAATCCAGATGCTTGATTTGAATTCGTTTGACTTCTGTATAAAAAATGTAGCAGGTCTTGCGTGTAGACCAACCTGATTCGTTACAACGATTGTTTTAGATACCATAATTACAACTCCTTACCGATTTTACAACTATCTTACTTTTAGAATACTAGATATTCTATGTATTGTCAATAAACAAAAATATTTTTGTGAAATTTTCGCATATTTTTTTATAAAAATCGATATATTTTTATAAATTTTTACACTAAAACTCAAATTTATCAGCAAAATAGCTTTCCAATTCGTCGATTTTTATTGTAATCTGTTCCATCGTATCACGCTCACGAATTGTAACTGTGCCGTTTTCTTCCGAATCAAAATCGTATGTTACGCAGTATGGTGTACCGATTTCGTCCTGTCTTCTGTAGCGCTTACCGATACTTCCTGCATCGTCGTAATCACACATAAATTTCTTAGAAAGCTTTTCATAAATTTCCAAAGCGTTTTCAGAGAGCTTTTTAGATAAGGGAAGTACTGCAACCTTAATAGGTGCCAATGCCGGATGGAAACGCATAACTGTACGACCTTCTTTTCCGTCTTCGCCTTCTTCTTCGTCATAAGCTTCTACTAAAAACGCAAGTGTTACACGGTCAGCACCGAGTGACGGTTCGATACAGTACGGGATATACTTTTCGTTTGTTGCAGGGTCAGTATATTCAAAGTTTTCACCTGAGTGAAGCATATGCTGCTTTAAGTCAAAGTCTGTTCTGTC
>CAZCOF010000021.1:0-19152 GCA_964500095.1 uncultured Oscillospiraceae bacterium
CCCATTTCGCAAGGGAAAATGTAGCAGTTTATATGCCATACTCAGGGCGAAAAAAAGACACTATGTAAAATCACATAATGTCTTAATTATTAAATTTGGGTATAAAAATACCACCCTGCCTATATTGGTAAGGTGGTATTACTCTGTTTCCTCTGGCCAATCATTTAGATCTTCATTTTTTTTCAAACCTTCAGTCAAAATGCGTTCTCTTTCCTCTGAAGGAAGACCAGAATCAATATAGTGTCCGTCATAATAACCGTCACACATTATATTTTCCTCCATTCAATGTTGTAATGCTTCACATGATAGTCCAACGTCAGTTTCAATGCGTCAACTTCATTATATCCTTTATCTACGTAATTGTCAACCATATTTCCGAATGTTTTTGAAGAAAAAGGGATGTTTCCGGATTTGTATGTATAGATTTCTCCGTTGTGGCAGATAATTATACCACTATCGTATTTTCTTCGTCCAGAAGATACTAAATCACTACCTGTAGGAGGAATGTTTGTGCCATGATTATGCAACGCAATAAGCGAATAGGGATTTTTTGCGACTATTTGGTTTGCTTTAGTAGAGTACCTTACTTCGTTTTCTTTTCTACCCGAACTTACAGAGAGCACTTTACCAGAAGATTTATCTATCAGACATAAATCTTCAAAATATGTCCCATTTCTATGTTGGAGAATGCTTTTTGCCTGCATATATATACATTGTTGAACATTCTTATTGTATGGCAATTGGGCAAACTTCAGTTTATACTCTTCAGAGCGTATGTAATCCATATCTACTATGTTTTCTATGGTATTAAATTTACGTTTGCCGGTGATTCCTCTTTCTACAAACGCTTTCCTATTTGCCCAGACCGCCTTGCTGCTCGCCGACTTGCTCCAAGCCTTTATAGCATCTTCTGTTTCAGTTGCAAACATCTGCTCGCGGAATTTATCGCGTTTAAGTCCCGTCTGGCGACAAAAGTCAGCAAGCTTTGCGTCTTGTATGACAGTCTGTATCAATTCGATATATCTGAAATCCTTTACTTGACACAGCTTTACATTTCATTATATACTTATAAAAAAGGAGTGAAACTATGAAAGCACTAATAACAGGAGCATCATCAGGACTTGGTTGGGATATGGCACACGAGTTATCAGAACTCGGGTATGATATAATTGCAGTAGCAAGACGAGAAGAACGCCTAAAAGCACTAAAGGAAGAATTGAATACCGAAGTTACAATTGTGTGCTGTGATGTATCGAATACTTCACAGTGTATGGAATTAGCAAAATTCGCACCCGAAGTTGATATTTTAATAAACAATGCGGGTTTTGGTGTTTTTGGTGATTTCTACACTACAGATTTAGACCGCGAGCTTAGTATGCTTGATACAAATACACGTGCGATGCACATACTTACTAAATTGTTTTTAAAAGAATTTATAAAACGTGACAGCGGTAAAATCTTAAACGTGGCTTCAATTGCAGCGTTTTTTCCGGGACCGAGATTTTCAGCATACTATGCTACAAAGGCGTATGTATTGAGATTATCTCAATCAATAGCAGAAGAGCTCAGACGTAAAAAAAGTAAAGTAACAATAAGCGTTTTATGTCCGGGACCTGTAGAAACAGAGTTTGAACAAGTTGCATCTGTCAGCTTTGGTGCAAAAGACGAACCGCTCAAAAATGTAATCATACTAAAAAGTAAAGATGTTGCACGTTTTGCAATTAAAAAATTCTTAGACGGAAAATCTGTAATAATACCCGGAATACTTATGAAGACAAGTGCTTTTCTTAGACATATTTTGTCAGATAAATTTTTAGCTAAAGTTTTATATATTATACAGTCAAAAAAAATAAAGTAGTGTGTAGTTACCTACACACTACTTTATTTTAATTCATTTAAACAGGTCGGACATATATTTTTACCTTTAAAAGTTAAAACGTCCTTTGAACTGCCGCAAAAAACACACGTGGGTTCATATTTTTTTAAGATGATTCTGTTATCGTCAACGAAAATCTCCAGAGAGTCTTTTTCTGCAATATCTAATGTCCGTCTCAATTCTATTGGCAGTACAATTCTTCCTAATTCATCTACTTTTCTAACTATACCTGTTGATTTCATAAAAAATACCACCTTTCGTTTGTTAAAAAATTCTATGTTAAAATCATATCACTACAAAATAAGATTGTCAACGGATATATGTTTAATTTTTTGTGAATTTTTGTCACGTTTTTATTTAATTTGTAAGTTATAAGTTGGTTTATAGTCGGTTTTTATGACACAGGAAAAACGTGGATCTTCTTCAGAAATTCTTTGCTTAATCAAATCAAGAGTACGCACTCTGTCATCGTTGGTAAGTGTAAAAGGAACTTCTAAGTCAAAAATTAAATTTATTCTGCTTTCGCCGTCTGTCATACGAAAATCGTGCATACCGAGTTCGGAATTTATTTCTGCCAAAATGTTTTTAACCATTTCTTTTGTAGTGTTTACTTTGTCGTCACCGACCAATATCGGGTCGGTATGAATGACTGTTTCTATACCCAGTTCTTTCATAATTTTGATTTCTAAGGCGTCTATTGTTTCGTGCAGCATAATGGCAGATTTTTCGCACGAAACCTCTGCGTGCACAGAGGCTAACGTTCTTCCCGGTCCGTAATCGTGGACTATTAAGTCGTGAATTCCTAAAATTTCTTTATCTGAAAGAATGATGTCTGCGATTTGTTTTGCAATTTTCGGATCGGGAGAAGTTCCAAGTAGTGTGCCGATTGTTTCCCATGCGAGCTTTACACCCGACACACAGATTAAAATAGCGACTAAAAGACCTGCAATGCCGTCTATTATCGGCGGTAAGAATTTACACAAAACTACTGACAATATAACGGTAGAAGTTGCTATAACGTCGTTAAAGCTGTCGGTTGATGTGGCTAGGAGTACATCTGAATTTACTTTTTTGCCGAGATACTTCATCGAAAAGTACATCCAAAGCTTGATTGCGACGGAAACGATCAAAATTCCCAAAAGCAATAGGTTAAATTCAGGCTTTGTCGGAGCAATGATTTTTCCGATTGAAGTTTTAATAAGTTCAAACCCCATCACAATTATGATAAACGAAACAATTAAAGAAGAAATGTATTCAAATCTTCCGTGACCGAACGGATGGTCTTCATCAGGACTTTGATTACTAAGGCGTGCCCCTATCATAGTGACAACAGAAGAACCTGAATCGGACAGATTGTTAAATGCGTCGGAAATGATGGCTATCGAGTTGATTATCATACCGATAGAAAATTTAATCCCAAAAAGAATAATGTTGCACACAATGCCCAAAATGCCGCCAAAAACACCATAGGAAGCACGCACGGATGGGTTGTTTACATTTTCACAATCACGAACAAAGCGTTTAGTTAAGAATCTTATAAACAAAATATACACCTCTTAATTTTAGTAATTTCATTTTATCACGAAGATATATTTTTTGCAACAGATTAAACACTTTTTTCCAAAAAGTGACATATAATATCTTAGGCAACAAAAATTTTTATATGGAGGTAAGACTATGTGTGGAATTTGTAATGTTGTCAACTGCATAAGAAGAAATTTGTTCTGTTGCGGTAATTCAGGTCGTAGTAATTCTGGCTGTGACAATTCTAGATATTGTGAACCTGCAACAAATGTAA
The DNA here is from genome assembly GCA_964500095.1 of uncultured Oscillospiraceae bacterium. GTDB lineage: Bacteria > Bacillota > Clostridia > UBA1381 > UBA9506 > Congzhengia. The sequence goes on from CAZCOF010000021.1 coordinate 3,675, forward strand.
TATGCGCAAATCAGAGAAACTCATGCTTTGAACCTTGTTGCGATGATGAGAGCACAAGATGCCATCATCACCATCACGATTGCGGCTGCGGTTGTAATCGCTAAAACTAAGGGCTGTAGCTTTGACCGCTGCCTTATTTGGCGGTGGTCTTTGCTACAGCCCGTTTTTTTATTTTCTTTTTATAACATCAAAGCGATAGCCGTTATCTTTAAAGTATTTGATTATTGCAGGAAGAGAATCAGCGGTTGCCTGTTTTGAAGCGGTATCGTGCATAAGCAAAACCAAAGAATCCTGACCTGAATCGTTTGCTGTTCTTATTGCTCTGTTGTAAAGGTCTGCTGATACCGGATTTTTAGTCTCTGAATCTCCTGTTAAACAGTTCCAGTTTACATAAGGGATGTTGTTTTCTAAGAGAATTTCTTTAAAATTTGCACGTTCTTGGCGAAAAGCACCGCCCGGAAAACGAAAAACTCCTGCGTATTTTTTCTCGCCTACAATGTTTACAATTGCATCACGTGTTCTATTTATTTCATCTAAGAAATTTTCTGTGCTTTTATATAAATAATTCATATCATGTGAATATGAGTGGCTGGCTATGGCGTGTCCTTCACGTGCCATTCTTGCTACTAATTCGGGATTTTTTTCAACATTCGTACCCAAAACAAAGAATGTTGCTTTGACATTTTGCTCTTTTAAAATGTCTAAAATCTGTGGTGTGACAGAAGATGACGGACCGTCGTCAAATGTGAGATGTACAACTTTATCTCCGTCCGCCGGCGGATAAATCGAAAAATAATCACACGTAGGAGTGCCGTCGGGTGCAACGCAGGGGGTATACTCATAAACCGGCAGATTTACTAAAACATCTTCATATTCAGCACCGCGAATTTTTCCGTTATACCTTGTACAAGAACGCACCAACACCACTAAAACAATTATTAACACAATCGCACCTAAAAGTTTAAATGTGTTTTTGTTTGGTGTGAATTTATATCTCTTTCCGTTTATTCTTAAGTACATGGTAATCACCCCTTTTTCAACATTATACAACATAAATATTACATAATGGTTACATTTTCTAAAAAAAGTAATAAATTTTAATGCTTTTAAGTAAAGTAGTAAAAAAACACTTCGGAGGGAAATATGAAAATATTTTGTGCGATTTTTTTAAGTGTTATACTTTTTAGCGGCTGTACGACAAAAAGTGTGTTTAAAACCGAAATCACAGAAGATACTCAGGTAATCGCAAATGTGCTTTTATCAACTAACGGTAAGCAAGGTTGGGGGCTAAAAAAGAACAAAAACGCACCGCCTGAAGTGCCTACGCAAACGATAGAGCTTTTGAAAAAATACGGAGCAATTTATAAAAGTGACGAGCCTAAAACCTTATATTTAACATTTGATGAAGGGTATGAAAATGGTTACACAGCCAAAATATTAGATGTTTTAGGCGAAAATCAGGTACCTGCGGCTTTTTTTGTGACGGGACCGTACATAAAAAAAGAAGCAGAATTAGTAAAAAGAATGACAGAAGAAGGACATATCGTTGGAAATCACACAGTAAATCATCCCAGTATTCCAGATATTTCGGAAGAAGAAATAAAAAAGGAATTAACAGAGCTTTCAAAAAGTTATTATGACTTATGCGGAAAAGAAATGAAGTATTTTCGTCCGCCGATGGGGGAGTACTCCGAAAAAACACTTGATATAACATCTAAAATGGGCTATACTAACGTTTTCTGGAGCTTTGCCTATAAGGATTGGGAAACAAATAACCAAAAAGGAACAGGGTATGCCTACAACCAGATAATGGAAGGTGTACACGACGGAGCAATTTTGCTTTTGCACGCAGTGTCTGTGGATAATGCAGAAGTTTTGGATAAGGTAATAAAAGATTTAAAATCACAAGGATATACCTTCAAATCATTAGAAAATTTCCCAAAATAAAGAGATTGCAGTTATACTGCAATCTCTTTTAATGATTTAATATTTAAGACCGAGTGCAATTTTTGCTGCACCTAATGCACCTGTAAAGGCACCGCTTGCGGGTTTTACCTCTACACCCGTAATTTCAGATATTACACTCTGCCATACCTTCGATTTTGACGGCCCGCCGACCATAACTACTGATTCGGCGAAAACACCGATACCTTCCAACATTTTAAAGGTTTCTTTTAATTTTGTTGATACGCCGACCATTATAGCACGTGCAATGTCGGTTTTTTTGTATCCGCTTAAATCAGGAGCATTATCAGGATGAACAAACGGGTCGATTACAAGACCGTTTGCGTTTTTGTCAGCTGCAAGAGAATACTCATCAAGCTTTGTAAAACAATCCTTATCAGAAGAAATATAGCGGAATACGTATTCATTGATGTTGTGAGCTATTGAAGGAAGTGACTTCATACAGCACCAGCTGCCACCGAAAGATGATAAAAACGGGTCGGTTAATAATCTTGCTTTTACAGAAGCATCTCTTTCTTTGGTAGGTATAAAAAATACCCAAGATGTACCGCATGAAAGCATCATTTGACCGGGCTTTGTAACGTTTGCACCTATTCCGCCTGCAATGTGGTCAAAAGTTCCGAGTAAAATCGGTGTTCCGACAGGAAGACCTGTTTCTTTTGACGCACTTTCTGTAACAGTACCGATTTTTGTGCCGATAGGAAGTACAGGCGGCAGCATACTTTCTGTAATTCCAAGCTTGTCTAAATATGGTTTATAATATTTTCCTGTTTCCTGTTCAATTAAGTGAAAAGGTGTTCCGGCTGACGGAGAAACACCCCATTCGCCGCAGAGTTTGTAGTTTAAATATTCTGTACTCATTGTAACGAATGAAGCACCCTTTAGTGTTTCAGGTTCGTGAACTTTAAGCCAGCAAAGAATAGCAAGAGGCATAACTTTTTTGCATCCCCAGCCGATAATGTTAAAAATATTATCGGTAAGCTCTGTACCCAAAACATCTTCTGTTTCTGTTGTTGTACGTGCGTCCTGCCAGTTGTATATGGGAGTGATAGGGTTGTTGTTTTCATCTAATAACAAAACATTTCCGCTTGCAGAAGCTTCGCATACGCCAATTAACTCGCCGTCAGAAGGAAGAGCTGCTGAGAGTGTGCGGAGTACATTATAACAAGATGACAAGAAGTCATCAGCAGAAATAATTACTTCTTTTGGATTTGGAGAAGAGTATGTAAACTTACATTCAGCACTTGTTAGGATATTTTCGTTTTCGTCAGCTAAAATACCCTTTATAGCTGATGTTCCGATATCAAGACCTATTACGTATTTCATAAAAAACATTCCTTTCAAATTTTTAAACTATAAATCAATTTTAGCACTTAATTCATCAGTGTGTCAACCATTTTAAAAAATATATGGAAAATTTCCATAATATATGGATTTTTTCCATTTAAAGCTTAAAAAGTATTGACTTTAGAAAAATCAAAATATATAATATCTTTAGTTAATAAACTATAGGAGATGATTAGATGTACGGCTATCAGATGAGTGATTATGACAAAGAAGTTTATCAGAGCAAAATAGTAGATTTTGTTCCCGAAAAAATTATCGATGCTCATACTCACATTTTCACAAAAGATTGCAAAAAGAAAAAGAAAGTAAAACACGAAGGGATAGTTACTTGGACTTCATTTGTTTATGATGAACTTACAATTGAAGACTTTCACGAAACATATAAGACTATGCTTCCCAAAACCGAAACAACCCCGATCGTTTTTGGTTCACCTTCAGGTGATTTAAAGAAGACAAACGAATATTCACAGGATGTTCAGAAAAGATATGGGCATAAGACACTATATTGTACAAGCTACGATATGCCTGCAGAAGAAATCGAATGGGCATTAACAGAGGGTGGCTTTAGCGGCATTAAACCATATCTTAACAACTCACCTTCATACATTCCTGCTGATGAAATCAGAATTTTTGACTTCGTACCGCACGAGCATTTAAAGGTATTGGATAAATACAAGGCAAAAATGGTTTTACATATAGCAAGACCGCAGCGTCTTCGTGATAAGGTTAATGTAGCACAGTTGATGGAAATCGAAGAAAAATATCAGGATTTAAAGATGATTGTAGCTCATATAGGAAGAGCGTATTCTCCAGAAGATTTGGGAGATGCGTTTGAAACACTAAAGCAATCAAAAAATATGGTATTCGACTTTTGTGCAAGCACATTTACAGATGCTATGGTACAGTGCTTAGAGGCAGTTGGTCCGAAGCGTTTGTTGTTCGGTTCTGATATGCCTATCACAAAGATGAGAATGTATCGTATTAACGAAAACGGAACGTATATAAACGTAGTTCCACGCGGAATGTACGGCGATGTTTCTAATGACCCGCACATGAGAGAAACAGATGAGCCGAATATCACAAATTTCTTATATGAAGAAATTTTAGCATTCCGCAAAGCTGCTGAACAAGTCGGTCTTTCAAAAGAAGATGTAAAAGACGTATTCTATAATAACGCAGCAAAAATTTATGATATTAAATAGTTTTTTGAGAAAGGATAGTAATTATGAAAATCGGATTATTACCACTTTACATAGCATTATATGACAAAACAGGTCCTCAGCAAAGAGTAAGACACAATGCTTTTTATGAAGAATTGACAAAGAAAATCGAAGGCTTGGGAGTAGAAGTGGTTACTTCGGAAATCTGTACATTAAAGCCGCAGTTTGAAAAGGCGGTGGCTGATTTTGAAGCAGCAGGCGTTGATGCTATTGTTACACATCACTTGGCATATTCACCCTCTGGAGAATATTATGAAATACTTTCTAAAACAAAGCTTCCAATCATTGTTTTGGACACAACATCAACAAATGATTTTTCCGACCGGCAGTCAAGAGGGGAAATTTCATATTGTCACGGTATTCACGGCGTTATGGATATGTGCTGTATGTTAAAGCGTAACGGCAAATCATTCGCTATCTGTGCAGGTCACGTAGAAGACGAAAAAATGTGGAATAAGCTCTTAGGCTATATTAAAGCAGCATCATCTGCTAAGGCGTTCTGTGGCTCAACTGTAGGTGCTATTGGCGGTAAATTTGATGGTATGGAAGACTTTACCGTTTCAGACGACGTGTTTATGTCACGCTTTGGTATTAAGGTTGTTCGTTCCGACAAAGACGAGCTTATAAAAATAGCATCTGAAATAACAGATGAAGAGATAAATGCAGAATTTGAAAGAGAATTAAAATTAGGAAAAGATATTGCAAAAACAGCGGATCCGGCAAAAGTAACCAAAAAACTTCAAGAAATCACAGATGATGAATTTAAAGTATCTGCAAAAACAAACTTAGTTCTTAAAAAGTGGATTGAAGCTAAAAAGCTTGATGCTTTAACTGTAAACTTCTTAGGCGTTGCAGATGCAGGAATGGCTACAATGCCCTTTATGGGAGCTTGCTTTGCTATGCAGGACGGTATCGGATATGCAGGTGAAGGCGATACCTTTACAGCAGCTTTAGTTGGTGCATTGCTTAAAAACTATGAAGAAACATCATTTATTGAAATCTTCTGTCCCGACTGGAAAAACGACACCTTGTTTATAAGTCACATGGGCGAAATGAACTACAGAGTAGCAGGAAAAGAATTAGAGCTTTTCAGAAACGGTTTTGTTTATGGTAACGGAACACCTACAGTAGTGGGCTATACATCTTTTAAAGAGGGTAAGGCAGTTTATATAAATCTCTTCCCGACAAAAGATGACTTTAAAATGGTATTATCACCGGTTGAAGTGTTAAAAGAAACAACAGACAATTTTGCATGTTCTATGCGTGGTTGGATTAAACCCACAATACCTGTAACTGATTTCTTGGAAAAAATCAGTGAAGAGGGTGTAACACACCACAGTGCAATGGTGTACGGTGCAACGGTAGATGAACTTAAATTCTTTGCTGAATGTTTAGGTATACCAACTGTTGTAATTGGTTAATATGTATTAAAAAACGGAGTTTAGCACTCCGTTTTTTTATTATATATTTTGTCAAGAAATGGTGTAATGGTATTGACTTTATCTGCAATTTTGTATATAATATGCTTGTAATAAATTGAGTATGGTTTGTGGAGTAGAACCGTACCAAACAGTAAAAAAAGAAAGGAAGAATATGATGAAAAATATTTCACGTTCTTTAGCCGATTTACTTGGCGAACAATACTTAGAGGCTGTAAAATCAGTTGCTGTTAATGTTAATGGATTAGACCCTGATGAAGCAGACAGATTAATCCACGAAAAGGTTGACTTTTTCCCTGAAAGCTTTGTTAAGGCTTCTGACGCTTTAGCATTAAGAACAGGCGAAAAGGTAGTAGAAGGTTTTGCTGATACTTTAATCGGTGCTCCTACAAACTCATTTAAAAATGCTACAAACTTAAATGCTGCACCTTTAGGCGGTATGGGTTCTTGCCGTATCGGTCAGGATGGTAGAGTATACTTAGCTGCAAAGAGTGAGCATTATCATATTCCGTTGGGACATAATTTCCCTGGTTATAAACTTATAAACAACGCTCGTATGTTGGGCATTCCTAATGCTACACATAACAATACAAGAGGTTACATAACACGTTTGGCTGAACGTAAAATCGTAGCTTATGCAAACGGTGCTAAAACAGAAGCTGAAATCGACGCTATCTTAGCTTCGGAAGAAAAGGGCGTTTTAAACAGAATTATAAACCTTGAAACAGGTAGCTTGGCTTGTGAAGCAGCTATTAAAATGATGCTTGCAAGATTCTATCGTGTAGAACCTACATCACCAGAACCGAAGTACGCAGGTAAAATCCCTGTATTCTTCGTAATGGAAGATAACAAAGAGGGCTTTAACGCTAACTATCACGGTACAACAATCATTGCTCAGACAATGCGTGGTATGTGGCCTGAAATGTACGAAAAGTTCAACGCTAACGACATATATCGTATCGTAAGCGTTAAAAAGAACGATTTAGCTGACTTTGAAGCAAAAATTAAGCAGTACAACACAGGAAAATATAAAACAGCAGGCTTTATGCACGAAATCATCTTGATGAACTACAGCGGTATCCGTTTAACAGAAGAATTCTTACAGGGTGCTCACAAGCTCTGCCGTGAAACAGATACATTTACATTAACAGATGAAATCCAGTCGTGTATGTGGTATGATGGTATGTTCTTATTCAAAAAGTACGGCTTACATCCTGACTTTGTTGTTATCGGCAAAGGTTTCCCGGGTGGCGAATACGCTGCAAGTAAGGTTATCACAACCTATGAAGCAGATACACTTAGCCAGTTCGGTGCTTTGGTTACAAACGGTCAGGAAGAATTAGCAAGTTTAGCATATTTAATCACAATGGAATTTGTTGCTGCAAATGGTGCTGAAGTTGAAGCAATGGGTAACAAAATCGAAGCAGAGCTTGCAAAGGTTGGCGAAGAATTCCCTGATGTACTTGACGGACTCGAAGGTCAGGGTCACTTATCATCTATCAACTTTAAAGATATCAACAAAGCTGCTGAACTTACAAAGGTTATGAACGGCAAGTGCATCGATATCAGTGCACAGTTATATAAAGCTGATTGCCCGCCTGCAGTTTTATTGAAGCTTCCTTTAATTACAACAGACGCTGTTTTAGACTTCTTTACTAAGAAGTTAAGAGAAGGTTTAAGCGAATTAAAATAATTTAGTTTAAAAAACACTCTTTAAGAATTTCTTAAAGAGTGTTTTTTTCTATAAAAATAAGCGTAGCAAAATGATGTCATTTTGCTACGCTATTTATTACGCAGTTTCAATCGAATTAGCCTTGTGAAGATTTAATAAATCTACCGCCCATTCACGCATTTTATATTTTAGGATTTTACCTGCAGCGTTCATCGGGAATTCGTCGACAAACGCAACGTAGCTTGGAACCTTGTGCTTTGCCATGTGGTCTAAAACATACTTTTTGATTTCTTCTTCTGAAGATGTTTCGCCGGGCTTTAAGATTACACAAGCCATAATTTCTTCGCCGTATGCTTCACTCGGTACGCCGATTACCTGAACGTCTTGTACCTTTTCATGTGTGTATATGAAGTCTTCAATTTCTTTCGGGTAAATGTTTTCGCCGCCGCGAATTATCATATCCTTGATACGACCTGTGATTTTGTAGTTTCCGTCAGGGAGTCTGCGAGCTAAATCTCCTGTGTGTAACCAGCCGTTTTCGTCAATTGCAGCTTCTGTTGCTTCAGGCATTTTGTAGTAACCACGCATAATATTATAGCCCTTAGCCACGAATTCGCCGTCAACATTATCGGGTAAATCTTCGCCTGTTTCGGGGTCTACGATTTTACATTTAACGCCGTAGATAGCACGTCCAACTGTGTTTACACGAGTGTCAATATCATCGTCTGTCCAGCTCATTGTACAAGCGGGAGAAGCCTCCGTCTGTCCGTAAGTGATACAAATCTGACTCATATTCATTTTGTTTATAACGTCTTCCATAACCTTAACAGGGCAGGGCGAACCCGCCATAATACCCGTTCTCATATAAGAGAAGTCGGTTTTTTCAAAGTTTTCGTGTCCTAACATCGCAATAAACATTGTAGGTACGCCGTGGAAAGCTGTGATTTTTTCTTTGTTTATACAATCAAGCGACCTTCTTGGAGAAAATGCAGGCATAGGAGACATTGTAGTACCGTGCGTCATAGATGCCGTCATAGCAAGCACCATACCAAAACAATGGAACATCGGCACTTGAATCATCATCCTATCTGCTGTGGATAAATCCATACAGTCACCGATAGCTTTGCCGTTGTTTACAACGTTGTAATGTGTGAGCATAACGCCTTTTGGGAAACCTGTAGTACCTGAGGTGTACTGCATATTACAAACGTCGTGAAGGTTGACTTTTGAACGCATTTTATGAACTTCTGATACATCAACTGTATCAGCAAGCTTTTCTGCTTCTTCCCAAGAGTAACATCCGGGTTGTTTTGAATCAACTGTTATAATATTTTTTAAGCAGGGGAGTTTTTTGGATTTTAACTCACCGGGCTTGCAGTTTTCAAGTTCAGGACAAAGTGTTTTTATGATTTCTACATAATTTGAGTCCTTGCAAGAATCTATCATAACCAACGTGTGGGTATCTGACTGACGGAGCAAATATTCAGCTTCGTGAATTTTATATGCTGTATTTACTGTTACCAAAACCGCACCTATTGTAACAGATGCCCAGAATGTGATATACCACGCAGGAACGTTTGTTGCCCATATTGCAACGTGGTCGCCCTTTTTAACACCCATAGCAATCAAAGAACGTGCGAAACGCTCTACATCATCGCGAAATTCAGGGTATGTTCTTGTATAGTCAAGCTCGGTATAGCGAAAAGCGAATTGTTCGGGGAATTCTGTGCAAATTCTGTCTAAAACATCAGGGAAGGTGCAATCAATAAGATGCTCTTTTGGCCACGGATATTTACCTGTACCTGCCTTGCTGTCATAGAGTTTTTTCGGTGTGCCGACTAAGTAGTCCGACATAAAGTTTGCAAAAGCGGGGAATACAACAGCTGCATCAGTCAAGGTTTTATTCCAACGCTTAACCCATTCCAATGACACATAATCGTCATAGCCTGATGTACGAAGTAAGTCTAAAATTTCAGTTACGGGAATATCGCCGTCGCCTAAAATCTTATACTGTACACTGCCGTTATCCATAACTGAGTCTTTGATATGTACATATTTTAAGTATTTACCTATATTTTTATAAGTTTCTTCAGGCGGTTCGTTCATAAATCTGTATGGGTGATGAATGTCCCACAAAACTGCAACGTGCGGATTGTTTACTGCTTGAATAATTTTTGAAAGTCTTTTTGTATCAGAATAGACGCCTGATGTTTCAACTAAAAGATAGACGTCTTTTTCTTCTGCCTTAGGCAGGAGTTTGCCTAAAAGCCTAATAACACGCTCATCATCAATGGTTTCTTTCGGTGCAGGGTTTTTATCGCCTAAAATTCTTATGTATTTACAATTGATTTTAGATGCCAATTCGATATATTCAAAACCTTCTTTTAAAGCTTCGTCCTCATCGTCTGTTCCGCCTAAGAAGCAGGATGATGCAAGACAAGATATTGACAAATTCATCTTTTTAAGCTTATCTGCTGTTTCTTCTGCTTTAACTTCGTTAAATGGGCGTGTCCTTAATAAATTTAACTCGTTTTCAAGACCGCGCAGTTCGATACCGTTAAAACCTAAATCTTTAGCCATAATATAAACATCGGTCCACGACCATTCGGGACAACCGACGGTTGAAAATGCTATTTTCATATCGTTAAATCACTCCATATAATCATTATTTCATACCATATTATGATATCATTTTAAAGCATATTAGTCAACACAAAATTAGATAAAATCAAGAAAATTTAAGTATTAAAAACAAAAAACAATAAAAAATGCTGCAATGATATGACTGCAGCATTAAAAACATCATAAAATTTGTTCGTTGGTCTCTGTCAAAATTAATGAAAGCTGACCGGTTAAAATATCAGAATAGTTCAATGAAACTGCTCGCTGAGTTTCTGCAAACTCAGAAATGTTTTCAAGTAAAACATTAAAGGTATAAGGATATACGGCCTTTACGGTACCATACCTGATGGTAACACGCTTGCGACCTTTTTTTACCGTGATTTTAACACGGTTTCCTATGTTTTCTTCTACTAATTTTTTTATACGGGAGATGTCGCTTTTACAAATCAAGAAAAACACCTTCTTCATATTAATCGAATGGAGCCAAATTAATACCTTATATATAATATCACAAAAAGGGATATTTTGTCAAGTGTTTTACTTTTACACAGAAAAATTCCCGCAACAAAGCGGTGTTGCGGGAGAAAAATTATTGTGTAAGTGCTTCTTCTTTGTCCTTTTTGGTAAAGAGAATTTTTAAAAATATCGGAGTCAAAATCGATGAAACAATAATTAAGACTATTACAGGTGTAAAATAAATCGGGTCTAAAAGTCCCACCGACAAGCCTTTTTGTGCAACGATTAGGGCAACTTCACCTCTTGTCATCATACCTACACCGATAATTAAGCTGTCTGTATTTGAACGCTTGCAAAGTTTTGAAATTGCACCGCAACCTATTATTTTTGAAATCATTGCAACAATAACAAAACAGATTAAAAATGCGAATATCATAGGTGTTATGCCGCTGATATCAGTTTTTAGACCGATACCTGCAAAAAACACCGGTCCAAACATCATATATGAGCTTATAGACATTTTTCTGTCGATATATTCAGCATCTCTGATATTGCAAAGAATCAAACCTGCAAGATACGCACCTGTTACGTCTGCTACGCCAAAATATTTTTCAGCGCAGTATGCCAAAGCCATACACAATGCTAAACCGAAAATCGGGATTCTTTGCGTGTGAACGTGTTTTCCTCTATCAAGCCATTTAAACAGCTTATAAAAAATCAAACCAATAATGATTGCAAAAACGAAGAAGAGAAGTGTTTTCACTACAACTGCTGTAATTTCAGATGCACCACCTGAGGAGTTGCCGCCGATACCTACAACGACAGTTAAGACCAAAATACCGATAATATCGTCTATTATTGCAGCACTTACAATGGTTGTTCCAAGCTCTGATTTAAGCCTGCCCAATTCAGAAAGTGCCTTGACGGTTATACCAACAGATGTTGCAGTCATAATAACGCCGATGAATACTGCTTTATAAAAATGAAGCGTTCCTATTCCGTCAAAACCGTAAAAAGCCATATAAAGAAGTGTTCCTAAAGCGAGCGGGACAAATACGCCGCATACGGCTATAGCACAGGCAAAAGGTCCTGTTTTTATCATATCACGAAGGTCTGTTTCAAGTCCCGCTGAAAACATAATTAAAATTACACCGATTTCAGCAAAATACGACAAATACTCTGTATGTGCAACAAATCCTAAAACACTCGGTCCGATTAAAAGACCTGCTAAAATCTCGCCTACAACCTGCGGAACTTTGCATTTTCTTGCGAGTAGCCCCATCAGTTTTGCAGATGTTATAATAATTGCTAAATCTTTAAAAATTTCATAAGCGTGCATTTTTATGTCCTGCCTTTCTTTAATGCTTAGGAATAACTATTTTTTTCCATTTGCCGGTTATATAGAATATGATACATAGTATAAGTGCTGCAATTGACGCAACAGGAGCACCGAGTCCTACACCGGTAAGACCTAAGCCCATAGCGATGCCGAAGATATACGATGCAGGAATTCTGAACAGTATAGAAGACAGAATACCGTTTACTAAAGAAAACGTCGTGTGTCCCGAACCTATGAAAAGACCGTTAAAGCAGAAAAATACAGGAGCTATCAAATAGTCGTATTTAAATGCTTTGATGTAGTTGATGCCGCACTGTATAAATTCGGGGTCATCACCAAACATACGCATACAGGTTTCGGGGAATGTGCCAACCAAAAAGAATATTACAATACTTATGCCTAAAGCAACTGCTGCACCTGTGTACATAGTGTGTGAAGCACGCTTGTATTCGCCTGCACCGATGTTTTGTGCACTCATAGCGGAAATTGACGTGCTCATTGCAACTCCGGGAAGTATTGCAAAACCGTTTAATTTACCCACAGCACCGACTGCCGCTGATGCCATAACACCCATTGAGTTTACTAATGTTGTTAAGAACAAAAATGAAAGTCCTGATGCTACATTCTGTATAGATGTGGGAATGCCGACCTTTAATATCAGCATTAATTGTTCTTTTGAAAACGCTTTGAATGATTCTATTCTAAAATCAAAAACAAAATCATTTTTTGCCAAATAAAAAATACACAAAATCATACTTATTGCCTGAGATATAATTGTTGCCCAGGCAGCACCTGCAGCACCCATTTTAAATACGGCAACAAAGAGCAAGTCTAATACGATATTTACGCCGCATGCAATTGCGACGAACAAAAGCGGGTTTTTGCTGTCGCCAAGACCACGCATAAGTGCCGAAAGAGCATTATACCCAAATATAAATACTGTGCCGAGCATACTGATGATAAAATATCTTTTGGCTTCATCGTAAGATTCAACAGGTGTCTGTATAATCTTAAGTATCGGTTCAGCCAAAAAAATCATTACCACTGTGAGTACTACAGCTAAGACCATCAAAGAAGTAAGAAGTGTAGCGATGACTTCCTGAATACCTTGTCTGTTGTTTGCACCCTTGTATTGTCCTATTAAAACCGTTGCACCGACAGACAGACCAAAAACCATATTTGTTATTATAAACGACACCTGACCGCCGATGTTTACACCGGACATAGCGGCTTCATTTGCGAACTGTCCGACGACGAGCATATCTACTGTGCTGTATAAAGATTGAATTATATTAGAAATTAAAACCGGCAGGGAAAACAATATGAGTTGTTTTACAACGTTTCCTTCTGCTAAGTTGTTTTCAAATTTTGCCAAATTTGACCACCTTTCTTCCTATTTAATTAGTCCTGATACATTCTAACACTAAAATAATTAAAAAGCAATTGTTTCTTTCTACCAAAATATATATATTTTATTTAACGGCTTTTGTTGGAAATTATATTGTAAAAAGAAAATCAGAACAAATGTTTGCATTTTACAAATAATTGTGTTATACTAAATCCGCGAGGTGCTTTATATGGAGTTAGTAAAAAAAGAAAAAGAAGTTTATGAATATATAAAAAAACAAATAGATGAAGCAGGATATCCGCCGTCTGTACGTGAAATATGTATGGCAGTAGGACTTTCTTCGCCTTCTACAGTACACAGATATATAAACAGCCTTGAAGAAAAAGGCTATATAATCAAAGAAGACTCAAAAAAACGAGCAATAAAACTTACAAAACAAGAAGAAGGCATAGATATTTTGTCTGTTCCTGTTGTTGGTACAGTTGCGGCAGGGCAGCCTATTTTAGCCGAAGAGAATATTGAAGAATATTTTCCGTTACCTATAAGTTATGCAAAAAATGCTGATATGTTCATACTTAAGGTACGCGGAGAAAGTATGATAAATGCAGGAATTTTAGATGGTGACTATGTTATAGTTGAGCAAAAAGAAACTGCAAAAAACGGCGATATCGTAGTAGCTTTAATAGATGACAGTGCTACAGTCAAGACGTTTTATAAAGAAAAGGAACATATAAGATTACAGCCTGAAAATGATGATTTAGAACCCATAATAACAAAGGATGCAAAAATAATAGGCAAAGTATCAGGGATTTTCAGAAAATATTAGAGGTGTGTTATGAAAGAACTTATCAAAAAAATTTTAGAAAACGAAAAAGAAACAGTTGTTTCTTTAAGAAGAGAGCTTCACAAATATCCTGAACTTTCAAAAAAAGAATACAAAACAGCTGAATACATAGAAAACTATTTGAAGAATATCGGATATGCACCCGAGCGTGTTACCGAAACGGGAGTTTTGGCTTATCTTGACTGTGGCTTTAGTGATACGACGCTTTTGCGTGCTGACATTGATGCCTTGCCCGTTTTTGAAAAAAACGACATAGAATACAAATCACAAAACGAAGGTGTTATGCATGCCTGTGGACATGATGCCCATACAGCAATGCTTTTAGTTACAGCAAAAATCTTGTGGGAGAATAAAGAAAAAGTAAACACAAATGTGTTGTTTATTTTTCAGCCTGATGAAGAAATTAACGGTGGCGCAAAGCCGATTATAGACACAGGAATACTAAAAGAATATAAAGTAAAAAGGGCGTTGGGATACCATGTTACAAACGATGTACCTGTTGGAAAAATAATGATAAAACAAGGTGCATTAATGGCGTCGCCTGACGATTTTTTAGTTAAAATAAATGGACGTGGCGGGCACGGTGCCTTGCCCGAAAAATGCATTGACCCGTTAAAAGTAGCTGTAAATATCATTCCAAAACTTAACAATATAACAAATATGAAAATAAAGGAAAATGAAAAGCAGGTAGTACAGGTATGTATGCTAAATAGCGGAACATCTTATAATGTTATACCAAATGAATGTGTTATGTCAGGTACAGCGAGAAGTTTTGATGAAGAAGTGAGAAAAAACATTCCTGTGCTTATGGAAAAAGCGATAAAAGAAGAAACGTTAAATAGTGGTGCTGAGTACGAATTTTCTTTTAATTACAGTTATCCGCCTCTTGTTAATAGTGCCGAGGTGGCACAGAGTGTTAAAAGTGCGATTCGAAATGTTTTTGGTGATATTGTTATAAGTTGGGAAGAGGGTCAGATGACAGGAGAAGATTTTGCTTACTTTGCAAAGGAAGTTCCTTCGTTATTTATGTTTTTAGGAACGGCAAACGAAGAAAAAGGAAGTGTAATGCCCCTGCATAATGAAAAATTTACAATTGACGAAGATGCCTTAACAGTTGGTATTGGCGGTTATCTGTCAGTGCTTTTTGATGGAAAATAAAAAAAATAAAATTTTGTATTGATATAATACATGCGGACCATAAAAAATAGAAAATCAAAATTCAATGT
>CAZCOF010000022.1:0-18868 GCA_964500095.1 uncultured Oscillospiraceae bacterium
GATCCACTCAGCATATAGCGGATATTATTTTAAAAATAAAATATAATAAAAACATAAAATAAAAAAAGGAAGTGTGATTATGAGAGTAATCGTATGTGAAAACTATGAACAAATTTCAAAAGAAGCTGCTAAAATTATAGCAGCACAGGTACACTTGAAGCCTAACTCTGTATTAGGTTTAGCAACAGGTTCAACACCCGTTGGAGCTTATAATGAATTGGTGAATATGTATAAAAAGGGCGAAATCGACTTTAAAGATATAACAACCTTTAACCTTGATGAGTACTATCCAATTAAGCGTGATAACGACCAGAGCTATTACTATTTTATGCACGATAATCTTTTTAACCATATAAACGTACCTGAAGAAAGAATTCACGTTTTAAACGGTGAAGTTTCTGACCCTGAAAAAGAATGTAAAGACTACGAAAAGTGTATAGAAGCACACGGCGGAATTGATTTACAGTTATTAGGTATTGGAAGAAACGGTCACATCGCATTCAACGAACCTGATGAAAATTTGGTTGCTGACACTCACGTAACAGCGTTAACAGATGACACAATTGATGCAAACGCAAGATTTTTTAACGATATTAAAGACGTTCCCACAAAGTCACTCACAATGGGTATGGCATCAATTATGAAAGCAAGAAAAATTTTAATTTTAATTAACGGTGCAGGAAAAGCTCAGGCACTAAAAAAATTACTCTCAGGAGAAATTTCAACAATGTGCCCTGCAACAATGCTTAATATGCATCCTGATGTTATCGTTATCTGTGATAAAGAAGCTTACAACGGCTAAAATTTAACGTTTTGAATACTCACGGTTTTTAAAAATCGTGGGTATTTTTTTTGAAAATATAACTTGTTTTAACTGGATATTTCGTTGACTAAAAAACGAAATTGTGATACAATAATTTAAGCGTTATTGAAAAAGGATGTTTTTTATGTTTAGACGAAATACAAAAGCAGTCAGCGTCGGAGATTTAAAAATCGGCGGGGGAACCCCTATTACAATTCAATCTATGTTAAATACAAAAAATGGTGATATAAAAGCTGCAATAGAGCAGACTTTAGCTTTAAAAGAAGCAGGTTGTGATATAGTTCGCTTGGCGGTTACAGACGATGACAGCATTAATGTTATAAAAGCTTTAAAAAAAGAAGTTGACATTCCGTTAGTAGCAGATATTCAGTTTGATTATAAAATTGCAATTAAGTCTATTGAAAACGGAATTGATAAGGTTCGCTTAAATCCCGGAAATATAGGTAATGAGCGACGTGTAAAAGAAGTGATTTGTGCTGCTAAAGAAAGGAATATTCCGATAAGAGTCGGTGTAAATTCAGGTTCGGTATCACAAGATATAGCTAAAAAATACGGCAGATACAGCGCTGAAGGTTTAGTTTTTGAAGCTACTCGTCACATTGAAATATTAGAAAGAAATAATTTTGATGATATCGTAATATCACTAAAGGCATCCGATGTCAAAACTATGATAGATGCCTACAGATTAATGGCACAAAAATGTAATTATCCGCTTCATTTAGGCGTGACAGAAGCAGGTACAGCATATTCAGGAACGATAAAATCGGCCATCGGAATCGGCTCGCTTTTAGCTGACGGAATAGGCGATACAATTCGTGTTTCTTTAACGGATAAACCAGTTGAAGAAATCCGTGCAGCAAAAGAAATCTTAAAATCACTTGATTTGCGTGAAGACGAGCCGAAGCTTATATCTTGTCCTACGTGTTCTCGCTGTAGTATAAATCTTATCGATATAGCATCCCAAGTTGAAAAACGCTTGTCTTTATTGCGTAAACCGATAACGGTTGCTGTTATGGGGTGCGTAGTAAACGGTCCGGGTGAGGCGAGTAATGCAGACATTGGAATTACGGGTGCAAACGGCGAAGGACTTATATTTAAAAACGGAGAAGTAATCAAAAAAGTAAAAGAAGAAAGTATAGTCGATGAATTATTCAACGAAATAGAAAAAATGTTCTAACTAAGGAGTCTAAAATGTCAAATTTATTGGCTGAATTAGCCGGTGTATCATTTGCTGAACAATATAATACTGTAAATGTCACAGGATGCAAAATAAAAAAAGAAGATATGACAATGAGCGTCGACCTACAGTCCGACACTTTTCCTTGTGAGCTTCCTTTTGCGAACTTGCGAGCGGCTATTCGTGCTAAATTTGGCGTGTCTAAGATTACTTTCAACATAAAATATTTGGATTTTAAAATAACAGATGGTAATAAAAAGGCATTTTTTGATAATATCCGTGATTATGTTTGCTTTAAAAGACCGCAGCTTTTAAAAAATATGACAGGAAGTACTGCAGAATTTACTGAAAGCACAATGACCGTTTTTGTACGTTTTGGAAGTGATGATGAGCTTTTAAAAGAGTCTGTAGATGCCTTGATTTCTGAATATATATTAAACAGCTTCGGTATTTCGCTCGATATCAAATTTGATATTGTTACAAGGCAGGAAGATAAGCTTTTAGAAGAAATAGAAGAAACTAAAAAGAGCATTTTAACCCAAATTCCGCAAAAAAAAGAACCCGAAGAAGCACTCAAGAAAAAAGAAGTTGTAACTAAAGTCGAAACGGAAGAAGAAAAAGACGAAAATATTATAATAGGCAGAGATTTTTCAGGCGAAATAACGCCGCTTTCTGATATTACAGAATACAGCGGAAGAGTCTTGGTTTCAGGAAAAATCATTGCAACAGAAACCAAAGAAACAAGAAACGGAAATCATATTTTATCTGTATACATAACGGACAACACTTCATCCATTACCTGTAAATGCTTCGTAAAGCCCGATAGAATCAAAGACGTATCAAATGCATTAAAGGATGCAAAAGCTGTAGTTGTAAAAGGCGATACAGTATATGACCAGTATGAGCACGAAGTTACAGTAAAGATAAACAACCTTAAACTAAAAGAAGTAAAATCACGAAGTGATGAAGCAGAAAAAAAGCGTGTGGAATTACACGCTCATACTGTTATGTCTGCTATGGACTCTGTTGCAAAAACAGATGAACTCATAAAAACAGCCGCAAAATGGGGGCATAAAGCGATCGCAATTACCGATCACGGTGTTGTTCAAGCTTATCCTGATGCGTATGACGCAGGCAAAAAGAACGGCATCAAAATAATCTACGGTATGGAAGGTTATTTGATGGGCGATGACACAAAAATCGTCTACAACGAAAAAGATATGGATTTATCCGGCGATTTTGTTGTGTTTGATATTGAAACAACAGGTCTTAAAGCAAAATTTCATGAGCTTATTGAAGTTGCAGGTGTAAAGGTTTCAGGCGGTAAGATAGTCGACAGATTTTCTGAATTTGTAAAGCCTGAAAGTCAGATTTTGCCGCATATTACTGAACTTACCAAAATCACAAACGAAATGGTAGCGGGAGCAGATAAAGCCGAAAATGTCTTAAAGCGTTTTATTGAATTTTCAAAAGGCTCGGTTTTGGTTGCACACAATGCAAATTTTGATGTTGGTTTTTTGAAAAGATATGCAGAAATTTATAATTTAGAGTTTGATTTTTGCTATGTGGATACATTGGGACTCAGTAGAAAGCTTGTAACTAACATCAAACGCCACAGATTAGACAGAGTAGCTAAAGCACTGGGCATAAACTTTGAAGGACATCACAGAGCCATAAACGATGCAGAAGTTACGGCAAAAATCTTTATGCTGTTTTGCGATACCTTGAAGAGAAAAGGTATTTTTAATGTACTTTCAATAAATTCTGAGCTTGTAGACGAAACTATTACGCAGTACACAGACCTTTATCACATAATTTTGCTGGTTAAGGATATGACGGGACTAAAAAACCTTTATAAGCTTGTTTCTGCTTCGCACCTTGATAATTTTTACAGAAAACCAAGAATAACAAAAGAAATTTTATCCGCTCACAGAGAAGGACTAATCATAGGAAGTGCGTGTGAAGCCGGAGAACTTTACAATGCCGTGATGTCCGGAAAAACACAGAAAGAAATAGAAAATATAGCAAACTTTTATGACTATTTAGAAATTCAACCGTTAAAGAATAACGAATTTATGATTCGTGACAATATTGTTGAATCGTTTGACGATTTAAAGCAGGTAAATAAAGAAATCGTAGAGTTGGGAGAAAAATTAAAAAAACCTGTTGTTGCAACGTGTGATGTACACTTTTTAAATCCTGAAGATGCGGTATTCAGAGAAGTTTTAATGGTGAGTCAGGAGTATGATGACGCAGAATTCCAACCACCGCTATATCTTCGTACTACCGATGAAATGCTTGCAGAATTCAAATATTTAGGCAGCAAAAAGGCTTATGAAGTAGTAGTTGAAAACACAAATAAAATTGCAGATTTAATAGGTGATGTACGCCCGATTCCCGAAGAAACCTATCCGCCGGAAATGCCGGGTGCAACAGAAGATATTCAAAGAATGTCTGATGAGCGTGCTCACGAAATTTACGGAGAAGTTTTACCCGAAATTGTAAAGCAAAGAATGGAAAAAGAACTTGTACCGATTATCAAGTACGGCTTTTCCGTTATGTATATGATTGCGCAAAAGTTAGTTACAAAGTCGTTAAGCGACGGCTATTTAGTAGGTTCAAGAGGTTCTGTTGGTTCTTCGTTTATTGCCTACTTAATCGGCATTACAGAGATTAACTCGCTGCCGCCGCACTATATTTGTCCGAATTGCAAAAATGCAGAATTTTACACAGACGGGTCAGTAAGCTGCGGTGCTGACCTTAATGATAAGGATTGTCCTGTTTGCGGACATAAATACAAAAAAGAAGGCTATGACATACCTTTTGAAACGTTCTTGGGCTTTGACGGTGACAAAGAACCTGATATTGACTTAAACTTCTCGGGTGAATACCAGAGCGTTGCACATAAATATACCGAAGAACTGTTTGGTGTCGGTAATGTTTTTCGTGCAGGTACAATCGGTACTTTGGCTGAAAAAACTGCGTTTGGTTTTTTGAAAAAATACGCTGAAACCAAAGGCAAATCACTAAATAAAGCAGAAGAAATGCGCTTAGCTCAGGGTATCGTAGGTGTTAAGCGTACAACAGGACAGCATCCGGGTGGTGTAATGATTGTTCCTAAGGCTAATGAAATATATGAATTTTCACCCATTCAGCACCCTGCGAATGACAACGAAACTGATATAATAACAACTCATTTTGATTACCATTCGATAAGCGGTAAGTTGTTAAAGCTTGATATTCTCGGTCACGATGACCCGACGATGATTAGAATGTTGGAGGATTTAACAGGAATTGATGCAACCAAAATTCCGATAGACGATAAACCCACAATGAGTTTGTTTACAACAACAGAGGCTTTGGGCGTTACTGCAGACGATTTGGGAACACCTGTTGGCACGTTTGCTGTTCCTGAATTCGGAACACGTTTTGTTCAGCAGATGTTAATTGAAACAAAACCGACAACATTTAGTGAACTTATCAGAATTTCAGGACTTTCGCACGGTACAGATGTTTGGACAAACAATGCTCAGGAGTTAGTACGTGACGGGGTTGCTACATTACCTGAAGTTATTTGTACACGTGATGATATTATGCTTTACTTATTACAACATAATCTACCGCCGCTTGACTCCTTTAAAATTATGGAAAAGGTAAGAAAAGGCAAAGGTTTGACTCCTGAAGATGAAGTGTTGATGCGTGAAAATGATGTTCCTGAGTGGTATATTTCATCTTGCAAGAAAATTAAGTATATGTTCCCTAAAGCTCATGCTGCGGCATACGTTACTATGGGATTTAGAATAGCATATTTTAAAGTTCATTATCCAATATCTTTTTATATAGCATATTTTACTGTTCGTGCTACAGAGTTTGATGCCGATTTGATGTTGCGTGGGCGTGAAAGAGTGAGTTCTGCAATTGCAGAATTAAACTCACTTCCTAATCCTACTCAAAAAGAGAAAAACCTTGTTACAATCTTAGAAGTTGTAAACGAGATGTATGCAAGGGGAATTTCTTTATTACCTGTTGATTTGTACAAATCACACGCCACTAAATTCGTAGAAGAAGACGGAGCTATAAGACCGCCGCTTAATGCGATAAACGGGGTTTCTGATGCTGTTGGACAGGCAATTGCAGACGCCAGAGAAGCAGGCGGTCCGTTTATATCATCAGAAGACTTAATGCGTCGTGCTAAAATCGGTAAAGCTATCGTAGACAAGCTTAAAGAATACGATGTTTTGGAAGAAATTCCCGATACAAATCAAATAACGTTTTTCGAATTATAAATTACAGAAAGGATATGATGTTTTGCTTGCAAAAAGACCGCTAATGTTTATATCTTTGTCTTTTGTTGCCGGAATGTATATCCTTTCAATTTTTGATTATGTAAATATTATTCTGGTGTCTTTTATAGCAATCTTTGTATGCTTGTTGCTTTTATTGCGGAGAGTAAAGAATGCAATAATTTTATTGTTGTGCGTTATTTTATTTTTATCAGGCAGCGTCAGGTACGATTTTGCCGCTGATATCAAAAGGCACGATTTATATTCTAAAGTCAATACGGTCGCTACCGTTAAAGCAGAAATTATTGAAGATGTTAAATTTTCGGAAAAATCAATTTCATTCTTTGCAAATGTTATATGTATTACTGATGAAACAGGTACGATAAAAACTTTAGAAAAAGTAAGATTTTTAAAATATATAGATGAGCAAGCAGAAATAAATGAATTCAAAAAATTAAAGCTCGGTGACATAATTTGCGTAAAAACTGAAATCACTCTCCCGAAACCTGCTATGAACAGCGGAGGTTTTGATTATGCAGATTACTTAAAAACAGAAAATGTATTTTTTCAATGCGATATTGACGATGCAGAAATTGAAATTGTAGACCATATCAACCGCCCGATTGTGCATTCTTGGGCAAAATTCAGAAAGAAGTGCATCGGTTTTATAAATGATACATTTCCTGCTAAAGAAGGTGCTGTTTTAAAGGCGTTTGTAACAGGTGACTCATCAAGTGTGAGCGATGATGTGGAGAAGTCTTTTAAAAACAGCGGTTTGTCACACGTTTTAGCAGTATCAGGACTTCACGTGTCGGTTTTTATATCCTTAGTCGTATCTTTATTGCGGCTTTTTAATATTTCAAAAAGAAAAGAGATGCTTTTTGCAGTTGTTGCAGCGTTCTTTTTTGTATTCTTTACCGGTGCGTCTGTTTCTGCATTAAGAGCAGGTATATTAGCAGTATTCTCCTTGATTGCAAAGCTTATATACAGAAAATCCGACTCATTGACTACACTTTCTTTGGCGGCTTTCATACTTGCTTTAATTAATCCGCTGACAGTATACAGTGCGTCGTTTATGCTTTCTTTTGCCGCAACTGCAGGAATACTTATGTTTTATAATACAATCTCTATGTTCTTTCGAAAAATATATAAAATACTTGATGAAAAGTCAATCGCTTTTAAAATATCACGAAACGTTTGTGATTCATTTGCGGTTGGACTTTCGGCACAAATATTGGTAACTCCGCTTTTGGTCTATCTTTTTAGCAGTTTTTCTGTTATGTCGATAATTTCCACAATGTTAGTCACTCCGTTTTTGCAATTTTTACTTGCGGGCGGTATTCTGTTCATTGCGGCAAGTTTTATAAACAGTACACTAGCATTGCCTTTTGGCGGGCTTGTATATATGCTGGCAAAGTTGTTGTTGCAGATTTCTGATTTTTTCGGCAATTTTTCGTTTTCTAAAGTTTTATTTGGAGAAATTACACCATTTTTACTTTTGATGTATGGAGTTTTTATTCTTTTGACAATATCTCTTTTAAAAAAGTACAAAGCTGCATACATAACGTCAATAGTCTCTTTAGCTATACTTTCTTCTGTAGGACTTATAAACAAAGCCATAAATTATGACACAGCACAGGTTTCGTTTATAAATGTCGGGCAAGGTGATTGTGCGTTATTTAAAGCACCGGGCGATTGTGATATTTTGATAGATGCCGGCGGATATGCCGAAAGCAATAACACAGGAGAATATATTACTGCACCATATCTTATAAAAAACGGTGTTACTGATATTGAATATGTTATAATATCTCATATACACAAAGACCATATAGTAGGCCTTTACGGTTTGTTGGACAAATTAAAAATCGACAATTTAATAATCCCGTATGGTCAACTTGACACAGACGACGGGAAGGAAATCATTAAAAAAGCCAAAGAGAAGAATGTAAATGTTATTTGCTTTACAACAGGCGATGAGATTAAAATAAACGACAAAATACGGTTTTTAGTTCTTTCTCCTGATGAAAATCAAGGAAAATTTGCAAACGGCATCGATGATTTAGGCATTGTTGTAAGGCTCGACTATGGCGAAAGTTCGTTTTTATTTACAGGAGATATAACGTCTGATATAGAAAATTATCTTATAAAAAGCTGTCCTGATAAATTAGAAGCTGATATTTTAAAGGTTGCACATCACGGCTCTAAATTTTCAACCGGCCAGGAGTTTTTAAATATTGTAAAGCCGAAATATTCCTATATACCGGTCGGGAATAACACCTATGGACATCCGACGCCTGAAGTTATCACAAGACTAAAGAATTCGGGCGTTGAAGTTTACAGGGCTGATATACACAAAGATGTAACGTTTTATTTTGATGCAGAAAAAATAACGGGAGTGTCTTATTAAAAGGAGAGTATAGATGAATTACGAAGAATTTAAAAAATATGTTAAAAGTGAAAATCTTGGTAACAATATATTTGTACTTTTTGGAGAAGAAGCCTTTTTAAAAAACCACGCATTAAAAGAGCTTCTTACTAAAATTGAGCCTACCGAAATGCCTGATTTTAACGTATTTAACTACGAAGGAAGTAAGTATAACCTTATTTCGGTAAAAGAAGCGATTGAGGCGTTGCCTGTATTTTCCGACTCTAAATTGCTGGTGTTTAATAATTCAGGTGTGTTTTTACTTTCGGGAAAAGACGCGGCAACTAAAGAATATAAAACCTTCTGGGAAGAAACGATTGATGACATTCCTGAAAATGTATACATTGTATTTTATGAAGATAAAATTGATAAAAGAAGTGCTTTATACAAAAAGTTATTAAAGAGAAATTCCATAATTGAATTTTCGTATCTTTCTGAAGAAAAAATGATTAGCTGGACTGTATCTCTATTTAAAACAATGGGAAAAATCATAGACCCTCACAATGCAAAATACTTAATAGAAATAACTCAGGATGGAATGACTTCAATAAAGCGAGAAGCAGAAAAAATAGCTGCTTACACAGACGGCAAAGTTTCTGTGACACGTCAGGATATTAACGACGTAACCATACCTGTAGTCGAGAACAGAGTATTTGATATGGTGGATGCTATTTTTTCAAAAAATGCACCGGTTGCTTTGAAAATCCTAAACGATCTTTTGGTTTTAAAGGAAGAAGAAATAAAAATATTAGCGGCAATTTCCTCTAATGTGGAAAAGCTTTTAACAGTAAAGATTTTAAATAGCAACAAAATGGATTCAACACAAATTGCCGCAAAAACAAAAATAGCGCCATTTATTGTTAATAAATATATAAAAACCGCTTCAAAATACGATATTGGCGATTTAGAAAATCTTTTAAGCAACTGCGTAGAAACTGATAAGGCATTTAAACAAAATCGCTGTGATAAGGCTGTAACATTGCAATCTTTAGTCGCTCGAATTGCTACAAAATAATAACTTAATAAAAAGTTCACAATTTAGCACTTGACATTTAAAATGTAAAGTGCTATTTTTATATTAGCACTCAAGATGAACGAGTGCTAATAACGAGGTGGAAGTATGGAACTTAACGAAAGAAAACGTAAAATTCTAAATACTATCATAAATGAATATATCTCATCAGCAGAGCCTATAGGTTCGCGTCATATCGCAAAGCATGCTGATCTCGGATTGTCAAGTGCCACTATAAGAAACGAAATGGCAGACTTAGAAGAAATGGGATATTTAGAGCAGCCGCATACCTCTGCCGGCAGAATACCCTCAGATAAAGGCTACAGATTTTATGTTAACGAGCTTATGGGCGGGTATGAAACAACGCAGCAGGACCTTGATATGTTAGCTGCTGCAATGGCTGTTAAAGCAAATCAGTTTGACAAAGCTATAAAGCAGGTATCAATGCTTTTGTCACAGCTTACAAACTATACGGCGTTTTTGATGACGCCTGAAATAAAACACGGAGCAATTAAAACGATAGAACTAATCCCTATTGACGAAACATCTATGCTGATTGTTTTGGTTACAAACGAAGGGATAATGAAAAACAAGCGAGTTGTCATTCCGAAAGAAATTGACAAATGCCACATCCCTGAAATATCAGCTATGCTAAAGGCAAAACTTTCAGGACTTGCTCTTGATGAAATCGGAGTTAAAAAAATTAATGAAATAAAAACTGCCTTAGGAAGAAATGGTAAGCTTTTATTTCCGGTTATTGAGTTTATTTCAGAAATTATTGACGATATTCAAAAAGAAACTGACGTATACCTAAGCGGTGTTTCAAATATATTTAATTTTCCGGAGTATCGTGATATCGACAGAGCGAAGGAGTTTATTGAATTTTTAGATGATAAAATCTCAGTTACACGTGCTATTACCGCGTCAAGCGATGATGACGACAAGGTTGTTCATATTAAGATAGGTAAGGAAAATGATTTGGACATTATGCAAAATTCAAGCTTAGTAACTGCCAACTATCGACTGGGTGGTCGTACTGTAGGAAAGATTGGAATTATCGGACCTACAAGAATGAATTACTCAAAGGTAGTTGCAAATATAAATCAAATTTCAAAATACTTAGAAAAGCTTTTAAATGAGATGTATTTTGACGACAATGGGGGTTGATAAAGTTGGCTAAGAAAAACGTCGATGAAAATAATGAGACAACGAATGAAGAAATTTTAGAAGAAGCGACAGAAGAGGTTACAGAAACTGAAGAAATCACAGAAACTATAGAAAAAGAGAAGTATGACGAGCTCTATGATAAACACTTGCGGCTTATGGCAGAGTACGACAACTTCAAAAAAAGAACTCAAAAGGAAAAAGAAGAGTTGTTTGGATATGCTACGGCAGATACAGTCGAAAAGCTGTTGCCTGTAATCGACAACTTAGAACGTGCCTTAGAAAGCATTAAAGAAGAAGAAAAGAACACATTTTCAGAGGGTGTCGAGATGGTGTACAGACAGATTTTAGAAATATTTGAAAAAATCGGTGTTTCTGAAATCGAAGCTTTAGGTAAGGAATTTGACCCCAATCTTCATAACGCAGTTATGCACATAGAAGATGAAAATGCAGAAGAAAACACAATCATAGAGCAATTTATGAAGGGGTATAAATACAAAGATAAAGTTATAAGATATTCAATGGTAAAGGTCGTAAACTGATTTTAGTTAATTAATATTTGTTTATATATTAGGAGGAAAAAATTATGGCAAAAATTATTGGTATTGACTTAGGTACAACAAACTCATGTGTAGCAGTTATGGAAGGCGGCGAAGCCGTTGTTATCCCCAACGCTGAAGGCGGAAGAACAACACCGTCTGTTGTTGGTTTTTCAAAAACAGGCGAAAGACTTGTTGGTCAAGTAGCAAAAAGACAGGCTGTTACAAACCCTGAAAACACAGTAATTTCTATTAAAAGAGAAATGGGTAATGCTACAAAAGTACAGATTGAAGATAAAAGCTACTCACCGCAGGAAATTTCAGCAATGATACTGCAAAAGTTAAAAGCAGATGCTGAAAGCTACTTAGGTGAACCTGTAACACACGCAGTTATAACAGTTCCTGCTTACTTTAACGACGCACAGCGTCAGGCAACAAAAGACGCAGGTAAAATTGCAGGCTTAGAAGTACAAAGAATTATCAACGAGCCTACAGCAGCAGCCTTAGCTTATGGTTTGGATAAAGACAGTGACCAAAAAATTATGGTTTATGACTTAGGCGGCGGTACATTCGACGTATCTATCTTAGAATTAGGCGATGGCATCTTCGAAGTTTTGGCAACAGCAGGTAACAACAGACTTGGCGGCGATGACTTTGACCAAAGAATTATTGACTATTTAGCAGCTGAATTCAAAAAAGAAAACGGAATTGACTTAAAAGCTGACAGAATGGCACTTCAAAGATTAAAAGAAGCAGCAGAAAAAGCTAAGATCGGATTATCAGGTGTAACTTCAACAAACATCAATCTTCCCTTTATCACAGCAGATGCAACAGGTCCTAAGCACTTGGATATGAACTTAACACGCGCAAAGTTTGATGAATTGACACGTGATTTGGTTCAGGCGACAATCGAACCTACAAAGAAAGCTATGGCAGATGCAGGTCTTTCAGCATCAGATATTGATAAAGTACTTTTAGTTGGTGGTTCATCACGTATTCCTGCTGTTCAGGAAGCTGTTAAAAACATTACAGGCAAAGAACCCCATAAGGGTATTAATCCCGATGAATGTGTAGCAGCAGGTGCTGCAATTCAGGGCGGTGTATTATCAGGTGATGTTAGCGGAATCGTATTACTTGACGTAACACCGTTATCATTAGGTTTAGAAACTCTTGGCGGCGTATTTACAAAGCTTATTGACAGAAACACAACAATCCCTGCTAAAAAATCTCAGATTTTCTCAACAGCAGCAGACGGGCAGACAAGTGTTGAAGTTCACGTTTTGCAGGGTGAGCGAGAATTTGCGGCTGACAATAAAACATTAGGTCGTTTCCACTTAGACGGTATTCCGTCAGCACCCAGAGGAGTTCCACAAATCGAAGTAACATTTGATATTGACGCAAACGGTATCGTTCACGTATCAGCAAAAGATATGGGTACAGGTCACGAACAGAATATCACAATTACAGCAAACACGAACTTATCAGACGAAGAAATCGATAAAGCTGTAAAAGAAGCTGAACAGTTTGCGGCTGAAGATAAGAAAAAGAAAGAAGCAGTTGATACAAGAAACAACGCAGATTCTTTAGTATACCAGAGCGAAAAATCAATTGCGGAATTAGGCGATAAATTAGATGCAGCTGATAAAACAGCCTTAGAAGGATTAATTAACGACTTAAAAGAAAAGCTAAAAGGCGAAGATATTGAAGCAATTAAAACAGCATCGGAAGATTTGTCTAAGAAGTTCTATGAAGTAAGCTCAAAAATCTATCAGGCAGCTCAAAACCAGAATCCGCAGGGTGCAGAAGATCCAACTCAGGCGGCTCAGGGAGCTACAGCTGATAATGTAGTTGATTCTGATTTTGAAGAAGTAGAATAATAAATTTAACATCAAAAACCCATAGCTTTTGCTATGGGTTTTGGGTGATTATATAAAGGGTGATAACTATGGCAGAGAAGCGAGATTTTTATGAGGTTTTAGGTGTTTCTAAAACTGCCGGTGATGACGATATAAAAAAGGCATACAGAAAACTCGCAAAAAAATATCATCCGGATTTAAATCCTGATGACAGTACAGCAGAACAGAAATTTAAAGAAGTGAGCGAAGCTTACGAAATTTTGTCAGATAAAGAAAAACGCACGCGTTACGACCAGTTTGGACACGCAGGTGTAGATCCCAACTTCGGCGGCGGAGCCGGCGGATATGGTGCCGGTTTTGGCGGTTTTGATATGGGGGATATCTTCGGGGATATTTTTGGCGGTTTTGGAGGTTTTGGCGGAAGCAGAAGTACACGTCGCGGACCGCAGCGTGGTTCGAACGTTTCAGCGGAAGTCAGCGTTACATTTGAAGAAGCGGCTTTTGGTTGTGAGAAAGAAATCAGCCTTTACAGAATAGAACAATGTCCGGATTGCAGTGGAAGCGGTGCAAAACCGGGAACTGAAGTCACGACCTGCTCAGTTTGCGGCGGTCGTGGTCAAGTCACTACGACACAACGTACTATTTTAGGTAATATGCAGTCAGTTACAACGTGTTCTGCCTGTGGCGGCAAAGGTAAAATAGCTAAAGAACCTTGTAACAAATGTTCAGGTAAGGGCAGAGTAAAAAAGTCAAGAAAAATTAAGGTTAAAATTCCTGCAGGTATCAACGACGGACAGACAATATCATTATCAGGTCAGGGAAATGCAGGAGAACAAGGTGCACCGAATGGTGATTTATACGTATCAGTTTACGTAAAGCCAAGTCAAATTTTTGAAAGAAACGGATATGATATTTCCTATAAGATGGATATTAGCTTTGCAGAAGCTGCACTTGGTGCAACTGTTGAAGTTCCGACCTTAGACGGAAATGTAAAATATGAAATTCCCGAAGGAACACAACCCGGAACGGTTTTCAGATTTAAAGGCAAGGGTGTACCATATCTTAAAAGAAACGGTCGCGGTGACCAGTATGTTATGGTAAACATTACAGTTCCTAAGCATTTGACGAACAAACAAAAAGAACTGTTAAAAGAATTTGCGGGAATGACTACATCTAAGGGCAAATCGAAAGGTTTTTTTGATAAGAAAAATTAATAATTGGAGATAGATTATGATAAATTTACTCAAAGAAAACAAAAACGGTTGGGAAACGATTGCAGACAATCAAAAAAGCGACATATTTGATTTTTGCGAAGATTACAAGACTTTTATCGATGCAAGCAAAACAGAACGTTTAGCGGTAAAAAATGTCGTTAAAACAGCAAAAGAAAATGGATTTGTTGACTTAAACAGTAAAGAAAGTTTAAAACAAGGCGATAA
The DNA here is from genome assembly GCA_964500095.1 of uncultured Oscillospiraceae bacterium. Classification (GTDB taxonomy): domain Bacteria; phylum Bacillota; class Clostridia; order UBA1381; family UBA9506; genus Congzhengia. The sequence continues at coordinate 14,722 of CAZCOF010000022.1, forward strand.
GGTTTATTTTGTCAATCGCGATAAAGCAGTTTTTCTTGCAGTAATCGGAAAAGAAGATATAACAAAGGGTATAAACTTTATTATTGCTCATTTAGACGCACCGCGTATTGATATTAAAGCAAATCCCTTATATGAGTCAGGTGATTTAGCGCTTTTAAAGACGCATTATTATGGCGGTTTGCGAAAATACCAATGGATAACCATTCCGTTGTCTTTAATTGGTGTAGTTTATAAAAAAGACGGAAGTTGTGTTGAAATAAACATCGGCGAAGATGATGCTGACCCTGTTTTTTATATCAGTGATTTAGCTCCGCATCTTGCAAAAGACCAGGTTCAAAAGAAAATGGCGGATTGTTTTGAAGGTGAAGGTTTAAATATAATTATCGGCAGCACAACAGCAGATTGTGAAAAGGATAAGTTAAAAACATCTGTAATGACGTTATTGCACGAAAAATACGGCATCACAGAAGAAGATTTTTCAACCGCGGAAATAGAAGCTGTACCGACTATGAAAGCTCGTGATGTAGGTATCGACAGAAGTATGATAGGCTCTTATGCTCACGATGACAGAGTGTGTGTTTATACTGCCTTAAAAGCCTTGATAGAAAACGAAAACCCCGACAGAACAACAGCTTGCGTTTTGATAGATAAAGAAGAAATCGGTTCAATGGGCAACACCGGTATGAAGGGTGCTGCTTTTGAATACGCAACAGCTTTGCTTATTTCTAAGATTAAATCAGGGTACAACGAACTGATGAAGCTTGAAACTTTCAGAAACTCTTATTGCCTTTCGGCTGATGTTACAACAGCGTTTGACCCGAATTACCCTGAAGTAAGTGATGCTTTAAATTCAGCATATATAGGACACGGAATAAATGTATCAAAATACACAGGAGCACGCGGCAAATATGACACATCGGACGCAAACGCAGAATTTGTATCAAAAATCCGTAAATGTTTTAATGATAATAATGTTTTGTGGCAGTTAGGCGAATTAGGTAAAGTTGATCACGGTGGCGGCGGTACAATAGCTCAGTATGTTGCAAACTTAGATATCGAAGTCTTAGATTGCGGAACACCGCTTTTATCTATGCACGCACCGTGTGAAATTGCATCAAAGCTTGATATTTATATGACTTATAAGGCATACCGTGCTTTTTATGGACTGAAATAATATGGAAAATATCAAATTAAGACAAGCAAAACAAAACGACGTGTCTACATTAAAAAAGCTGTGGCAGGTATGTTTCGGTGACGAAATGCACTATATCGATATGTTTTTTGTAAATATGTTTATACCCGAACAAACCTTAGTTGCAACAGTTGATGATAGTGTTGCAGGCGTTGTGCATCTCCTGAAACGTTCTTTGGGGGATAAAGTGTTTTTATACGGCTATGCAATAGGTGTTTTTCCCGAATTCAGGGGGAAGAATATCTGTAAGATTATGCTTGGTAAAATCAAGGAGTATGCCGACAAAAATAATTATTTGTTTGGTTTACATCCTGCAAATGATAAACTTGCCGAATTCTATCAAAGAATTGGCTTGAACAAAATGTACAGCTTAAAAGATGTTGATGCAACGAGCTTTTCTTATCACAAAATCTTTAAGCTGGAAGATATAACAGAAGATGAGTTTTATGATATGCGGTCTAGAGCTTTCAAAAACTCAGTAGGCTGGGAAAAGTATGCACTTAGCTATATGTTAAAAATCGGTGAAACAGTAAAAAAAATCGATATAGACGGCAACGTGCACTACTTTGTTTTAACAAAGCACAACAACACACTTATCGTAAAGGAAACTACAGCAAGCGACAATGAAATTATAAAGGTAAGCAAAAGTATAAAAGAATATTTTAAGGCAGAGAAAATACACTATCTCCTGTCAAGTAAAAGCACTTTACAGGGTGTGATAAAGCCTGTGGTTTACGGCTTTTCACAAGAAGATGAGAACGTGTATATGAATTTATTTTTAGACTGAGGTGACGTATGAGAGAAAAAAGAGTTTCTGATTCTTACGCAGAACAGGTACAAATATTAACTCAAGGAAATTTAAACGGATATTCAAGACTTTTTGGCGGACAGCTGATGGAGTGGATAGACATTGTTGCAGCGGTAGTTGCAAGAAGACATTCCGAGCGAAATGTTACGACTGCGGTAGTCGATATGCTTGAGTTCAAACAACCTGCGTATGCAAACGATACCCTGATAATATCGGGCAAAATCACTTATGCAGGAAAAACATCTATGGAAGTAAGGGTAGATACATTCGTAGAAGAATTAAACGGTGACAAAAAGCTTATAAATACGGCGTATCTATTAATGGTTGCATTAGACGAAAACGATAAACCAACGCCGATACCAAATCTCGTATTGGAAACCGACGAAGAACGAGCAGAATATGAACTCGCTCTAAAAAGAAAAGAAAGACGGGTAAAATATAGAAAAGAAACTGCATAGCAGTTTCTTTTTTTGTTAAATCCCTTTACTTTTAGTAAAAAATGTAGTAAAATAAAATAGTTGTATTTTAAATTAAAATAAGGGGTTTTGTTTATGAAATTATATAAAAACATTATAATTATTTTAATTGTTTTAGCACTTTTGGCAGGTGGACTTATTATTGTTAAGAATCTACCCGACAGCGAAGAAGAGCAAATTGATACACCTGATAATCAAACTGTAGAATACATTGATGTTTTGCGTATATCAACAGACGACATTATAAAAATAAGCGTTTCAACTCAGGAAAGCTCATACACTGTTTCAAAAGATGGGAGCAATTTAACCTTGAGCGACTCTCAAAATTTAAAAATTAACAAACAGGCGTTACAATCTTTAGTAAGCTCGTGTTCGTACATTTATGCTGAAAAGTTAGTAACAGAAAATAATGAAGATGCAACGCTTTACGGTTTTTCAGAGCCAAAAGCAACAATTTCTGTTGTCTTAAAAGACGGAACAGAAAAAGTAGTGCAAATAGGAAAGGAAACCATCGACAGCTCGGGAAGTTATATAAAGCTCGCTGACGAAGATAAGGTTTACATCAAGAGTGCTTACGGCATAAGCAACTTAGTTCCCGAATACACAGCTTTTATAGATAAAGGCATTCTGGCGATTGATACCACAAACTATGAAAGTTTGTCTTATATAAGTTTAGTAAAGTCGGGCAATACAGAAATCGAGTTAAAATCCATAAGCGAACAAAACGGCGAAACTGAAAGCTTATTATGGAAAATGACAAAACCTGTATATGCCGATGCAAACAGCGTAGTGTTATCAAACGATGTTTTAACACCATTAAAGGATTTTACCGCAAACGGGGTAGCAGAAGCAAATCCCAAAGATTTATCTAAATACGGATTAACGAGTCCTTATGCGACATTAACCATAACCACAGGCAGTGTAACTCAAAAGTTTACATTTGGTAAAGAAACTGATGGTTATAGATTTTTTAAGGTGGATAATTACGCTACAGTATATATTGCATCAACGCAGAGTCTTGCTTTTTTAGATGTTGCGTATATCGATTTAATGAGCAGACTTGTTCATTTGGAAAATATCAAAAACATCAGCACAGTTGAAGTAAAAACAACTGATAAAAGCTTTGACCTTAAAATATCAGGTGAAGAACGCTTTATAAACAGCAAAAAAATCGACAAAGACATATTTACAAAAGTGTATCAAAACATCATAAGTATTAGCTTTAACAGTGTCGACGTCAACGCAAAGCCTGTTGCTTCTGCCGATGTGACAATAAAGTACACAAGAAACGACAAAACAACCTGTACGGTCTCATTTGTCAGTATTGATGACAGGAACTATTTAGCTTTAGTCGATGGAAAAGGAAACAGCATTGTTGCTAAAAAGAGCGTAAAAGATGTTATAGATTTTATAGAAGAAAAATACAACGAAACAAAATAGGAGGCGTCTCTCATTAACAGAAATCAGTTTAAACAGATAATTAAATCAAACGTATTGCTTCCTGCTTTTATTTTTGATAGCGGAGTTTCGATATGTGATGAATTCTCATCACATATCGAAGCAGGTGCGAACATTTTAGTTGCACCAACGTATCTTTTCAATTCAGAAAAATCAAAGAAAAAAGCAATATCAGAAACACTAAAAGCTTCAAAAGAAAAAATATTCGTTGCA
>CAZCOF010000023.1:0-18122 GCA_964500095.1 uncultured Oscillospiraceae bacterium
GCTTCAGTTAAATCGCCTGTTATATGCACATCCTGACCGATTTTTAAGAATACACAAGCAACGCCTGTATCCTGGCATATCGGTTGGTTGTTTTCATCAGAAATTTCATAATTTTCAACTATTCTTTCTAAAATTTCCTTTGCCTGCGGCCAAGGTTCTTCTTGACAAAACTTATTTATACATTCTTTCATATCACCACTTAAATGACAGTTTGCATCGATACAAAGCTTTTTTACTGTCTCTGTGATTTTTAAAGCGTCTATTTCTCTCATATAAACTCTCCTTTTTATTATTTTTTTGGTACGTTATATATTTTATCCAAAAGGTTTCCGTCACGGCCTATAACTTCTGCCACTACTCTGTCACCTTTTTGGATTTTTTGCGGTGTTCCTGTGATACGCTCTGTCTTTTCCTTTAATCCAGCTATATCTACAATAGGAAGTCCAGCATTTATTAATCTTTCTTTAAGCTCTTTATTTTTAGGATTAACTGCAATGCCTCCCTGTGTTACTAAAACGTCTATGCTGTCACCTGGTGTTGATATACAAGTCACTCGGTCTGTAACAATAGGAAGTCTTGCACGCATCATCGGTGCGATAATCATCGTAAGCTTAGCACCCGCAGCCGCATCACTGTGACCTCCCGAACCGCCCATAATGTAGCCATTTGAATTTGTATGAACGTTTACATTAAAGTCTGTATCTATTTCGGTAGCACCAAGTATTACTACGTCTAAAGAATCTACAACAGCGCTGCTCCTTCCAGGGGAAGCGTATCTCGTTGCTGAAATTTCCTGATGAGCGGGGTTATCACGTATCGACTCAACCGCTTCTAAATCAAAGCACTGTACATCTAATAAATTATGGAAGCACCCTGCATTTAACATATCAACCATATAGCCTGTAATACCGCCTAAACCAAAACTGCCTACGATTTTCTCTTTAAGCATTATGTCTTTTAAAAACTTTGCAGCAGCTAATGACGCGCCGCCTGCACCTGTCTGGAACGAAAATCCGTCCTTTAAAAGACCTGATGCTTTTATAACCTTAGCAGCATTTTCAGCCATAACAAGACCTACGGGGTCACGCGTAATTTTTGTAGTACCCGAAACTATGCCCGCAGGGTCGCCTATTGCATCTACACTTACTACATAATCTACATATTCTTCTGTTATTGAAGCATCCTGTAAGGGATAAGGGATTAAGTTATCGGTAATGACTACAGTCTTTTTTGCATACATTGCATCAGCAAAGGCATAGCCTAAGCTACCGCAGGCTGATTTTCCGTATTTTCCCGAGCAGTTACCCATCGGGTCTGCCGCAGGTGCTGCAACAAACGCCACATCAATCGGAGTTCTACCTAAATATATGTCATTAGGACGTCCGCCATGTGTACGAAACTGCACCGGTGCATCCATTATTCCTTCTGAGAAGAAACGTCCTATACCGCCTGCCATATAGTCTGTTGAAATACCTGTAACAACTTTATTTTCTACGTGTTTAATAAGTGGTTTATGTACGTCAAAAAGCGAGCTTGCATTTACAGTTAAATTTTTAATACCCGCCGCTGCGATTTCTTCCATAACCATATTTAATACATAGTCACCGTTGCGAAGATGGTGGTGAAATGATACAGTCATACCGTCACGTAATCCTGATAAAGCAACCGCTTCACGGATTGATTTTACTAACTTATTCATTGCACTCACCTCTATCCAACCCCAACAGTTTTGCTGTTTCTAATGTTTTTTTAGCCCTTGCTACAATCGGAGCATCAATCATTTTCCCGTGTAGTGCGATAGCTCCTTTTTTTAACTCTTTTGCTAATTTGATTGCATCCATAACTTCATAAGCATAGTTTATCTCAGCTGATGTAGGTGTAAATGCATCGTTTATCGCATCAATATGTCTTGGAGAAATCGAAGCTTTTCCGCTAAAGCCAAGACTTTTGGCGAGCGATGCATCTTTTATTATCCCCTCATCGTCATTTACATCTGTAAACGGTGTATCATACACGTCAACTCCTGCAGCACGGGCTGCAACAACGAGTCGCTGTCTTGAATACTCTATTTCTCTTCCTTCTTTGGTTCTTTTACACTGAAGATCTGCGGTTAAGTCTTCTGCACCTAAAAACAGTGCCTTTAATCTAACTGATGCCGTTGCGATGTTAAAAGCGTTTTCTACACCTAAAGCCGTTTCGATTAAAGCCATTAAAGAAACTGTGTTATTGTCTAAATTACACCTTTTTTCTACTTCAGACATATATTCATCTGCTGTTTTAACATCCTGTGTTGTCGATGTTTTCGGAAGTAGTATCATATCGGGTTTTTCGGGCAAAATTTCATCTAAATCTTTTTTCCAGTATTCGCTGTCCACAGAATTGATACGGACAATTATCTCACACCCCGAAAAGTCCATATAACGAATAGTGTTGCGAACCAAAATTCTTGCCGCGTCCTTTTCGTCAGGAGAAACCGCATCTTCTAAGTCAAAGATAACAGCGTCAGCCCCTAAACAATTACCGTTAATGAGCATATTGGGGTTATTTCCCGGTAAGAATAACATACTGCGACGCATTATAAATCTCCCCTTCCGCGCAAAATTGCACTTTCTACTCTGGCACGGATTACACATTCCAACGCACCTTTATCCTGTATACGAACGGTGGCATTTTCTACTCCCTGTTCTTCAAATACTTCACAAACTACCTGCTTTATTTTTTCTCCGAATTGTTCAATAACAACCGAATCAAGGTCGATTAAAAGACCATCTGCTGACGGCTCGATTTCAACATATACGTCGCTCGACTCTAATGTTCCTGCTGACGCACATTTTAAAATGTCCACTCTTATGCATCTCCTTTTACCTATAAACAAATGTTATATATCAATTTTGACATTATTATATAACATATTTATTAAAAAGGCAATGTGTTTTTTATTTTTTTCTTTACACTTTCTTTATTATTATGGTATAATGTATGCAGACAGTCTTGCTTCGCAATCCTTGGCAGCACCGCTGCCCTGATGTGCTACGCACATCTGCAACATTGACGGCTGCGTAAAAATGCCCTTGCAAGCAAGCATTTTTACTTATGGTATAATGAATTTAATTAAAGATGAATAAGGAATTGCCTATGTATATTGAGTGTTTATCTAATCTTGATACAAATAAACTGAATATATGGAAAAGCTTTTTGGAAGAAGCAGGACTTACACCTGATTTATCCGCAGATAAAACTGTGCTTATATGGGAGAAAGACGTGCTTATTGCTGCAGGCTCCAGAAAGGATAACTTATTAAAATGCATCGCTGTATCAGAAAGCAGACAAGGCGAAAATTTAACCGCAAAGCTTATAACAACACTTCGTCAGGATGCGTTTTCTGACGGGATAAGTCACTTGTTTTTATACACAAAGCCCGAAAACGAAGATATTTTTTCATCGCTTTTTTTCTATCCTGTAGCAAAAACTGATACAGTTTTACTTATGGAGAACAAAAAAGACGGAATAAGTAAATTTTTAGACAGTTTAAGAAAATGTGACGTATCAGACAATATCGGCTCAATCGTTATGAATTGTAATCCGTTTACATTGGGGCATCAGTATTTAGTAGAAACTGCCGCAAAAGAATGTGACCATTTGTATGTGTTTTTAGTGTCAGAAGACAAAAGCGAATTTTCATACAAAGACCGCTTAGAAATAGTGTTAAGGGGTTCAAATCACTTAAAAAACGTAACCGTACTGCCGACAGGTCCATATCTTATATCTTCTGCTACATTTCCTGACTATTTCTTAAAAGAACGGGATAAGCTCGAAGAAATACACTGTCTTTTGGATATTGAAATATTTACAAAGTATTATGCTCCGAAATTTTTGATAACTAAGCGATATTTAGGGACAGAACCGCTATCTTGTGCAACTGATTTGTATAACAAGGCATTAAAGCAGCATCTCCCCGCAAAAGGAATCGAGATAAAAGAAATCCCAAGACTTGAACTTTTCGCTTCACCCGTGAGTGCAAGCAAGGTAAGAAAACTGATAAAAGAAGAAAACTTTGAGTCGGTAAAAGCTTTAGTACCGGCTACAACATTTGATTATTTAGTTGAAAAAAATCTTATATAAGTGAGGACATTATTATGCAGGAACGTCAAAAAAGCCATAATTTAAGCAGTTACTTTGCACCGAGAGGTCACCAGAGAATGTACGCACTCGGTATGCAGCTTGCACAGCTCTATCTTTCTCCGTTTGATAAGCTAATAGGAGTAATAGGCGATGCAGGCTCGGGAAAAAGCGCCCTATTACGCGGTATGTTTCCCGGTCTTGAGCTTACTAACGACGATGACGGCGTTTATGTCCGTCCGCTTCCTATTTTAGATCAGGACGACGGATATTTTTCTCCGCATACGTATCACTTAGATGTCCGTTTTGAAAACGGTTTTACGCAAATGAGCGTATTGGCTGATGCAATCACACAAGCTTTACAAAACGGCAAGCGTGTAATTGTTGAGCATTTTGACCTTATATATCCGTTGCTCGGATTTAACGCAAACCTGATTATAGGCATTGGCGAGCAGATACTTATATCAAGACCGACACTTTTCGGTCCTGAACCACAGGAAATACGCGACAAGGTTTTTGAGTCAATTTCATATAGATTGATGGCACATACAGCAGAAGACTTATGCGAATTGTGTATGCCCGAAGAAGATATGAAGCGTTGCGGTCACGATGACGTAAAGCACGGCTTTGTTATTACATTTCCCGATAAAAAGCCGGATTTTGACATTCCGACACTGGAAAAAGATGTAAATAAAATGATAGAAGAAAATCTTCCCGTTACGTATATTGACAACACTCACATCTCAGTCGGCGGAAGAACACACTATTGTACAGGCCCCAGAATTCACGTCAGTCATACAGGTATTATTGAAAATTTTCACCTGCTCAATCACTTTATTTATGACAGATTCAACAATCGCTATCTTTTAGTCGGTTGCGTGGGTAAAAATGCAGAAACCAACCTTAAAAAACTTGATATGCAAAAAGAAAAACAGTTACCAACTATTATGAACTCTCTTTAAACACAAGGACTGATTTAAATGTCAGAAATTACGCTGTCACAAATGCTCACAGCACGGGAAAAACGTGCAAAAACACAAAAACAGCTGCTAAAAACATATAATAAGCCCATTATTTCATTTACAATGAATATTGCAGGTCCGAAAAAAAACTCGCCATTAATTGAGCGAGCGTTTGATATAGGTTTAAAAAGAATAAAAGGCTTAATACCGAATGATAAAATCATTTTATGCGATATCAACATTTACGATACGGGCTGCGAAGCATATTTGTGCGTAGATATGCCCGCTAAAAAGCTAAAAGAGATATGCACATCCATAGAAGATGAGAACAAACTCGGCAGACTTTTTGATATGGACGTGATTGATACAGACGAAAACAAGCTCTCCCGAAAGGATTTGCGCACTTGTATCGTCTGCGGTGCTTCAGGTCGTGAATGTGCTGCAGGGCGGATTCATTCTTTAGAAGAGTTAGAAGCTGCAACGAACAAAATAATATACGATTATTTTAAAGAATACGATAAAAGCTTAACGGCAGACTTTGCCGTAAAAAGCCTTATTCAGGAAGTAAGAACCACACCAAAGCCCGGTTTAGTTGACCGTAACAACAACGGAAGTCACACCGATATGAGCTTAGATACTTTTATTAAGAGTGCTGATGCTTTGTATCCTTATTTTGCCGAGTGCTTTTCAATCGGCGAGAGAACCTCAAAAATTTCACCCTGCGAAGTTTTTCCATTGTTAAAATCAGAAGGATTATGTGCCGAAAAAACAATGTATGCTGCAACAAACGGCGTTAATACCCACAAGGGTATAATCTATTCTTTGGGTATTATATGTGCCGCCATCGGACGGCTTTGGACAGCAGACGTGCCGTATAAGAGTATAGAAGAAATTGTAAATATGTGCTCTTTAATCTCATCATCTGCGATAAAAATGGATTTTAAAAATATTGACATATCTACTGCAGGCGGCTACTACTATCAGAGTTTGGGAATTACAGGCATTCGCGGTGAAGTTTTATCAGGCTTTTCATCAGTTACCGACATCGCTCTGCCAACTTACATAAACGCACTAAAAAATGGCTATAACGAAAACAACGCAGGGGTTTTAACCCTACTCAATCTTATTGGCAACATAAAAGACACAAATCTTTATCATCGCGGCGGTGAAAAAGGTGCAAAATACGCAGCCGATTATGCGTCATCACTTCTAAAAAAAGACTCTGAGCTTTCTATTGATGAAGTAAAAAAAATGGATGAAAGGTTCATAAAAATGAACCTTTCACCCGGCGGATGTGCCGACCTTTTGGCAATTACATATTTTTTTCATAACATTGAAAATCTTCCGGATTAATGCACGCGCTGCTATCAGCATCACAGTACAAAACAGAATTTATTTTCGTTCTGAGAATCGTAGCGGGACACTCTTTTGAAACATCACCATAGAGTGTTCTTTTTACTGCGTCTGCTTTGGTTTTTGCGGGGACTATACAAAAATGATATTTTGCTTTCATTAATGTCGGAATTGTAAGAGTTAATGCACTTTTTGGAACATTCTCGATTTTTTCAAAGCATCCGTCATTTACCTGTTGCATACGACAAACATCATCCAGTTCAACAGGTTTTACCACTTTTTTATCGCAAAAATCAGCAACGTGGGGATCGTTAAATGCTATATGCCCATTTTCTCCTATTCCCATAATTACAATATCGGTTGGTTTTTCTTGCAGAATTTTTGCATATCTTTCACATTCAGCTTCTATATCACTTGCAGATGAATCTATATAGTTTACTGACTTAAAAGGCACGATGTCAAATATTGCTTTTTTCAAAAAATTGCCAAAACATTGGGGATCATCAGCGGGCAATCCTATGTATTCGTCCATATGGAACGCATTCACCCTACTCCAATCCACATCAGATTTGCACAGACAACCAAGAACATCATTTTGTGATGGAGCTGCAGCAAAAATGATATTTACTTCATCTTTTTTTAAGAGAATGTCTTTTATGCAGTTTGAAATATCATAAGCTGCAACTTTTCCCATTTCGTTTCTTGTTTGTAAAATTTTTATATCTAATAGTTCTTTTTTTAAAATCATCATTATTAGCTCCTTAAAGTAATTAAAAAGATAACTTAAACGCCGCTATATGCCGAAAATCCACCATCTACAGGAATTACCGTTCCTGTTATAAAGCTTGACGCATCCTTGCACAAAAGAAAAAGTAGCGCTCCTATAAGCTCTTCAGCTTTTCCGAATCTTTCCATCGGAGTATTTTTAAGGATTTTTTGAGTTCTTGCTGTTGGTGTACCATCTTCACCGAACAAAAGCTTTTCATTTTGCTTCGTTACAAAAAATCCGGGGGCAATAGCATTACAGCGGATGTTTGTTTTTGAAAAGTAAACAGCAAGCCACTTGGTAAAGTTAGATATAGCAGCTTTTGCACCTGAATATGCAGGGATTTTTGTAAGCGGAGTGTATGCATTCATACTTGAAATGTTTATAATACTTGCATCATCTTTTTCGAGCATATCTTTTGCAAAAACCTGAGTAGGAAGAAGTGTTCCTAAAAAATTCAGGTTGAATACAAATTCCACACCTTCCTGATCAAGGTCAAAGAAGGTTTTTACGCTTCCAATATCTTCTGCCGAAAAATATTCATCGTCAGTAGTTGCTTTTGGATTGTTTCCACCTGCACCATTTATTAAAGCATCACAGCTGCCAAAGTCTATAAGTATTTCCTGATGAACGCTCTCAATGCTTTCTTTGTTTAAAACGTTACATTTGTATCCTTTTGCAATACCGCCGCTTTTTGTGATTTTTTCGGCTACTTCCTTTGCGGCAGCCTCATTCAGGTCTAAAAGTGCAATTTTTGCTCCGGTTTTTAAAAGGGCTTCTGCAAACATAGAGCAAAGCACGCCGCCTGCGCCGGTAATTACGATTACTTTATTACTTAAGTCTATTTTAAAGGGTAATTTCATTGTTTTCATCTCCTTTAATTTTTTTCTAAAGCTTCCCAGATACCGGCTATATACATAGCGCCCAAAGCTCTGTCGTAAAGACCATATCCGGGCTTGCCTGTTTCTTCCCAAATCATTCTGCCGTGATCGGGGCGAAGGTATCCCTTAAAACCACAATCATGATACGCCTTTAGGATTTTTACTACATCTAAAGAACCACATTCGGATAAGTGACTGCTTTCTTCAAAGGAGCCATCATCTAATATTTTAATGTTTCGAACGTGGGCAAAATGAATTCTGTTCATTGCTCCGTATTTTTTCACCATTGCTGTGTAATCATTAAATTTTGCACAACCTAAAGAACCACTGCACAAGGTCAAGCCATGATGAACATCATCATAAAGTGATAAAAAACGGTCTATATTTTCTTCATTTGTGATAATTCGCGGAATACCAAAAATTGACCACGGCGGATCATCCGGATGTATCGCCATATTCACATCACATTCTGCTGCAACAGGTATGATTTCTTTTATAAAATATTCAAGGTTTTTCCACAACCCCTCTTCACCGAGCTTTTTATACTCAGCAATAAGTTCGCCTATTTCATCAGGTGAATACGAAGCGTCCCAACCCGGCAGAGTCATTTTTGTCGGGTCCATCTTGTCTACATCATCTTTATAATATACTAAGGCATTAGAACCATCCGCAAGCGGATGATCAAGGCGTGAACGCGTCCAATCAAAAACCGGCATAAAGTTGTAACAAATACACTTGACACCCGCTTTTGCAAGTCTTCTTATATTCTCTTTGTAATTTTCAATATAAAGCTTAAAATTGCCTCTTTTCAGTTTTATATCCTCGTGTACAGGAACAGATTCAATAACTTCCATCGCAAGACCTTTGGCGTTTGCCAATGCCTTCATTTTCTCTATTTCTTCTTGCGGCCACACTTCTCCGACAGGTACTGAATAAACAGCTGTTACGACGCCTGTTATACAGGGAATTTGTCTTATTTTATCCAAAGTCACGGGGTCATCGTTTCCGTACCAACGAAATGTCATTTTCATATGATTGTTTTCCTTTCTTTAATTATCCACACTGCTATACAAAAAACTGATTTTATAATGTTATTCAAATTCGTACCAATCCTCATCGGGCGAATAATCTGCATCCGAACGTTTTTTTACAGCGAATGCAATACCGTATCCCTCCTGCTCTATTAAATAACTTCCGAAATTTTCGTGCATATACCAAATCTCACCTGTGCTGTCTGCCGCTTTTGAGATTGTAGAAGGACCCGGAACATCAAGCTTTTCGCTCATAACTTCTAAGTCAGAATATCTGAACACCATTCTCATCATTCTTATGTTATTTCGGGCATAAACTGAGCCAGCTGCGTCAAGTGCCTCATCATAAAGGGCATACACCTTTTCTTTATTTATATTTTTAATGAGATGTTCGCTTGCAAACTGAATATTTTCCTGACCGTCAACGATCTCCTCGCCCATAAGAATAATTTCCTTTAGCATAGATGCACCGCCGCCGAATATCTTACAGAATTCATCTAAATTATCACTTAGCGAAAGGCTCGTATCGTAAGCTGTTCTTCCGTATGCGTAGAAATTAAAAATATTATTCCACATATTAAAACACTCAATCTGTGTTCCAAGACCTAAAATACCTTTTTCAATAAAACGTTTACATATAGCCTGCATTTCATCCGCTATCGGCATCCACCTTTGCATCGCACCGTAGTTACCCATAAAATAATCGTAATATACTACACTTGCACCTGAAGCTTGCCATGACAGCAAGCATTCTTCATACGGAGTATCGTTAAGGCAACTACCGTCAGGCTTTCCGACTGTTCTAAGACCATACTTTGTGTGCCATGTTGACATATCTATTAAAACAGTAGGTGAAATCTTTTCGCTTTCGCAATTGACAATATCAACATACGCAATCTGGTCAAGCAAAACATCCGGCTTTTTAGCATTTACAATTTTTGAAACTTCATCAACAAAATACGTATAGTTTGCCGTTTTTGTATGTTTTAAGCACTCTTCACACTGACATCCGTCTGCTCTTCCATCATTTGGCCAGAGCGTTACTATATCAACCTGTGGATTTTTGTCAAGCCATGTGATAATGTTTTGTGCAAAGGTTTTTATTGCCTCTTTATTTCTTGCACACAAAATAAACTGACCGCCAAAATTTCCTTTTTTCATATAATGGCGTGTGCCGTCTGCTAAAAGCTTATAGAATTCCGGGTGTGTTTCATAATATTTTTCGGGGAAATATTCATTTCCGTCGTGCGGTAAGAACAATCTTATAGTCTCATGATGACCTACACTGAACAAAAGGCCTCTTTTTAAAGCTTCGTCTAACATTCCGTTCTTTTTGAATGTTTCATATATGCTTGACCACGTCAGAATTCTGTTATATCTGTTTTTGCATAACCAGTCTAAAAAGGGAATGTTAAGCTCGTGGTTCGGGTTTGCCGCCCAGGCATCATACTGTACAATTGCTGTTCTGTATGATATGTCTGCTGATGCTTTGACGTACTTAACATCGTCAACTACAATTGTGTCCTTTTCAGGAATGTATTCTCCCGCATTGACACCTGATTTGCAATAAGCAGATAAGCTACAGCCTAAATACTTTTCTAAAAATTCATACACAGCATAAACCGTTCCACGTTCGTTCTCATTAGGATTTTTGCTGCTTCCTGCAAGTAAAAGATTATTGCCTTTTGCATAAATTATAAATCCTTCAGGACCTGGAACTGCCTTTTCAAACTCTTCCTGAGATAAAAGCTCTTTAGCATATTTGTTTTTAGACGGTTCGCCAATTACTATTTTGTTTTTGCAGTTTTGTGTTATTTCTAATTTAACACCGCTTATTTTTTCTATATATCTTATAAGCTCTGCACTTGCAAACTTTTCTCTTTCGGTTGGATTTTCGGGCAATACTACTCCGCACAATGCTTTTTTATTTTTTACAATTTCCATATTATTTTTCCTTTCAGTTTAGTCAAGCTTTTTATATTCGTACGGAAGCTCGTATGTTCCCTCTTTATATATTTCGTACTCGCCATTTAGCGCTTTTAAAAGGTCGGTGTCGTGTCTTTTTACTATTTTTTCTGCAGGATATTCTTTTCTTGTGCGCGTCCATATCTCAAACACGTAAGGTGGTTTGGGGCATACAGGCTTGAACTTTTCTGGATTTTTTATAAAATCTGTAAGTGCTGCTTTTGCTCCTTCATATATTCTTTGTCTTGCAATCTCAGGATGAAGATGAACTGCTCCCCAGTTATGCTTGGCATAGCTTTCTGCATCGCATTTTGCGCCGTTATCACGCGTTATGCCATGCTTTACTTCAACGAAATGTACCCAAGATGTAATTTCCATAATTTCATCTTTTAGAGCACGCTCACCCGCAGCAAAAATAGCAGGGACACCATACATACCTGCAACAAATGCGTTTATAGCGTATTCGCCTACTGACATACCGTTAATTCTTTCTTCTAACACATAAAAAGTTCCTGTGTGTGTAAGATGAGACAACATTGTTCCTGCTTTTGCGTGCTGACCTACCCAGATAATCGCATCAAAGCCGTCATTTAAACCAAATTGATATGTCACATCCCAGCCTCTTGAGTAAAGAGCACGTTTATCTAAAAGCACTGTATTAATCGCACCAGGACCATGAGCATCAATTACAACAGTTTCTGTTGCTCCTGCGTCGTACAAACCCCTGATTGCTGCGTTTACTTCTTCTGTTAAAAGCACTTTTGCCTGCTCATAATATTTACTGTCAGGATGAATCCAGTCAGTTGAGTTTATGACTCCTGCTACGCCTTCAACGTCTGTCATTATTGCAATTTTCATAATATTTTAACCTCCTGATAATAGAATCGTTTATATTAAGTATAACAAAATAAAAACAATATTACTATACAATAATTGCCTTTTATATTGCAACTATTGCCCAAATGTGATATAATAGCAACACGAGGTGAAATTTACTTATGTCAAATTTAAATTTTTTAATTACATACGGCGATTATGATTCCACAAATTCAAATTATCATCTTCACTGCCACGACAATTATGAAATATATATGTTCATAGAAGGTGATTCAAAATACGTCGTAGAAGAAAAAATCTATAATCTAAACCCTGATGACATAATCATTATAAAAAAGCACGAAATGCATCGTGTATGGCACAACAGCAATGCAAAATATTCACGACTTACAATTACGATTTCACCTGATTTTTTTACAGAAAACAACTGCACCGAATACGAAAAAGCTTTTTTTAATACCAAGCCTGAAAACGGAAATAAGATTAATGCAGAAACTGTACGTGATATAGGTTTATACGATGCAATTATGCGATTTCGTGATTTTACAAAAGATTTTACAAAGCTTAATACACCTATAGCAAAAAGTCTTTTAATTGAAATACTCTATTACATCAATATAATTCACAATTATGAAAAGCCTGACGAAGCCCAAAAGCCAATCAATAAAATAATTAACTATATTAATTCACACTATACGGATGATTTAACTTTGGATTTTTTGTGCGAGCGGTTTTTTATATCAAAATATTATTTGTGCAGAATTTTCAAAAAACGCACAGGACTGACTATACAAACATATATCAAAGAAAAACGCCTTGCACATTTTAACGAGTTGAAAAAAAGCGGAAAAAGGATGACAGAGGCAGCATTCCTATCAGGGTTTAACGATTATTCCGTATTTTACCGTACCTACGTGAAAAAGTATGGACATTCTCCGGAAGAAAAAAAACATATAAAAAAAACGGCAGATTAATATGCCGTTGTTTTTAATTTCAAACGTACATATTTAGTGTAGTGCGTGTGATGCCATAAGCTTCAAATAATGCGGGAAAAGCTCTTGCGGTTTTTCTTTTAAAAATCCGTTTGCTTCGTACGTTAAATCTCCCTTGTAGTCAACTGCGCGTAAAGCATCCATAACCGAATCCCAATCCGTTATACCAAAGTACGGCAACGTGTGCAAATCATTCGTTCCATCAACATCGTGAACGTGAAGATTTGTAAGACGAGAACCTAATTTTTTGATAAATTCATCGGGTTGCTCACGGCACAAAACAGCGTGACCTAAGTCTAAACACGAAACGAGCCACGTGCTGTTTAATTCATCAACATATCTTATAAATTCTTCAGGACGTGAGCAGGTTGAGTGGCTCACCATCTTCGGATACTGCCACATATTTTCCAACGCCACTTTGATTCCGTATTCTTCGCAGTACGGAATCAGGCTTTTATAAAACTTCATATTGTATTCAAAAAGGAGCTCTTGATTTCCTTCAATATAATAATTAAGATGCTGACAAGGATGAATAATTATAGTTTCCACACCAAGATAAGATGCGTTTTTCATCGTCGTTATAACTTCCTGATAGCGTTTTTTATTTGCTTCTTCATTTTTAAAGCTCGAACCGTCAGGTCCGTGTGCCTGATTAAAACACACACCCTTACTTTCGGCATATTTTCTTATTTCTGTGTAGTATTCTTTATTGTATGTATCTGTCTGATACTCTTCAAAGCCTGCAGAAAAGTCAATTGCATCAAAACCGGCTTCGGCTATCATATCAATAGCACCTTTTAGTCCGAATGCTCTTTCTACTGTGCTTGTTGCTGTTGATAATTTCATAACTCATTCTCCTTATAACTTCCATATTGTCAGATTCTTTAAATGCTCACTATATCCGTGTCTTACAAGAACAAACTTCATCACTATTTTACACCCTCTTAAACATATTCTTTTACTATGTCATTCAGTCTGTTTACCGCATTATATGCTCGCAGAATGTATTCTTCACTACTCATATTTTCGTATGGTTTTATAGCGTCCATTTGGGCGTTTTTCGTGATTTCAAGCATCAACGTTCCGGAATATCCGCTTTCTGCAATTGCCTTAGCTACATAATCAAAATCAATACTACCATCATAAGGTATTAGATGGTCGTCTTTATTAAATTCGCATCTGTTATCGTGAATATGAAGTGCAACTGCCCTTTTGCCGAAACGTTCCATATATTTTATATCGGTATTCGTGCTAAGTGCAAATTCATGACCTGTATCCCAGCAAAAGCCAGTGTTTGGATATTTTTCAAGAAAAAATTCAAGGTTTTTTAGATATCTTTGGTTTTCTAATGCTACTTTAACATTTCTTTCATCAGCATAGTCAAAGATTTCTTCAAATCTTTTTATTCCCTTTTCATTCATCTCAGGCATTGGCATTCCGCTTGACAGATGAATTATAACAACAGGGATGTTGTATTTATGGCATTTATCAATTGCGTCTTTTAATCTGTCCATCATATTTTGGGCAACTTCTTCAATGTCACTCCACATATCATTTATTTTATTAAACGGAGCATGAAGTGTTTCACATATTATGCCATTTTCTTTATATAGCTTCATCAAATCGCCGAATTCAGGGTTTTCTGAATCTATAAAGGTTCTTTTTACACCAACTTTTTTGAAAATTTTTACCATTTCAAAAAAATCTACTCCCGAATAAATTCCCATTCCTATTTCCATTGGTATCACTCCATTCGTGTCTTTTAACTACTCATCCATTCTATCAGTCAAGCAATATCAACGCAATAAATTCGAGCATTTCATCACCGTTATTTTTGATGCCGTGACCTGAGCCTGACGGGGTATATGTCGCTGTGCCGGGCTTAATCTCAACTAA
This sequence comes from uncultured Oscillospiraceae bacterium, assembly GCA_964500095.1. Taxonomy (GTDB): domain Bacteria; phylum Bacillota; class Clostridia; order UBA1381; family UBA9506; genus Congzhengia. Next base: position 14,803 of record CAZCOF010000023.1, read on the forward strand.
ACTACCGTTATCGTTATAAAGTGCATTTCCGGAAATTATATAGTAATATTCACATTCTCCTTCATGTATATGAAACTCTACTTCTTCTCCCGGCTTAAGCTGAGCAAGTGCAAAGGTGCGAAGCTTAGGATTTTTTGTGTCAAAATCTGCAAGATTCGACAAAAAAAGCTTAACTGCACCCGCAGCATTACTTTCCGTAGTTATTTTTAGTTGTTCCTTTATATTATACATAAAAACACTCCTTAGTTAAATGCAAGCTTATTTTTTTATTTGATTTTTGTAAAAAAACGGGAGAATGGTTACTCTCCCGAAAAATATGTATTTTTTATTTAGGATTTTTATTGTTTAGCACAAACTATTAACCATAAATCTTTTCTTTTGCTTCTTTAAACCATCTGAAGGTTTTTTCAAATTTAGCTATACTGTTTTCAGTCGGGAGCATTTCTGCCCAGGGTGCTGTCATATAACCTAAGATTTGTTCGTCTTTTGCGTTGTCTTTAAAGTATTCCATTAAATCAAGCGCATTGTACTCGTGGTTATAGAAAGCTGAAACTGTCGGGATATATTTATATCCGTCAGCGAGTAACGGTAGCATTTTGCTTCTGCACATTGTATTATACGGATCTTCTTCTACATAAGTAAGATTCATGCTCTTATAAGGTTCTTTTGCGTAGTAGTCGATATAATCCTGCCAGCATGTGATAGGCTGATAGTGTTCTTCTTTGATACCGTGATAATACCAGGGTGAAATAACAGCATCATCAACACCGACATTTGCCTGATAGCCTTCAGTTTGTCTGAACAACGGGCAAGACCAGATCCAGGGTTTAGCTCCTGTGTCGGCAACACTGTCTAAGAAATAATTTAAGTCATACCAGTAGAGGTCTTTTTGTCTGAATATTGCCAAAGGTCTTCCTGCTACGTGTCTTGCATCTTCTTCATCCATACCTAAGTGAATATATTCAGGCTTATCAAAAAGGTCATACGCTTCGTGGATTAAGTCGTTTGTCATTCTGTAGTATGTAGGCGTTGATGTCATTCTGTGATATTCTTCGCCTATCCATTCATCGTGACCCTTTGAGAAGTTGAGTTTCGGAATAAGTGTAATACCTAAATCCTTACATCTTTTTACTTCTTGACGTACTCTTTTTCTTGACCAGGCTGTCGGCAATGCAATCTCGGGATGTGTAGCGTATTTTACGCCGTCACCCAAGTCCATTACGATTGTGTTTATGCCTGCATCGATTGATTTTTTCAAAATTTCTTCCCAATATTTATCGTCAAAGGGAAGATTGTCGTTTGGTGTTTTTTTCTTCCAGCCCCAACAAAAGTTCATACTCAAATGCACTAAAAGTGCCCACATTTTTTCCTGTGCCATTTTAAATTATCTCCTATTCTCCAACTGTCAATTTCGCAAGGAGATTAAAAAATCTCCCTGCTTTTAACAAATTATTCTTTTACTATAATTACACCTGTTATACCGTCTGCTGTCAAGTTGTAGTAAACCTGATCGCCGTAGCTCAGCTCACTTTCCGATGAGCCATCAACTACAGGCTTTGAGTTTGAAATATCAAGTTCTAAGAAGTATGCACCATCGTAATCATAGAAGTTTACGTCATATGTGCCGTTATCGTCTGTAATACCAAGTCTGTATTCGTCCATTGTTTCAACGGTACCTCTGTGCCAGCCTGCTGCTGTAAGACTGTCCGCTACAGGCCACTCATCAAACGGTACTGTTAAGTCTTTGATTTGTGTTATAGTAATATCGTCTTTATCAATTGTTCTAACATCTTTATATGTTATAAAGCATAAATCTGTAATACCTGCTGCCTGTGCTTCCGTCAGCTGAAGTGTTTTACTAACCGCACCAAACTGACCTGTTACCTTGATACAGGGATCTCCGTCTTCGTTTACTATACGAGATTTTTCATAGATGATACCGTTTCTTGATTGGTAGTATGAAAGTTCCATTGGAGCATCTGTTGAACTATACACAAATATCAGATCAGGTAATGATGAAAGCTTGTTGTTGCTAAGTACGAAGAACGCAAGCTTACAGTTCGCAAAATAACCAACTAAGGAACTGTAGCTAACATTTTTTGCCATTAGTTTTCCATCAGCTCTGTCAACAAGCGTGAGCTGATTTTTGATATAGAGAATTTTTTCGTTTACCTTTATACCTTCTTGTTGCTCCTGGAAGTGGTTGACAACCGATGTGCCTGTGGTACCGATTTCTGTTTCAGCTGTAGCACCATATCCTGAGTACCAGGTTGCTTTTTTAACGCTCGCTACTTTGCCGTCGGCTCTTAGCTCAAATTCGTAAACGTATTCGCTTGAAATCTGATTTGCAGACGCTAAGAAAGAATCCCTTGTAATTCCGTCGTAGAAACGGGTTCTTTCGTTTATTTCTGTTGTGATTTCTTCTACATCGGGTTTGAATCTCATCAATTTTACAGATACTATTGTATCTTCGTATCTGTCAACTTCTTTACCTATCAATAGGCCTAAGAATGCGTTGTTTGTTGACGCTGCACCGTCTAAGGCTTCTACATATTTTGCTTTGCCGTTAGGTGCAAGGTATACTCTTACAATCTTTGACAAAAGTGACTGATAGCCCGTGTTTTTCTTAAAGCCTGTTGAATTTGCCTTGTAATATACATCAGTATCTTTTAATACTGCCAAACTGCCTATTTCAAGCTCGTCGCTGCCGATACTTAAAAAAGCATCAACATAAACTGCTTCTGAAACAACTATCACCAAGTTGTTGCCTGATGCCCAGTAATCGAAAACTGAATTCGTTTTGATTTCTGAAATGTATGCACTTTTTCCATCGATATATACGCTTACATTTTTATACTCGTCTAATTTATTGAGCTTGATGCTTGATTTTTCGCCTTTTGTATAGACTATCTGTTCAGCACTAACTGCAGTTATAAGTCCGCCTTCTTCTAAATCCCATGATTCTACAGAAACGATTTCGTCGTTTTCTATTACAAGTCTTGCGGGCTTACCGATTAAGTCAACACTGCCTGTTGTGAGTGATTCGTTGTAGTAAAATTTAGCATCATCTGCTACAGAATACTCGTCTTCTACATCCAAAATGGTGAGTCTTTCAATCTGACTTGCCATATAAGGATATGAATTTTCGTTATCGTCGCCATTGACACTCTGTATTACTGCATTTTTTACAGAAATATTTTTAGAAAGTGTCATTGAAACAACCGTTTCGTTTTCGTCTACTACGATTGTTACAGGTGTGTATTTAAACTCCGCAGCGTTTACACTACTGTCGTATAAGAAGGTCTTTTGTGTACCTTCTG
>CAZCOF010000024.1:0-17739 GCA_964500095.1 uncultured Oscillospiraceae bacterium
GTTTTCTTCCTCTTTCTTTGTTTCTAAAATTGAATTCTCATTTGTTTTCTCAATATATTCTTTTGCTTTATTAAAAATTGTATCAATCTGTGATTTCATTATAACTTTATTAGTTTCATCAACTGTTTCTATATCCTCTTTTGCAAGTTCACAACCACAGTTTTTGCAGAATTTTGAATTTGCATCATTTTCAGTTTTACATTTATTGCAAATCACCAAGAATTTCACCTCATTATTTTAGTCCATTACAGATATATCAACTTGATTCTTTTCAACCCATTTTTTAATATAAAGCTCTTCGTTACCCCTTTTCACTGTAATATCTAGCCATAAACCTAATTCAACGCCAGTATAATCAAATTCAACTGTGTATCCATTTACTTCCAATTCAGCCAAATAACTTGCCAGTTCCTCAAGCATCTGTTTTTCATGATTAAAATAATTGTATTTGTAAACCCAACCTTTTCCACTAAGCAATCTATCTGTTCCTGATAAGTGTTTTCCTGTTATTGCCGTGTAAGTGGGTATATTTGTTCCATCATAGTAAGATGAATAATTGTTATAGTTTGGCGTATTAGTAGGTTTTTCTTCCAATTCTTTTATTTTCTGATTAGTATTATACAAATAATCATTTGCTTTTTGCCATTGTGCTGAATTAGCAGTATAGTACTTTAAACATTCTGTAAATAATTTTTGTGCTTCGTAATAAAGTCCTTTATTGTAGTTTTTAACGCCTAGATTATAATGATAATCTGCAAGATTTTGTTTTGATTTTCCAAGATAATCCAACGCAATTTCTTGTTGTTCTGGCGTTAACACACCCCAATTTTCATCGCAAAAACTTTGAATTTCATCAATTGCTTCATAATACAACCCTTGATTAAAGTATGATATGCCCTTCTGCATTTTAGCATCAAAATCTATAGAGGGTTTATCATTAACAGATGACGTTCTAATTGCTACACAAGAATTTCCTCCATCCCAATCTACGTTACAACCGAAAGCCTCGGATATAGCTCTAATAGGCACTAATACTCTACCATCTATATTTTTCGCGGGAACATCAAGCGTAATTGACTGTCCATTTTTATACATTGTGGTATCATCTTGATACATTTTTATTGTAATATCGTCTTTGGTTGATATTACTTCGTTCTTTGCACCATTCCATTCAACTGTAGCTCCTAATGCCTCAAAAATTGCTCTTACAGGAACTAAAACTCGTCCGCTAATATTAGCAGGCTGAACATCAAAACTAATTAACTTGCCATTTAATGTTACAGTAATTTGTTTTTCTGAAAACGCTCCAACTGGGGTGGTTGATGAACCGCTATTCGATTGGTTTTTCAATGCAGTACATCCCTCGAAAGCGTTATCTGCAACGTTTGTCACGCTATCAGGTATTGTTATGCTTGTTAAGCGTGTGCACTCTTTAAAAGCAAAAACTCCGATGCTAGTAACACTATCAGGTATTGTTACACTCGTTAAGTTTATACAAGTATTAAAAGTATACATTCCTATGTTAGTCACACCATCAGGTATTGTTATACTTGTTAAGTTTGTGCAACTCTCGAAAGCATAATCTCCTATGTTAATCACACTAACAGGTATGGCTATATTTGTTAAATTTGTGCATCCCTGAAAGGCATTATCTCCAATAGTAACTGTACCTTTTTTGATTTCGACATTATTATCAAGAGTTTTCACATCAATTAACATGTTATTAATATATAATATGCCATTTACCCAATTAACGCTATCATTATAATACTTCGTTAAATGAAAAGCATTATTACCTATCGATGTAACGCTATCAGGGATTGTTATATTTGATAAATTTGTACAATTGTAAAAAGCACTATTGCCTATTGAGATTACACTATCAGGGATAACAACACTGGTCAGGCCTTTGCACCCATCAAAAGCGTAGTCTTCGATACTAATTATACTATCGGGTATTGTTATATTTGTTAAACCCGTACACCCTTTAAAAGCACCATAAGAAATACAAACACTACCCTGTTTAATACTATATGAACCAGATAAATTTGTTTTTGCTTCTATTAAACTAGAATCTATATACAATACTCCATTATCCCAGTTGCTTGTATTATTATAATATTCTGTATCTACAAAAGCATCATCGCCTATAGAAGTAACACTATCAGGTATTGTTATACTTGTTAAGTTTGTGCATCCTTGAAATGCTAAAAATTCGATGTTAGTCACACCATCAGGTATTGTTATACTTGCCAATTTGTTGCATCCGTTAAAAGCAAGAAAGCGGATGCTTGTCACAGGATAACCGCCTAATGTTGACGGTATTGTAACACTTCCACTGATTGTAGTATCACAACCTGTGATAGTTGCTTCCCCGTTTGATACAGTATATGTATAATAGCCACTTGTATCAGCAAATACGTCTAATGGTCTAAAGATAAATAACAACGTCGTTAAAATTAAAGTTATTGCAATTATTTTTTTCATGTGTAACCTCCTACCTTTTAAATAAATATTTACTTAATATCGTCTGTACGGACTGTCCATTTGATATTTATTTTATCCATAAGATTCTCAAAGGCTTTTATAACCATGTTGTGTTCGCTTGGAGATAGTTCGCTTTTTTTGTTTGGAGTTAAGATGACAGGAAATTTACAAATGTCGTTCTCCGAAGGCCTTAAACATACACTCACTGTAACCGAAAGCATATCACTAATTATTCTAATGCATTCAATATATTCTGTTGTAAAATTTTTATTGATACCATTGTATACCCATTTGTCCTCTTTTAACTCTTCCATTTTTTCTAATAATTTATTTTTATCTTCTGGCGTAAGAACCAAATATATATTTTTTGCTTCCTCCATAATTACATCAGATACACTTGCATTAATCGCCATAAAACTAACCTCCAAAATAATTTTGTTTACCCTAATTTTACACCCTTTTCCACTATTTGTCAACATTATTCCACATAAAATAACTGCATTTGTTATAAAATGTATACAACAAGTGGAAAGGGGTGTGCAAAAATGACATACAAGTTTGCCGAGAATTTGAAGAATTTAAGAACAAGCAAAGGTCTGACACAAACACAACTTGCTCAAAGGTTATGGCTTAATAAGAGCATAATTAGTGCCTACGAAAACGAAACAAGAACACCCAGCTTAGAAGTACTGATAAAGCTATCAAACGAATTCAATGTAAGCATGGAATATATCCTTGGTATAGAACGAGAAAAAACAATAGATGTAACAGGTTTAACAGAAGAACAAATAGCGGTTGTAAGTTCACTTGTAGAACTACTTAAAAAAGAAAATAAATAAATGCCAAATTGCGATGTCGGGGGCCCTTTTTCCAAAGGCTCCGCCTTTATAATAAGAAAAGAAAGCAAGCCCAAAGCAGTCATTATAGATAAGTGTTAACAAAAAAACAATTTATCACTTTCACTCCTGCTTTGGGCTTGCTTTTATTTCGCTTAAAATATAGTATTTTGCTAAATTATACTTATCGATTTACCTTATGTTATACGCACGATAATAGCGATATTTCCGAGTATAATAGTCAATAATAAACAACTAAAAACTTCCTTATTATAATAGGATGTATATCAGGAACACAGGAAAACTACCGATAATATCATTTGTTTTTCTATAATTGATAGATATAACCCATTAAAACCGTACAATACTTTTCTTTTAAGTTATTGTTATATAGAAAGTTTTGTACTATTTTATTATTCAGGCATTGATAATTGTTGTCAGAAGAAAGGAGTATTTATGACAGCAAGTATTCAGATAAAGAACAATAAATATTATATTGTTTTAAATTGGACAGACCAAAATAAGAAAAGGAGGCAAAAATGGATTAAAACAGATTTATCTGCATCAGGAAACAACAAAAGAAAAGCTGAAAAACTACGGATTGAAGTCTTAACTGCTTGGCAAGATAAAAATAAGGAAGAGAATGAAACAGAAATAAAGTTTTCAACCTTTATAAAAGAATGGTTAGAATTCACAAAAAGTTCTATTTCTGATAACACTTACTTTTCCTATAAGCAAACTATATATAATTCAATTTGTCCTTACTTTGAAAAAATTGATATTAAGTTAGCTGACCTTAAGCCATATCATATACAAGACTTTTATGTCTATAAAATGTCAACCGAAGGAGTATCAGCAAATACAATCCATCATTATCATGCTAATATTCACAAAGCCTTAGACTTTGCTGTAAAAAGTGAGCTTATAGCAGTAAACCCTTCAGATAAAGTTGATTTACCAAAGAAGAAAAAGCATATTGCCCAATTCTATACAGCAAACGAAATGCAAGTTTTGCTTAAAAATGCAAAAGGTTCACCAATTGAAACGGTTGTCCTTTTAGCTTCTTGGTTTGGACTCAGAAGAGGAGAAATAATAGGCTTAAAGTGGGAAAGTATAGACTTTGCCAATGGAATTCTATCCATAACAGGATCTGTCCGAGATAAAGGAAAATCAGGCTCTAAAATTAAAAATCTCAGATATGAACCGACTGCAAAAAATCACTCATCTATAAGAAGCTTTCCAATGCCAAAACAAGCTATAGAATATCTTAAAATTCTAAAGGATATACAAGATAAAAGAAAGCTAAATGATGGATATAATCACAAATGGGATGAGTTTGTTTGCGTAAGAGAAAATGGAGATTTAATACCCTTAGAGTATGTTTCAAGAGCATTTCCTAAACTATGTGAAAAAAGTGGTTTAAAAAGATTAAAACTTCATGAACTCAGGCATACAAATATAAGCCTTTTACTTAAAAATGGAGCAAGTATGAAAGAACTTCAAGAATGGGCAGGACATAGCAGCTATAATACAACTGCAAACATTTATGCTCACATACAGGAAGAAAGTAAAAACAGACTCTCAAAAACCATAGAAAAAGTACTTTTTTAGAATTCCGTTAGAAAATCCGTTAGAAAAGTGCCTAAAACAGAAAAAATAAGAGAAAATCTGACTTAAAAAAACAAAAAATAAAAACCGTTGAAATCCAGTGAAATCAACGATTTTAGGCTTTATGGTGGAAGAGGGTGGATTCGAACCACCGAAGCTACAAGCAACAGATTTACAGTCTGCCCCCTTTGGCCACTCGGGAACTCTTCCGCAATATTAAAAAAATGGAGCTGGCGATGGGACTCGAACCCGCGACCTGCTGATTACAAATCAGCTGCTCTACCAACTGAGCTACGCCAGCACATACTAAACATAAAAGCACTTTTTGAATTGGTCGGGGTTAAGGGATTCGAACCCCCGGCCCCATGGTCCCAAACCATGTGCGCTACCAAACTGCGCCAAACCCCGTTCAAAACTTAGGCTCAAAGCACTTTAATATAATAGCATTTTTATTTAGCTATTGCAACCCCGAAATAATGCCATTTATCGTTATTTTCTTAAATTAGCTCGCATTATCTCGAATTATCTTTAGTTTTTAAGCTTGTTTCTTTTGTTTTTTAAGATTTCTATAAATATTGCTATTATCAGCACTATACCGATAACGCCAAACGAAGAGTACACAGACAAAACGAGCTGTGTAAACGGCATAAACGACACAACAAGCGCAAAAATACACAAAAGCAGTGCGTATTTTCCGCCTTTTTGGGATTCCGCGTTATCCAAAAGGCTTACGCCCGATGAGACCGCCGTAGTCAGCATTGCAAAATACATCACAATACTGCAGATTATACCCAGATATTTAAAGTTATTATGTATCAGGGCGAAAAACGGCATAGCGTAGCTTGCAACCTCCCAATGATACGCCAAAATCACGCTCATAAGCACCAAAGGTATTGCGACAAATATTCCACCCAACAATCCGCCAAAAGCAGCTTCACGCTCTGTTTTGGCGATTTTAGAAGACGATATGAGCACAGCCGTTGCCGAAACCATATTATAGCTTACATATAGGACTCCCGAAATGATAGGCGAGAATATTTCATCAGCGAAAACTGCGGATTCTTTCGGAAGTTTTAAGCACAACACACAAAGCGTAACTACACCGGCTATCATAAATGGAGTTATGAAAAAATTAAACGCTTCTAAGCCTGAAACTCTGTTTTTAATGACAACAAAGCAAAGCACAAGCGAAAAAATCGCTCCAAACACAACAGGAAGTCGGAATTGCTCGTAAAACAGAGTTCCGCATCCCGTTATCATTATGCAAAACGACAGCACTAAAAAGGCACTTGCTGCAAATGAAAAAGTCTTGGCAATATTTTTGGGAAACAATTCGTTTAAATACTCTTCTATGTTTTCCAATTCTTTGTTTTTTGCATATTTTGAAATATGGTATCCGAAAAAAGAAAACAGAAAACTTGAAAAAACAGAAGCCGCAATTCCCCATAATTTGTAACACGAAAAAAACGAAAAAATCTCTCTGCCCGAAGCAAAACCCGCACCAAATACGGCACCGCAGTAGATTAGTGCAATAGATAAAATATTTAACAACTTTTTTGTCACAGAAAATTTAACCTCCTTGTAACAATATTATGTAAACTTCTTGTTTTTTCTGGGTTAAAAGCAGTTTACAAACTGATTACAAAACTCTAAAAAAATCCAAAAAAACTGTTGATAACCTGTTGATAATGTTGATAATTACGTAAAAATCGCAGTTTCTTAACATTTTTTTGTTGAAAACCTTGTTGAAAATGTTAATAACTTTTTTTCATTTTTCAAGTTAGTTTACATAATATTTTTAAAATAACGTTACGTTTTTGCCGATTTCGTTAATTTTTTTAATACGGTATTGAAATTGTTTTCAACTTATTATATAATATTGAAAAATGCAAAAAATATGACAAGCCAAGCTTGTTTTTTTGCTTTTTAAAAGCTACGGCTTATGTTAAAATATATGAAGAAAGGTAGATTTATTATGGCACAAATCACAAAAGAAACTATTATTGCAGATGTTTTAAGATTAAACCCCGAAACAGCTCAGTTTTTCTTTGAAATCGGTATGCATTGCTTAGGCTGTCCCTCAGCATCAGGGGAATCAGTTGCTGAAGCTTGCGCTGTGCACGGCGAAGATGCTGACGCTTTAGTTGAAAGAATTAATGCGTTCTTAGCAGAAAACTAAAAACAGGCTTGATAAAAACAAAAACACACGCAATACGAAAACCGTATTGCGTGTGTTTTTATGCTATCGGAATCAATAATCTTTTTCCTTTTTCAATTTTTTCTGCTTCTAAACTGTTTGCATCCTTTATAAGCTGTGATTTTGTACGGTATTTTTTTGCAACATTCCACACCGTATCGCCGTCTTTGGCAAAATAGACCACCATAGTCGGCGAAGTCTTTTTTATTTCGTCTTCTTTTTGGTTACAATCGACCAAAATACTTACTTCCTTATCCTTTAGTGCCTTTACAAAAAGTCCTATATCAGCCAAAATTTGAACGGCATTTTCATCTTTTGATGCATTTATATTTTCTACGTTCAAAAGTGTCTCTACGCTGCAAGGCTCAGAGATTGTTTTTTCCCAGTTGAGTTCGTTTTCTGTAACTGCACATCGCAGAGAGTTTTTATCATCACGATAGATTAAATATGTAACCAGCACACCGTTTAGCTTGATTTGCCCATTTTCCCATTTTGAGTCTTTTAATATAGGCTTTGCATTGCAGCTTACGACTTCTTTAATTCTCACATTTTTGGGTGTTTCAACAATCTGGCGTGATGTGATTTTTGTATTTTCCGATGTGACATATTCACAAATTCTCATTGTTTCACGTTTTGTTTCAGTGCTGCCGCCTAAAAAGTAGCAATCGTCAACTAAGCTTTCCGTCACAGTTCTTGACACCTTAACACAAGCACAAATCACACTTTCCATACTGATGATTTTTGTATCGCCGTTTAAGTCGCCTTTAATATTTGATGCAATTTCTGATACATCGTAGCTTACATTTACCACCGCTTGCTCATCTGCTCCCGGAGCTTCTGCTATTTCCGTAAACGGAACGCTGTGATGCACACACAAAACACTTCCTGTTTCATCCGCTGCTGCGTATAAGGTGTTTAAGTGAAGTTCGCCCTGTATCATCGCCTTGCCGTTCATAACTTTAATATCACCTGATGTAACCCAAGAATCAACCTTTAATATTTCTGCAATGTCGGGACACTCATCGGGAATTTGCAACAGGTCATTTACATCAATATCCGTACAATTTTCAGATACGGGGATATATATGTTATACTTTTTCTCTGTTTTTTCAATGCCGTCGCCGTCTATACTTATTATAGGCTCGTAGCATTTTTCCTGATATGCGCATATTTTAACACCAACCATAACCTTAGACGAGAGTTTTCTTGAGTTTACAAGCGTAAAGCCTATGTGTTCAGCTGTTGCCGTTGCGAAAATTTCTGTGTTCTCATCTGCTTTAATGTCGGCTATGACTGAAAAATCAAATTCGCGCAACACAGATTTTAACTCAGCACCTTCTGCATCCGGTACATAAAGGGCACAAAATTCCACAACACCTGTGACTATCGCTTTTCCGTTTCGATATTCGGTATCACGCACCCTTACCTTTGCATCTGCACACAAAATCTCAGCAATATCCGGACAATTATCCGAAAGTATCACATCACCTTCCGTGAGCACGCTTGTATTTTGACAAGCAATATGCTCTTTTAAATTTATATTTCCCTTGTTAATTTGCATATTTGCACCTACTTTCTTAATTCTTGTTAAAATGTATGCATATATGCTGTTATTTATGACAATAAAAAAACTGCGGCTGTGCCGCAGTTTTTTCTATAAGTCATTTTTAATTATATCATCATACGTTTCTCTTTTTACTACTACTCGCGGCTTTCCGTCTTTCACCATAACCACCGCAGGGTTCGGAATTCTGTTGTAGTGGCTTGCCATTGAGTAGTTATAAGCACCTGTTGTTAAAACAGCTAAGATATCTCCGATTTCACACTTTTGGAGCTTTACGTGCTCACCGAGCAAATCTCCTGACTCACAGCACTTGCCTGCTATTGTGACAGTTTCTGTCTTTGGTAAATTTACCTTATTTGCAACTTCGAAGGTATATTCTGACTGATACATAATGTATCGGGGGTTATCTGCCATTCCGCCGTCAACTGAAACGTATGTGCGGATATTCGGGATTTCCTTAATATTTCCTATTGTATAAAGCGTAATTCCGGCAGATGCTACAATACTTCTTCCCGGCTCCATTAATATAAAGGGAAGCTTAACATCTAATTCTTCTGCTTTTTTGTGAATAACCTGACTTACCGCTTCCATATATTTATCGTACTCAATCGGGGTGTCTTTTTCGGTGTACGCCACACCAAAGCCCCCGCCTAAGTTAAGTTCGTCGGTCTCGACGCCTAATGAATCTTTTACTTCCTTAATAAAATTCATCATAACTTCTGCTGCTTCGCAAAAGGGTGATGCTTCAAAAACTTGGGATGCAATATGACAATGTATACCGCAGTAGCGGATATTTTCTGTAGCAATTGCCTTTTTTACAATCTGCAGTGCTTCGCCTGTTTCTAAAGCCACACCGAATTTTGAGTCAATCTGTCCTGTTTTTACAAAATCGTGAGTGTGTGCATCAATTCCGGGCTTTATACGAAACATCACATTAGCAACTGCACCCTTTTCTTTTGCGAGCCTGCTTATAATTTCTAACTCGTGTTCATTGTCAACAACAAATCTTCCTACGCCAAATGAAAGCGCCATTTTTATTTCATCAACTGTTTTGTTGTTTCCGTGAAAATACACATTTTCCATAGGAAAACCTGACTTATAAGCTGTATACATTTCTCCGCCCGATACAACGTCTAAGCCTAATTTTTCATCATTTACAATACGGCAAAGCTCACTTATACACATTGCCTTGCTTGCAAATAAAATCTTTCCGTTTCCGCCGTAGTACTTGTCCATAGACTGAGCATAAGCTGAACAGCTTTTTCTAATTTTATCTTCGTCCAACACATAAAGCGGTGTGCCGTATTCTTTTGCTAAATCAACGGCATCTACCCCGCCTATTGTAAGATTGTTACCATTAATACCTAAATGCTCCAAAATCACTATATTTTCTCCTTTTTTAAATGACTGTTTATTTATTTTACCAAAAGTAGAATAAGATGTCAATTTTTATTTGACTTTTGGTGTTTTTATGTTAAAATATTATTTGTGATTTTTTATGAAACAATATACTGGAGGAATTCTTTTGGAAAAGAATAACATAAGAAACGTTGCCATTATCGCCCACGTCGATCACGGCAAAACTACTCTTGTTGATGCAATGTTTAAAAACAGCGGAATTTTCCGCGACAATGAACAGGTTCATGACCGTGTAATGGACTCAAACGACTTAGAGCGCGAGCGTGGTATCACGATTTTGTCAAAAAACACATCTGTTATCCACAACGATACAAAAATCAACATAGTTGACACACCGGGACACGCAGACTTCGGCGGTGAGGTTGAGCGAGTGCTTGGTATGGTAGAGGGCGTGCTTTTGGTTGTTGATGCGTTTGAAGGTGCTATGCCGCAGACACGTTTTGTTTTAAAAAAGGCATTAGAGCTTAACTTAAAGCCAATCGTAGTAATAAATAAAATCGACCGTCCGCAGGCAAGATGTGAAGAAGTAATTGATGAAATTTTAGATTTATTTATAGACTTAGGTGCAAACGACGATCAGGCGGACTTCCCCGTTGTATATGCTTCTGCAAAACAAGGAATATGCGGTTTGTCGCTTGACGAGTTAGCAGACGATATGACACCCCTTTTTAACGTTATATTAGAAAGCGTACCGGCACCTTCCGGCTCGCCTGATGAACCCTTACAGATTAGAATTTCAAATATCGACTACGATGAATATATAGGAAAAATTGCAGTCGGAAAGGTTTCACGAGGCACAGCAAACTACGGTCAAAACGTAGCTTTATGCCACGCTGACGGAACAGTGTCTAATGTGAAAGTAGGAAGAATTTATACATTCGAAGGCTTAATGCGAACAGAAACAGAATCAGTTCCCGCAGGCGATATTATATCTATTTCAGGTTTAGGCGACTTTAATATCGGTGAAACAATCTGCGTGCCCGATTGCATTGACCCGCTTCCCGTTATAGAAGTTGACGAGCCTACAATCTCAATGAACTTTATTGTAAACAACAGCCCTTTTGCAGGCAGAGAAGGAACGTTTGTTACATCAAGACACTTGCGCGACAGACTTTTCCGCGAGCTTGAAACAAACGTAAGCTTAAAGGTAGAAGAAACAGACAGTGCCGACAGCTTCAAGGTTTCAGGTCGTGGCGAGCTTCATTTATCTATATTAATTGAAACAATGCGACGCGAGGGATATGAATTTCAGGTATCGCGACCGCAGGTTATTTTTAAGAAAAAAGACGGAAAAACCTTAGAGCCTATGGAGCGCTTAGTTATTGATGTTCCCGAAGAATTTTCAGGAAACGTTATAGAAAAACTCGGTTCAAGAAAAGCCCAGATGGAAAATATGTACCCCAACAACGACGGCTATATGAGATTGGAATTCATTATCCCGTCTCGTGGCTTGATTGGCTATCGCAGCGAGTTTTTAACCGACACTAAGGGAAATGGTGTTATGAATTCAATCTTAGAGGGCTTTGAAGAATACAAAGGCGAAATCGCAACCAGAAATCGCGGTTCTATGATTGCCTGGGAAACGGGAACAACAGTTGCATACGGTCTTTTAAATGCCGAGCTTCGTGGTTCGCTTTTCTTAGGTCCCGGCGTTGAAGTATACGAAGGTATGATTGTCGGCGAAAACGCAAAGAACGAAGATTTAACAGTCAACGTCTGCAAGAAAAAGCACGTTACAAATATGCGTGCTTCAGGCTCTGATGACACAGTTAAACTCACACCACCTGTTATTATGAGTTTAGAGCAGTGCTTAGAGTTTATTTCTGATGATGAGCTTGTTGAAATCACACCTGAAAATATAAGACTTCGTAAAAAAATTCTTTCAAAGCAGGACCGTGACAAGTTAGCAGGAAGAATGAAAAAATTTGGTGAATAAAACGTGGCTGTAGCAAAATGATTTCATTTTACTACAGCTTTTTTGTTGCACTTTGTCTGTTTTTGTGTTATACTGTATAAAAACCAAATATTACTAATAAGATGGTGATAAAATTATGAAACAGGTATTTGTAAGTTATACATCGACAGATAAGCAAATCGCCTACGAAATAGTAGAATATTTAGAAAGCACGGGCATTTCCTGCTTTATTGCTCCAAGAGATGTAGAAGGCGGAAAGGCTTATGCTTCAATTCTTATGAAGGCTTTAGAAGAGTGTAATTTAGTATTGCTCATCGCATCTGAAGCAATAAATACATCAGAGCACGTATTAAACGAAGTTGATGTTATTATAGAAAAAGGCAAGCCACTGCTTCCAATCTTTATAGAAGATTTCAAGCTCGGTGATGATTACAGATATTATCTCGGCAGAAAGCAATGGGTTGTTGCTTATCCTGAACATATAAGCAAATATTTTGATAAAATACATACCAATGTAACAGAAAATCTTCCGAGTAAAATCATCCCACAGGCTGCGTCAGATGAGCCAAAGGAAGCTTCGAACTCCAATACAACAACGGTGTTTGAATACAATCCCGAAAGGGGCATAATGATAAACCCCGAGGATCACCAAAGAAACGTCAGCTTTCGTACTGACACGTTTGTTAATATGATGGGCGGAATTTTTGAAAAGGTAGAGATGCTCACAAACGAAGAAGAAGCAGAAAAAATCTTTTTTGACAGCGGCTACGTAAGCGGTAAAAATTTCGCTGAAAGAATCAATAATCAGTGGGACACAGGCTACAGCATAGAAGACATCAAGATGAAATTTGAAAAATGGTGTAAATTTGATTCTGCCGTAGGCTGGGGCAAATTTTCAGCAGATGTGGAAGTTGATGAAGAAACCGATGCCTTAACAGGTACGATTAGTATAAACGAAGCATTCATTGTCGATAATATGAAAAAGAGAAAAATTTGTTCTTTTATAAAAGGGTATTGCTCAGGCGTAGCTGAGATACTTTTAAATTCATTGGAAATTGAGCTTGTATGCCGAGAGTGTCCGCTAAAGAGCAAGTTTAAAACACAGTGTGTATTTGATATAAAAACAAAATAATTTTTAGAAGGGTTTTATATGAAAGTATTGGTTATTTTTACCGGTGGTACAATCGGAAGCAGCGTAAAAGGAAAATGGGTTTCGGTTGACAATGTGCCGCCTTTTGCTTTATTGAGTCGCTATAATGACACTGATGACGAGTTTGTAACTTTGACACCATATAGCGTTTTAAGTGAGAACCTATCGTCAGAGCAAATTAATCTTCTCCAAAAAGAGATTGAAAAAAATCTTGATAAAGACTTTGACGGAATAATAGTAACTCATGGAACGGACACACTGCAATATGCTGCGTGTGCTGCAGAATTTGCTTTTGGAAATTCTGCTATTCCGATTGTTTTTGTTTCTGCTGATTTCCCGCTGGAAAACGAGGCGACAAACGGCTTTTTTAACTTTGAAGCCGCAATGGAATTTATAAGAAGCGGCACGCAGGGCGGTGTCTTTGTAAGCTATAAAAACGATGACAAAAACGAAGTGGATATTCACATACCTTCAAGAATTCTATCTCACGGAGAATGTGACCCAAACATATACAGCATAGACAAAAAAATATTCGCTTCATATAAAGACGGCAGAATACAAAAAAATATGGAGTTAAAAGATGAAGTATCTCCAATCGGTGTTGTCGAATATAAAAGCGACTCAAAAATTTTATGTATTGACAGCTATCCGGCAAATAATTATTTGTATGCGTTAGACAATATAGATGCGATTGTTTTAAAGCCGTATCATTCTGCCACGCTTAACACATCAAATGAAAAATTGGCTGATTTTTGCAAGCGTGCAGAAAATGCAAAAATACCTGTTTTTCTCGTTAATGTAAAAAGCAACCTGATGTACGAAAGCTCAAAAGAATTCAACGAATTAAATATAAATGTTTTACCCTACGGGACATTCATTTCTTCGTATATGAAAATATGGGCAGGTTTAAGTCTTGAAAAAGACTTAAACACATTTATGAAAACTCCGATATCATACGAAATAGTATAGTTTAGTTAGATTTTAGGCACAGCAAAGATAACGCTTTTGCCGTGCCTTTATACATAAATTAATTAAAATTCTGCGGTGATTATATGAAAAAGAATGATATTGTAAAATTAAATATAGAAAAAACATCATCAGACGGCAGAGGTATAGGCTTTGTTGACGGAAAAATCTGCTTTGTTTCTGGGACTTTAGAAGGCGAAACAGCAGAAGCAAAAATCTATACCGTTCATAACTCCTATTTAACAGCGGGGATAACGAAAATTATCACACCTTCCCCGCTTCGCCAATACAATTACTGTGATGCAAGCGGCATTTGCGGCGGATGCCCGTTATCGCACATTGATTATGAGCATCAGCTGACTATAAAACGCGCACACGTAGTGGATACATTATCAAGAATTGGTGGAATAAAAAACGCTGACAGCTTAGTTACAAAAACCATAGGAATGGAAGAACCTGTGAATTACCGAAACAAAATGGTTTTTCCTATAGGCAAAAAAGATGGTAAAGTTGCAGGCGGTTTTTATGCTCCGAAAAGTCATGAGATTGTAGAGCTTACTTCCTGTTGTGTCGGTGTTCCTTGTGCTACGAATGTACTTTCCTGCGTCATCGAGTTTATGAATGAAAACAATATACTGCCCTACAATGAAAAAACCCACAAGGGTACAATTCGCCGCGTGTTTGTCCGTACTGGATTAAACAGCAGGGAAGCTATGATTGTCATATCTTCCGCTACTGAAAAAATAAAAAATCTCGCCTTGCTAATAGAAAAATTTAAAAAATTAGACCTTGGCGTATACAATCTTAAAAGCGTTGTTCTAAACATAAACAAAGAAAAAAACAACCTTGTTTTAGGTGACAAGAGCATAACTCTATGGGGCAGTGGCACTATCTTTGACAATATTTTGGGGTTTAATTTTTCTATTTCTCCCCACAGCTTTTTTCAGGTGAACCCCCAACAGACAGAAGTGCTTTACAAAAAGGCTTTAGAGCTTGCAAATCTTGACAAAACTAAAACTGTCTTAGACATTTACTGCGGTATAGGTACGATTTCTTTGTATGCTGCGTATTACGCTAAAAGTGTCATCGGCGTAGAAATCGTTGATGTTGCAATCAAAGACGCTAAGGAAAATGCCAAAATGAACAGTGTAAAAAACGCAGAGTTTTACTGCGGTGCAGCAGAAGATGTTGTGCCAAAGCTTATAAACGGTGGTACAAAACCCGATGTTGTTATAATCGACCCGCCAAGAAAGGGCAGTGACGAAAAAACGCTTACAGCAATAGTTAAAGCCACGCCCGAGCGCATCGTCTATGTTTCGTGTAATCCCGCAACTTTAGCCCGGGATGTGAAGTTTTTAGAAGAAAACGGCTATGAGTTAAAGACAGCTACACCCGTTGATATGTTCCCAAATACTGAGCATGTGGAGTGCTGTGTGCTACTGTGTCGCAAAGATTTAATTGAAGAATAACAACGAGAAAACCGCCATTTCTGGCGGTTTTTCGTTTAATAATCTCTGTGGTTATATTTTCTGCCGTCTCTTAAATCTTTGGCGTCAAAAGGTAAAGCTGAAGCTTTTTCTTAATCCTTTTTACAAGTGCAGCTTTTTGTGCCGCACGAGTCACCGTCAGGGCAACCAATACATTTTTTGCCGCTTTTTTTTGCTTTATACACGTAAAAAAAAGCGAGTCCAATAATTATTATAATCGCAACTGCAATTATGATATTATCCATAATTTTACCTCTATTATTTGCTTATTGAATTACTCAATGCGTAATTTGTTTTTATACTTTTGTTTGTCCTAATGCAAAGATATGCCACAATAGCTGCCATAACCAATACTGCAATGAGTCCGCCTAAGAAGCCTGCACCAAATGTGCCTGTTGTGATAAGCGTGCCTATCTGATATACTAAGTAACCTACGGTAAAGCCTACACCCAACTGCAATGCGATACCGCCCCAGAGCCATTTTGCACTCTTCATTTCAGAGTTCATAGCACCGATTGCCGCAAAGCACGGCGGCGTAAACAGATTAAACATCAAGTATGCCAATGCTGCAACCTTGGTAATTGCAAATATTCCTGCAACTTCTGCACCCGCACCTTCCATAAGTGCAAGTTCTTCTGTGTCAATTAAGTTTTCAAGACCTACAAAGCATACCGCCAATGTTCCGACAACGTTTTCTTTTGCTATAAAGCCAGTAACAGCTGCCGCTGCAAGCTGCCATGAAAGAACACCAACAATAGGAATTAAAACATAAGCAAAAGGATGTGCAATTGATGCAAGAATTGATGAATCTGCTGTTTCTGCTACAGCAAAGCTCCAATCAAATGTCTGCATAATTTGGACCGCTGTGTTACAAAGAAGGATAATTGTAGCAGCTTTAACAATATATGCCCAACCACGTGAACACATCGCCTTAACTGCACGCCATAAACTTGGTACCTTGTATTCAGGTAATTCTATTATAAAGAATGACTTTCTTGCTTTATATCCTGTAATTTTGTTTACTAACAATGCACACACAAAAATAAGTAAAATACCCGCAATATACATCAGGGGTCCTACCCACGTAGCATCAGCAAAGAACGCCCCTGCAAAAAGTGCAATAACGGGAAGCTTAGCACCACATGGCATAAAGGGTGTAAGCATTGCTGTTGCTCTTCTTTCGCGCTCATTACGAATGGTACGGCAAGCCATAACGCCGGGGATAGCACAACCTGTACCGATTACAAAAGGAATTACCGATTTACCTGAAAGACCAACCTTTTTAAATATCGGGTCTAAAACAACCGATGCACGAGCCATATAACCGCAATCTTCCAAAAGTGCTATTAAGAAATACATTACCATAACTAATGGCAAAAAGCCTATAACCGCAATAACGCCACCAATTACACCGTCAATTAAAAGTGCATAAAGTAGAGGGTTTGCTTCACCCAAAAGCTCGCCTAATGCCGCCTGACCGCCCTCTAACAAAGCTACAAGCCAATCTGCAATCCAGACACCGGGACCTGCTTGCGAAATCCAGAACACCAAATACATAACTACTGCAAATATTGGAATACCGAGCCATTTGTTTGTCAAAACAGCGTCGATTTTATCCTGATAATTTCTTTCTTTAGTAAGCTTCTTGCGTGTTTCTACAGAAGAAACAACATCATTTACAAATGCAAAGCGCTTTCTGTCTGCCTCTTCTACTGCCTTTTTGTCAGTTAAGTCAATATCGCCCTGAGTATAAGGAGCACTTTGCGTCTTATCTTTTAAAGAAACCGCAGCATCAACAACCTCTTTTATACCGTCTGCTGTTGTAGAAACTGTCATAATAACGGGACAGCCTAATTTTTGAGATAGCTTTTCTGCGTCAATTTTTGTTTCTTTCTTTTCGTTGATGTCAGCTTTATTTAAAGCAACAACAACCGGAATTCCAAGCTCCAAAAGCTGTGTTGTAAAAAACAAGCTTCGGCTCAAATTCGTAGCATCAACAATGTTGATTATTACATCAGGGTTCTCGTTTTTGACATACGAGCTTGTTATACTTTCTTCCGATGTAAAAGGCGACATTGAATATGCACCCGGTAAGTCAACCGCCATAAGC
>CAZCOF010000025.1:0-17501 GCA_964500095.1 uncultured Oscillospiraceae bacterium
TTCTGTTAAATTGAACTTTTTGATTCTAAAATTAGTCAAATTTCTCATTTCTCACATACACAATTTCAGCACAAAATATTAATTCAACCTGTAACTTATTATTCTTCATCAAAATCACCCATTTAAGTTGTTTTTTGTTGGTGATACTATTTATATGGATAATTTAAACACCACAACAAAAATGCAGACAGTCAAAATAACTGTCTGCAAAATAGATCAATATAAATTAAATTGCTATTATTCCCATTCAATTGTCCCGATCGGCTTTGGTGTTAAGTCTAACAGCACTCTGTTGATGCCGTCAACTTCGTGTGTAATTCTGTCTGTGATGTGATGGAGTAGAGCATACGGGATTTCTTCAATTGTTGCTGTCATTGCATCAACCGTATTGACTGCACGGATGATTGCGGGCCAGCCTTCATAACGCTTGTCGTCTTTTACGCCGACACTTTTAAAGTCGGGAACAGCTATAAAATACTGCCAAACCTTACCAGAAAGACCGTTTTTGTCAAATTCTTCTCTTAATATTGCATCAGCCTCGCGAAGTGCGTGTAATCTGTCGCGTGTTATGGCACCTAAGCATCTTACACCAAGACCTGGTCCCGGAAACGGCTGACGATAAACCATTTCATCAGGTAAACCAAGTGCTGAACCTACAACTCTTACTTCGTCTTTAAATAAAAGCTTTACAGGTTCAACGAGAGCAAGTTCCATATCCTCAGGAAGACCACCGACGTTATGGTGAGCTTTAACTCCGTCGCTTTCTAAGATGTCGGGATAAATTGTGCCCTGTGCTAAGAATTTAATATCTGTAAGTTTAGCCGCTTCTTCATCAAATACTTTGATAAATTCACCACCGATGATTTTTCTTTTCTTTTCGGGTTCTGAAACATTTGCTAAAAGGTCTAAAAATCTGTCTGTAGCATCAACATAGATAAGGTTAGCGTCTAACTGGTTTTTGAAAACCTCGATAACCTGTTCGCTTTCGCCTTTTCTCATAAGACCGTGATTTACGTGTACGCAAACCAACTGTTTTCCGACAGCTTTAATCAAAAGTGCTGCAACTACTGATGAGTCAACACCGCCGGATAATGCCAATAAAACTTTCTTGTCACCAACTTGTGCTCTGATTTCGTCTATCTGTTTTTTGATAAAGGCATCAGCTAATGCTTTGGTTGTGATACGCTCCATTGTTTCGGGACGTTTGATAATTTCCATAGATTTTGTCCTCCTGTTTTTTAATATATAAATTTTTATTATTCAAAAAGGGGAGTAGAGAAGTAACGTTCAGCTGTGTCGGGCAGGACTGTTACTACTGTTTTGCCTTTTCCTAATTTTTTGGCAAGTTTTATAGCTGCTGCAACATTTGTTCCCGATGAAATACCACACATAATTCCTTCTTTTGATGCAAGCTCTTTAGACGTATGTATGGCTTCTTCATCTGTTATTATACAAATGTCGTCGTAAATGTCACAATTTAAAATCTCAGGTATTATTCCATCGCCGATACCCATCTGAATGTGAGTGCCGATAGAACCGCCCGAAAGAATCGCTGCGTGTTTCGGCTCAACCGCCCAGATTTCAATATTGGGATTTTTCTCCTTTAGGGCTTCACCTATGCCTGTTATAGTTCCGCCTGTGCCAATGCCTGAGCAAAATCCGTCTATAGGACCGTTTATATCATTTAAAATTTCCTGTGCTGTGCCGGTTCTTTGAATTTCGGGATTTGCCGGATTTTCAAACTGCTGCGGCACAAAAACATTAGGATTTTCCGCTTTCATTTTAAGTGCTAAATTCAAGCACTCTTCAATACAAAGACCGATATTTCCCGCGTCGTGAACCAAAACAACTTCAGCACCGTAGTGATTTACTAATTTTCGTCTTTCTTCGCTTACGGAATCGGGCATAATAATTACCGTTTTATAGCCTAAAACAGCACCGACTAACGCAAGACCAATACCCTGATTTCCGCTTGTAGGCTCTACAATTATAGAATCAGGTGTGAGAAGTCCACGCAAACGTGCATCTAAAATCATATTGTAAGCAGTTCTTGTCTTTATAGAACCGCCAACGTTTAAACCTTCAAATTTAACGTAAATATCAGCACCATCAGGGTCTATTATGTGATTAAGTTTTATTAACGGGGTATTTCCCATTGCTTCTAAAATATTATTATAAACCATAAACATTCCTCTAAACATTTTAATACAAAATATTATATTCCAAAATTATCATAAAATCAACAAAAAAATTAGATATTTAAGGATTTTTTTGAAAAAAATAGAAACACCCCGACGAAAAGTCGGGGTGTTCGGACATTAAGAATATGCTGTAAGGAGAAGTGTGATAATTATTGATTAATCAATTCTTCTGCCATAGAAACTAAATCATCAACGGAAAGTGTGCCGTTTGACTGCATAAGATTGTAGAGAATTCCGTCTTTATTCCAGGAAACGCTGTTTACAAAGTGGTCTTCTGTGTGGTTGATGCCGTCATAGTTAAAGTAAACTTCGCCTGCGGCTTCTAAAGCTTTGTCTTCTTCTGTCAATTCATAATCAGGGGGAACGATTTTATTGTTAAAGCTGTGAGAATAAATATCAATGCCATCTATATTTTTATAGATTTTTCCTGATTCTTCAACTGTTGAATTGAATTTATCGGCAGAAAGATAAACTGTTTCATCGCCTTTTATATAGCGGCAGGTCAGTGATTTGAATTTTTCTACAACTTTATTATTTTCATCGGCTAATGCGTTCTTTTTAAAGCTTGCACTGTCAAAATCATAGCCGTTTGAAAAGCTGTCAATTAATACAGGTGCATATCCCGTTTCTTTTTCACATTCTTCGGCTGTGGGAAGTGACTCAAGCTCATCAGCAGGCGATGATGATGAGTAACGCGTAGTAATTATGCCTGATGCTGCATAAATGGTAACGCTGAGTAACATAATAGCTGCGGCGGCTAATACTATAAATTTCTTTTTTGATTTCATATAAGATACCTTCCTTTCACATAACGTGGAAGAAATGTCTTTTAATACACACGACTTAATTTTGCTTTTATCAGCATATAATATGTCACTGTTTTTGCTTTTTAGGCTGAGTTCTGTGTATAAATTTCTTTTTTTCATAACATTTCCTCCGAGTCTTTTAGTTTGTTTTTAAGCTTTTCTTTTCCTCTTGAAAGCTTGGTTTTGACAGTAGACAAGGGAATATCCATAGCTTTTGCAATATCCTTTAGCTTTTCGTCGTATTTATAAAACCTTACAAAAATTTCGCTGTCAGGTTCTCCTAACTCCATCACATAATTCCAGATGTAGTCATAATTTACAGCTTCTTTTTCGAACAATTCTACATCGTCTAACGGGATATATTCGTGATATTTTGAAAGTCTTTTGAGTGCAAGATTTTTTGCGGTTTTGCTGATGTAGGAACGAATAGTGCCTTTATTTAAATCGATGTAGTCTGCGTTCTTCCAAAGAGTGACAAAGCAATCAGAAATAATTTCTTCAATGTCGCAGGATGAAAGCTTAGTGCCGACATAATTATATAAAACGACACTTATGTATGGAGTGTACAAATCTATTGCATATTTTAAAGATTTTAAATTTTTACTTCTTAATTTTTTTAAAAGCTTTAACTCGTCTGCCATTTTTAAACCAACTTTCCTTTTGTGCTTAAGGCCTTTAAGCTTTACACTTTTATATATCTTGTTTTTTTAAAAAAAGTTTCATCGTTTAATAAATTTATATAAAAGATGATTTTTTGTCAACGAATAAAACACAAAGAAAAAAGCATAATATTTGTGTAATTAACATTTTTGGGGGAATTTACGTGAAGGAATTTACTTATGTCATAAAAGACGAAATCGGTATCCACGCACGACCTGCGGGAAATCTGGTTAAGGTGTTAAAAGATACAAAGAGTAAGGTTACGATGGGGTGTAAGGGAAAATCGGCTGATGCAAAAAAAATTTTTTCTTTATTGTCGCTTGCTGCAAAATGCGGCGATGAGATTAAGGTTATAATCGACGGAGAAGACGAAGAAAAGGTCTATGACGATTTGTTAAAGTACTTAAATGAAAATCTGTAGGCATCACGGAGGAAAGCGATGGAGACTCTTAATGGGACTTGTGCGTCGGGCGGTATAGCAATAGGACGCATTAAAATTATAAAAGATGAAAGCGAAAGAATAAAAAAATACACCGTCGAAAATGTCGCAAAAGAAATAGAAAGATTTAATGCCGCTGTAGAAAAAACGAAAGAAAAGCTCGGTATACTTTATGAAAAGACGCAAAAGAACGCAACGGAAGAAGAAGCCGAGATTTTTGCAATTCACATAATGATGTTAGAAGACGGCGGACTCACAGGATGCTGCGAGAGTATAATTTATGAACAAAGCATCAACGCAGAATACGCAATAGAAGAAGCGGCAGAAGTTTTTACAGCAACGCTTTTAGAAACAAACGATGAATATGTTATGGCAAGAACAGCGGATATAAAAGATATAAAAACGAGCATTTTATCATTTCTTTCGGGCAGGCAGGAAAAGATAGAGTTAGAAGAAAATACAGTTATTTTTGCAACGGACTTAACGCCCAGCCGGACGATAAATTTAGATAAGAAAAAAATAGCGGCATTCGTGACGGAAAACGGTGCAAAAAATTCACATACAGCAATTTTGGCACGCTCTATGAAAATTCCGTCTTTAGTCAACACATCAGGCTGTATTAAAGAAGAATTTGAAGGAAAAATGTGTATAGTTGATGCCCAGAACGAAAAGGTCATAGTAGACCCCGATGAAGAGTCAAAAAACGAATTTTTGGAAAATAAAGAAAAAATGAAAAAGCGTGAAGAAAAACTCTTAGAACTAAAAGGAAGAAAAAGCATAACAAAAAGCGGTAAAAAAATTAAGCTTTTCGCAAACATCGGCGGATTAGAAGACATAGATAAAGTTATAGAAAACGACGCTGAAGGTATAGGACTTTTCAGGAGTGAGTTTTTATATTTAGGAAAAGACGAGCTGCCGGGCGAAACAGAGCAATTCGAAGTTTACAAAAGCGTACTTTTAAAAATGCAGGATAAAGATGTGATTATAAGAACGTTAGACATCGGTGCAGACAAAAAGGCAGAGTGCCTTGATTTAACACCTGAAGAAAATCCGGCACTAGGTTATCGTGCAATAAGAATTTGCCTTGAGAACAAGGAGCTTTTTAAAACGCAGCTAAGAGCATTGTTCAGGGCGTCAATATACGGAAAATTATCCATAATGTTTCCGATGATTACAGCAGAAAGAGAAGTAATTAGTGCGATAGATACAGTAAATGAAGTAAAGCGCGAATTAAAAGAAAAAGATATCCCGTTTGATGAAAATGTCAAAATAGGCATTATGATAGAAACGCCCGCAGCGGCACTTATTTCGGAAAGATTAGCTCCCTTGGTTGACTTTTTCAGTGTCGGAACAAACGATTTAATTCAATACACCTTGGCATGCGACAGACAAAACGAAAAAATCGCTTCAGTTTACAATCCGCACCACGAGGCAGTTTTAAAGCTCATAAAAATCACGTGTGAAAACGCTCACAAATCGGGCATCTGGGTTGGAATTTGCGGAGAGCTTGCCGCAGATACTGCCATCACATCAAAGCTCATAGAATTGGGTGCAGATGAGCTGTCGGTATCGCCACCATACGTTTTGTCGGTAAGAGAAAGTATAATAAACAGCGATTAGGAGGAAAAAATGTTTGAATTTATAAAAAAGCAAAAGGAAATGGCAGTTTATTCGCCGGCGGACGGCATTGCGATAAAGTTAGCTGACGTACCTGATGAAGCGTTTTCGCAAGGAATATTGGGTATGGGTGCGGCAATTATACCGGAAAACGGAAATATATACAGCCCCGTAGACGGAGAAATTATCGATATTACCGACACCAAGCACGCATTTTGCATTACAACAAACGATGGAACAGAAATTTTACTTCACATAGGCATCGATACAGTTAAATTAAAGGGTGAAGGATTTAATGTGAAAATAGTTTCGGGCGATAAGGTATCCGCAGGTACTAAAATTGCAGAAGTAGACTTGGAAGTTTTAGAAAAAAACTCAATTCCAAAGCACACGCCCGTAATATTGACAGAGGCAGAAAATTACACAATAACACAGGTCCACGAAGGAAAAGTTTCAGGCGGAAAAGACATACTGTTTTTGTATAAGAAAAATTAAGTGAGGGATAAAAATGTCAAAAAAAGAAAATGGCTTTTTTTCACTGCTGCAAAGAGTAGGCAGGTCGTTTATGTTCCCGATTGCTCTTTTGCCGGTGGCAGGATTGCTTTTAGGTATTGGCTCATCGTTTTCAAACAGTGCAACAATTGACGCGTACAACTTAGGGTGGTTATTGGGAGAAGGAACAGTTTTACACTTGATTCTTTCTGTTATGTCAGCAACAGGCAACGTAATTTTTGCTAATTTACCATTAATTTTTGCTATGGGCGTAGCACTCGGTATGGCAAAGCAGGAAAAAGAAATTGCAACCTTATCAGCTTCAGTTGCTTTTTTGGTAATGCACACCACAATATCGACGCTATTAAACGTCACGGGCAAAATCAATATGTTAGAAGAAGGCGCAACAGGCAGCGTTTTAGGTATAACGTCGTTGGAAATGGGTGTTTTCGGCGGTATTATCGTAGGTTTGGGTGTTGCGTGGCTCCATAACAAATTTTATAAAATCGAGTTACCTACCGCGTTGTCATTTTTCGGCGGTACAAGATTTATTCCCATTATTTCAACACTTGCCTACATCATAGTCGGTGTAATTATGTACTTTATATGGCCGATTGTTCAGACCGGAATTCACGCACTTGGTGGATTAGTAACAAAGAGCGGATATGCAGGAACTTGGGTGTACGGAATAATTGAGCGTGCCTTAATTCCCTTTGGACTTCATCACGTTTTTTATCTTCCGTTCTGGCAGACAGGTTTAGGCGGTACAATGATGATAGACGGCGTTCAGGTTGCGGGTGCTCAAAATATTTTCTTTGCACAGCTTGCATCGCCCATAACGGACAAATTCAGCGTAGAAGCCTGCAGATTTATGTCGGGTAAATTCCCGTTTATGATGTTCGGTTTACCCGGTGCGGCACTCGCTATGTATCAATGTGCTAAAAATGACAAAAAAAAGATTGCAGGCGGGCTTTTGTTCAGTGCAGCCTTAACGTCATTTTTAACGGGTATTACAGAACCCATAGAGTTTACGTTTTTATTTGTAGCACCCGCACTTTATGTTGTGCATTGTATTTTAGCGGGACTTTCCTTTATGCTGATGCATATATTTAACGTTGCTGTCGGTATGACGTTTTCGGGCGGATTAATAGACCTTATTCTGTTTGGCGTACTGCCCGGAAATTATAAGACAAACTGGATTTATATCGTCTTAGTCGGTGTAGTTTATTTTGTGATTTATTATCTTTTGTTCGGTTTTCTGATTAAGAAATTTAACCTTAAAACACCCGGAAGAGAAGATATAGGAATGGAAACCAAGCTTTACACCAAAAAGGATTATCAGGAGTCAAAATCAGCTAAAACCGACGAAAGAGCAGTGATGATTTTAGAAGGACTCGGGGGAAGTCAGAACATCTCAGATTTAGATTGCTGTGCAACAAGACTTCGTGTTACTGTAAAAGATGAAGGTGCAGTAGATGAAGCAAAGCTAAAATCAACCGGAGCATCGGGCGTTATAAAAAAAGGCAAGGGAATACAGATAATTTACGGACCGAAAGTCACAGTTATAAAATCCGAGCTTGAAGAGTATATGAAAAACCAAGAAAAATAAAACCATCTGACCTTGACAACGATTTGCAAAAAGGGTATAATTGATGCATAGGGAATTTTATCTTATAAAATTCCTAAGAGCTAACGCTCTTTTATGCTCATTCGAGCAATGCATCAATTGACGGCGTCGCGAAAATCTCCTTGCAAGCAAAGATTTTCGCTTCCTGGTAGAATTGATTTGCAGCATATAAACCGTTTAGTCTTTGTATAATATATTTTTATATTTTTAAAAATTTCTTGGAGGTTTTATCAATGTTAGTATCAGCAGCAGAAATGTTAAAAAAAGCAAAGGAAGGAAAGTACGCAGTAGGTCAGTTTAATATAAATAACCTCGAGTGGGCAAAGTCAATCCTTTTAACAGCTGAAGAATGTAAGTCACCTGTTATTTTAGGTGTATCTGAAGGTGCCGGCAAATATATGTGCGGTTACACAACAGTAGTTGGTATGGTAAAGGGTATGATTGAAAACTTAGGTATCACAGTTCCCGTTGCAATCCATTTAGACCACGGCTCATACGAGCACGCAAAAAAAACTATCGAAGCAGGCTTTTCATCAGTAATGTTTGACGGCTCACACTATGAAATCGCTGAAAACATCGAAAAGACAAAGGAAATCATCGAGCTTGCACATAGTAAGGGAATTTCAGTTGAAGCTGAAGTTGGTGCAATCGGCGGTGAAGAAGACGGCGTTGTTGGCGGCGGAGAAGTTGCAGACGTTGACGAATGTGTAATGATTGCAAACTTAGGCGTTGATATGTTGGCAGCAGGCATCGGTAATATTCACGGCAAATACCCAGAAAACTGGGCAGGCTTGCGCTTTGACGTGTTAGAACAAATTTCTAATGCTACAGGCGATATGCCTTTGGTTTTACACGGCGGTACAGGAATTCCTGAAGATATGATTAAAAAGGCTATATCATTAGGCGTTTCAAAAATCAACGTAAACACAGAATGTCAGCTCACATTTGCTGCAGCTACAAGAAAATATATCGAGGAAGGTAAAGACTTACAGGGTAAAGGCTTTGACCCGAGAAAGATGTTAGCTCCCGGTTGTGAAGCAATTAAAGAAACGGTTAAAGAAAAAATGGAACTCTTTGGTTCAGTAAATAAAGCGTAATTTAGCAATATTTTATAAGGAGAACTCAAGTAAATATGAGTTCTCTTTTTTTGTCGAAAATACGTCGAAAATACTTGTATTTGCCAAAAGTTTGTGGTATAATAAACAATCTATGATAAAATTTTGATAAATAGGTGTTTTAAATGGTATTTTCAAGTATTTTATTTTTATTTTACTTTTTACCTGCCATTTTAATATTGTATTATTTAGCTCCGAAAAGCAAAAGAAACGGTGTTTTGTTTTTTGGCAGCTTGTTTTTCTATGCGTGGGGAGAACCGGTATATGTTTTACTTTTAGTTTTGTCCACTGTGTTTAATTATTTTATAGGCTTGCAGATTGAAAAAGCAGACGAAAACAAAAAGAGAAAAAAAGCGGTATTAGCCATAGGTGTTGTGTTAAATTTAGCGGTTTTGACAGTATTTAAATATACAAACTTTTTAATCGAAACTATTAATTTAGTGCTGATACACGACATTCCCTTAACAAAAATCACACTTCCCATTGGTATATCGTTTTTTACATTCCAGACTATATCATACATTGTAGATGTTTACAGAAAAAATGCAAAAGCACAAAGAAATTATATAAATTTCGGCACTTATGTAGCACTTTTTCCGCAGCTTATTGCAGGTCCTATCGTGCGATACAACTCTATTGATGAGCAGCTCACAAGAAGACGTGAAACAATCGAAGGCTTTACAAAAGGTGTGATTTGCTTTTCGTCAGGACTTGCAAAAAAAGTCTTGATTGCAAATAATATTGGGCTTTTGTGGGAAAGTATAAATGCGACTCCGATGTCAGAAATGTCCGTTTTGGGTGCGTGGCTCGGCATAATTGCGTATGCACTACAGATTTATTTTGATTTTTCAGGTTATTCCGATATGGCTATCGGCTTGGGAAGAATGTTCGGCTTTGAGTTTGAGAAAAACTTTGATTACCCCTATATTTCAAAATCAATAACAGAGTTCTGGCACCGCTGGCATATTTCGCTCAGTACGTGGTTTAAAGAGTATGTATACATTCCTTTGGGCGGAAACAGAAAAGGAAAGGCACGAACATACTTAAATCTTTTAATCGTGTGGACGCTAACGGGCATTTGGCACGGTGCAGGTATGAACTTTGTGGTATGGGGTTTATATTACGCTGTAATTTTGATTTTAGAAAAAAGTATCCTTTACAAAGCTTTAGAAAAAGTGCCGACTGCTATTAGAATGATTTATTCGTTCGTGCTCGTGCTTATCGGTTGGGTGCTGTTTGCTTCAAGTGATATTAATAGTGCAATTTCTTATTTAAAGGTAATGCTTTCAATAGGTGAAAACCCCATAACAGACGGAATGTTTATATATAATTTAAAATCGTATGCAGTGCTTTTGGCAGTTGGTATAGCGGCGAGCTTTCCGCAATTTAAAAAGCTTTGGTATAAGTACACAAACGGCAAAAATTCAGTTGCACTCATTGCAGTACTTATAGGACTTTTGCTCTGTATGGCATATTTGGTCGATTCATCATATAATCCGTTTTTATATTTCAGATTTTAACTTTAAAAAATGTTTTAAAGGGAGGTGTATTTATGAAAGACAAGTATATAAAGAGAAATTCCTGCAGGCGCTTTAACAATATATGTGCCTTAGTTATAATGCTTGTTTTTTTATTTAATATGCTTACCCCTGTTTTAGAGTATTCCGAGCTTGAAAACAGATACTTACAAAAACTCCCCAAACTCACCGTTTCAAGTATCATAGACGGAAGCTTTATGGAAGATTTTGAAAATTATTTAAACGACCAGTTTATCGGAAGAAATATGTTTGTTAAGCTAAAAGCGGGTATAGAATACATTTTGGGAAAACAGGAAAATAACGGCGTATACGTAGGCAGCGACGACTATTTGATTGAAAAGCCTGCAGACTACAACGAAGATATAATAAACAACAACTTAACGGCAATTAAGACCTTAAACGATTTGGGAAGATATAATATTACAGTATCCGTAATACCACCTGCTTATGAAATTATGCAGGACCACCTTCCGCAAAACGTATACCGGGACACAATCTTAAAATTAAATGAGCATATAGACAAAACCTTAACCGATGCACAAATCCGTAATATAGACACCACAGAAGATTTAAAACGCTACAGCGACTCGTACCTTTACTACAGAACAGACCATCACACAACGAGTAACGGTGCGTTTATAATCTATAATAAGTTGTCATCGGCACTGGGATATGAAGCACTTTCAGGCGACGACTTTAAAATTTCAGATGTTACAAGAAACTTCTACGGCACAACGTATTCTAAGGCACTTCGCCACGTTTCTCCTGATATTATCTCAGAGTACAAGCCGTTAGAAACTGCACGTTTTAAGGTGGAATTTCCGTATGACAACAAAGAAGCGGATTCTATGTATTTTCCCGAGCATTTAAAGACGAAGGACAAATACTCATACTTCTTAGACGGAAACCACGCACTAACTGTTATAAAAAGCCCGAATAAAAACGGTAAAAGTCTGGTTGTATTTAAAGACTCTTACGCAAATTGTACAGTTCCTATGATTGCAAATCATTTTGAAACTATATATATGATTGATTTAAGATATTATAACGACGACATCATAAAATACCTTTATGAAAACAAAGTAAAAGATGTACTGTTTTTGTACAGCTCGCAGACCTTTATGACAGACGAAAGCATAAGCAAAATCACAAGCTATGCCAAAAATTCGCCGTATTGCACCAATACCTGCGGCTTGGTAGATAAAACAAAGCCTGTTGGCGATGAATATTTTACAAATACAGTATTTATCGGAGATTCACTAACAGACGGTTTTCGTATGCACGCAGGTCTGGCTGACGCAACTTTTCTTTGCGGAACGAGTATGACCGTATCAGGTTTAGCAACACGAGAGTGGCAAAATGGCTTGACTATGCTTGACAGAATCCGTCAGGGCGGATTTAAAAAAGTCTATATAATGCTTGGTATAAACGAAAATATCGTAGAAGAATATAAAGACGCCTTTATAAAAAGCTACTCAGAGCTGATTGACACAGTAAAAGCATCAAACCCCGATGCGGTTATTTACATACAGTCAATCCTGCCTGTTACGGCTTCCCGCGATGCTGACGGCAGAATAACAAATGCTGTAATAAATTCATTTAATGACGGACTTTATGATTTATCATTAGAAAAAGAAGTGTTCTATTTAGACATCAATAAATCATTAGTCGATACAAACGGACAGCTGCCGGAAGAAGCCGCAACCGATGGCGTACACTTTAAAAAAGATTATTACTTAAAGTGGCTTGACTACTTAAAAACACACGCCGTAAAGGTCGATGGTGAAGATGGTGAAACTGTAAAGCTTAATACCTTTAAAGATGGAAATTATAACGTTTCAGGAATTTCAAAGACAATTTTAGAAAATGTTACATTCCGTGATGAACTGTCACAAATTAATCCGAAAGTCTTAGTCGGTAACTATGGTATAGATGAGTCTGTCATCCAAAACGCATCAGGTTATTTAGGCGGCGGTGCAACAGCCGAAGAAATAGCGGTATTTGAAGTAAAACAGTCAAAAGATGTTTTAAATGTTGAAAAACTGATTTATGAACACATAGAGAGCAGAAAACGGAGCTTTGAGTCGTACATCCCCGAAGAAATGCCAAAGCTGAAAAGACCGTTTATCTATACATACAAAAATCTTTTGATAGTGTGTATTGCCGACAGCTACGGCGATTTGGAAACAAAGATAAAATCATTTTTAAAATAGAGGTTAAAGTATGAAAGAATGTGTTTTAGAAGATAAAAAGTGTATAAATTGCGGCGAGTGTGAAGTGTGTGACCTTGACAAAAACAAAAAATGCGACAACTGCGGTGCGTGTATTGACTCAGATGCTGATTCTCGCGCAATACAGATTGACGATGTAATAGTCGATTTATAAAATGAATTTTTTCAAAAAAAGACTGAAAAATCTTAGGATTTTCAGTCTTTTTTTTTATATTTCTTTTGAGTATTTAAGCATTGCTTTTAGTCAATAATAACATCAGTAAAAAAACATTTTCGGAGAATTGAAATGGAAAACAAAGAAAGATTTTTAATCAAAAAAACAGAAAAATTATCGGGAGAGGTGACGGTTTCAGGCTCAAAAAACGCATCTTTGCCAATCCTTGCTGCAACCCTTTTGGCACAGGGAAAATGCACGTTAAAAAATGTACCGGACTTAACAGACGTAGCCAATATGTGCGAAATTTTAGCCTGTATGGGTGCAAAAATCACACAAAAAAACAAAAATGAGTTAATAATAGACACCGAAAACATTTCGCACACCATAGCACCGTATGACTTAACGTGTAAATTGCGCGGGTCTTTTTTGGTGATGGGACCGATGCTCGCGCGAATGAAAAAGGTACGGCTTTCTCTGCCCGGCGGCTGTCCTATCGGCTCAAGACCCGTCGATTTGCACTTAAAAGGCTTTAGTAATTTAGGCGCAAGCGTCACCAAAGGCTACGGCTATGTTGAAGTAAAATGTGACGAACTCATCGGCACAAAAATCTACCTTGATTTTCCGAGCGTCGGTGCTACTGAAAACATTCTTATGGCGGCAACGCTGGCAAAAGGCAAAACCACGATAGAAAACGCAGCCGCAGAGCCTGAGATTGCCGACCTTGCGTGCTTTTTGAACAAAATGGGAGCAAAAATCACGGGTGCAGGCACAGATATGATAACAATAAACGGGGTAGAGCGGCTAAAACCTTCAAAATACACGATTATGCCTGACAGAATCGAAGCGGGCACCTTTATGGTGGCGTCAGTAATGACAACGGGAGATGTAAAAATCAAAGGAGTAGTCGCAGAACACGTAAAACCATTAACGGCAAAGCTTTTGGAGATGGGAGCAGATATTGAAATAGGCAACGACTCAATAAGAGTGAAATCCGATAAAATTTGTATTGCAAAAGACGTAAAAACCCTGCCTTTTCCCGGTTTTCCCACAGATATGCAGGCACAGATGATGGCACTTTTGTCACTTTCAAAAGGCACGGGGATAGTAACAGAAACAATTTTTGAAAACCGCTTTATGCACGTCGGCGAGCTAATCAGAATGGGGGCAAATATAAAGGTTGAAGGACATTGTGCCGTGGTTGAAGGAAGAAGGTGTCTTTCAGGTGCAAAAGTCACAGCACCTGACCTTCGTGCGGGAGCATCACTTGTTTTAGCAGGACTTGCGGCAAAAGGCGAAACGCAAGTTTATAACATAAACCACATAGACAGAGGATACGAAAATTTAGATGTAAAGCTTCGCTCACTTGGTGCAAATATTGAAAGAATATAAAGCAAAAACTAAATAGCACCGCTGATATTCGGTGCGAATATGTGTACGTTCTTATATTTCTATTCTTGGTGTTGTTAAGCGTTTGGGGGGTTGGGGATTGTTAAGGGGGAAAAGGGGGAAATCGCAATCCCCATTTTCGCCCTTTGACACATAGTGATAAAGTAGGAATTTTGCAAAATATTGATACGGTGGCAAAAAAAAAACGACAAGGCATTATACCTTGTCGTAAAAATATTTGTCTAAGCTTTATCCACCATAAGCTCGCCATCTAAAAATACTTTTTCTATTCTTACTTCATCATCAATAATTAAAAGATTTGCTCTTTTGCCGATATCGAGTGTGCCGACTGTATCGTAAATCCCAAGCATTTTAGCGGGGTTTGCAGTTGCCATACGAATTGCGTGACAAAGACCGTAACCTGTATGTACCATTAAGTTGCGGCAGGCGTTATCTACTGTAAGTCTGCTTCCTGCAAGCATTCCGCGGTCGTCGTAGTTAAGGTCAGGACTGTACCATATACCGGCATCTTCGTTGTTTTTATAATCACCGATAGACGGGGTAGCGTCAGAAATCAATATTATTTTTTCCACACCCTTAGTACGTACTACCATTTTAATTCTGTCAGGTACAACGTGAATACCTGTTTCATCAACGATTAGTTCAGCAAACATATCGGGGTTGTATAGTGTATATTCATCGCAACCTGCACCGATTGCACCCTGACAGCGACCTTTTGCTTTGCCTGAATCATTGTGGTGTGTCTGGACCTTAACGCCGTATTTTGAAACTTTTTTGCACTGCTCGGATGTGGCATTTGAGTGACCTAATGCAAATATTGCATCAGGATAATTTTTATGTGTATAAGCCATAAACTCGTCTATTCCTTCACGTGCCGGGTCAATAGCCCATACGCGTGCATAATCACCCATAGCAGCAAGCATTCTTTCGTAATCTTCAGGAACGATATTTTCAGGAGCTTTATTCTGGTTTTTGAAACTTCCTGAAAAATTCATATAAGGACCTTCCATATAAAGCCCGTCCATAATACGGCAAACACCGTCTTTTGCTTTCTCTTTTAAAAATGCCGATGCTTCGATAATTTCATCGATTGACATATTCATATAAAGCGTAGGTAACACTGTTGTCTCACCGTGCTCGATGAAATGACGTGAGCACTCATCAGGATTTTTATAAAACCAATAATCCTTAGCACCGTGACAATGAATGTCAATAAATCCCGGAGCAGTGTACTTGCCTTTTGCATCGATAATCTCAGTGCCGTCAGGAACTGAAATGTCAGATGCCTTTCCTAAATCGGTGATAATTCCGTTTTCAAATAAAATTACCCCGTCGAAAATAATGCCGTCTTCCAAAATAAGTTTTGTGTTTGCAATCGCTTTCATTACTATTCCTCCGTTTGAAATTTTGTGCAATTTTACCATAAAATTCCGTTGAAATTTTTCTTGAAATTTGATAAAATTGAGTCAAATAATATGTCTACATTATCAAAAATACGCCCAAAAAGTATAAAAGTCAATAAAAATTTACGATTGTACAAAAAAAACTTACGATTGTACAAATACTTTTAGAAAATTTTGTGGTACAATAGTGTTATCATAATGTATATTTATGGTAGATTACAAAAAAAGAAGTGGGAGGAAAGAAAAATGAAAAACAAATGCACAAAAATGTTGTCGCTGGTAATTGCTTTAGTTTTACTTGCGGCAAGTCTGGGAACAGTTCCTGCTTTTGCTGCAGAGGACATTCCACACGTAATCAGTGCTACTTCGCAGACTGATATCGAAGCGGAAGCGTACTCAAAAGTAAAAACAAAGAGTTTAGCAGGCTATACCAGAGATTACAGCTCAGGTGGCAGATATCCAAACGATACCTGTATTGTAATGGGTTCTGAAACGAAAAACATCACATACTACGTTGATGTACAGGAAACAGGCAAATACGAGCTCGCTATGTATTACACAGGTGGTGGTCAGTGTGTATGGAATTATGGTGTTGACGATGTTATGCTTGGTGAAGCAGACTGTAAATCAACAGAGACAGGCATTAATAAGTACTTTATCGCCAATCTCGATTTGACAAAGGGCGAGCACTACATAAACATTACCAATATGGTAAGAAATGCCTTAGGTCAATACACATTCTTCTACTACATATCATTAAAGCCTGTAGGCTCAAATGGTAACTTTGCTAAAAACAGCGGTAGTTTCAAAGAAACACAGATTCCTTCTATCATTCAGGGTGAGGATTTTGACTTAGGAGCAGGCGGCAGCTACAGAGCAGGCGAAAAGAAAGAATCAGAATATCGTTCTGACTCTGAAATGGCAATAGAAAAAGACTCAAGCGGCAATTTCTATCTGTCACTTGAAGAAGGCGACTATGCAAACTACTCATTCTTATCGAATGTTTCTGATATGTATACTATTTCAGTCAAAGCTATGGGTGATGCTCACTTTAAACTCATATTAGACGGAGAAGAGCTTCCTGTATCAGGCAGATCAAATAATGAAATTAAATTTGAAGAGGTAAAGGTTTCAACAGCCTACATTGAAGCAGGAAACCATACCTTGCAGGTACAAACAGCAGATAAAGAACTCGGTGTTGATTTTATCAGAATATATTCAGGTAAAGACATTGCAGATACTACTGTTATAATAGAAGAAAACGATGCAGGTACACTAAATAATGTGTACAAGACCTTCTATGTTTCAACAGCGGGTGATGATGAAACAGGCGATGGTTCAAAGGAAGCTCCCTTTGCATCAATCGGCCGTGCAAAAGAAGAAGTTGCAAAAGTAAATAACGATATGACAGGAGACATCGTCGTTTACGTTCAGCCCGGTGAATATAAATTAGAAGAAACAGAAGTTTTCAAACCCGAACACGGCGGTAAAAACGGATACAATGTAATCTTTAAAGGTACAGATATCTTAAATCCCCCGTTGATTTCAGGCGGTAAGAGAGTAACAGGCTGGGTAGAGGGTGAAAACGGTATCTGGTCAGCACCCTTAACAGATATGGAGTACGTTAGAAACTTATACGTAAACGAGTATGCTGCTACAAGAGCAAGAAGTACATATAAGTATCAGTTTACAGAGTACTACGATGACCCTGCAACAACCGACGTTACGTATGACGGTTATAAAATAAGAAGACTTAATTTCCCTGAAAATTTAACATACGTTAAAGAGGACGGAACAGAAAAAATATC
>CAZCOF010000026.1:0-17446 GCA_964500095.1 uncultured Oscillospiraceae bacterium
AGGGCTTAATCAAGCCTTTTCTTTGCCTTGTGTGGTCTGTGCATTTTGCTACAGCCCTTTTTGTAACAAAAGTCGCGTTTAAGCACGAAGCGGTAGGATGTTTATTCTATTTACGTAATGTTTTGTGTTCTTTTAACAAGGGTAATTTTTCTTTAAGTCTTCTTCTGAATTCTGTTGGCGAAACGTCGTGATGCTTTATGAATCTTTCTGCAAAGCGACTTCGTGAACAAAATCCAACCATAGAAGCAATCTTGCTTATCGAGTAATCTGTTGTGGCCAAAAGAAATGCAGCTTTCATTAAGCGTTTTGAATTAATATATCTGTTGAAACGCTGACCTGTTACTTTTTTGAACGCTCTTGAAAGATAACTGTAATTAATGAAAAACTTATTTGCAACATCCTCTAAAGTAAGGTTTTCTACGTAATAATTATCGACGTAGTTGATAACTTCTTTTAGCACAGCAGTAGATTTGGTTATTTTTTCCGGGCTAAGATCAGGACAAGACTCGTACTGTTTTGACAATATCCACGAAGTGATATCCATAATACCTGCACGCATAATAATTTCAGAGCTTGTCTCAAACTTCAAATGTTGATTATAAATAGAAAAAAGACTCTGTATTATGTCGCTGTTTTCTGAAGAGAATTTAAAAAAACGATAGTGGTTTTCTGTGTAAAAACGAAGCGTGCCCACAAATTCAGGTGTGTAGTTTCCGATCTTGAAAATATCAAGATAGAACTGTATGCGCAGTATATGGTTTTCATTGCTTTGGGATATAATCTTGTATCGTTCGCGCGGGGCAATGACAATAAGGTCTCCCGGTGTAAGTGTGTATGTTCTGTCGTCAACTGCAACAGCACAACTGTCGATATCGTTGAATATTATTTCGTAAAAATCGTTTGTTCTGTATGATGTTTTCGTATAATCGTCGTAATAGGCTGATAAAAATACAGAGTTGTAAAAAGGTTCATCATTTTCTAAGGGAGTTTTATCAGCCAAATTCTTGACATGACCAATAATCTCTGTTTCATCGTTTTTAATTTTTTTCAGATAGTCAGAAATTTGACTTTTTTTTCTGAAACCAGACGGCGTGCATCCTGTGTAAGCTGTAAAAAGCTTGGAAAAGTAGGAAGAATCATTATAGCCTACACTGTATACAATTTCTGTTACGAGCATATCGGTTGAAGAAAGCAGGTGTTTTGCTACTGAAATTCTGTAGTTTTGTATATATTCACGCAACGAATAACCCATAATATCTGAAAAACTTCTTAAATCACCGGGTGTAAGAGAATGTTTTTTTGTTATTTCCGTAACGGAAACTGTAGAGTAATTCTTTTCTACACTCTTGAAAATCTCGTTAAGCATCATTATATCCGCGTAAGAAAATTGCGAAAGTGATGAAGATGCAATGTCTTTTGAACGCTCAAAAAACCATGTACATATTAAAAGAATACGTGAAATGAATGCAGGCTCAAAGCCTGTTTTTTTCTCTTGGTATATATCATAAGCATTTTGAATGTGTAGTGCAGGTTCTGTGTCGTCTTTTGTGTTGTATATAAGAAAATTGTTATTTTTACATGCTACAAGCCAGATGAAATATGACATATTAAAATAATTATTTCCATAGTCATAAATCAGTTCAGGAGGAAATTGTACATAGAAAATTTCGATTTCATTTTTACCAGTTGCTAAAAGAGAATGTGCAATTTCTGAATTTATAAAAACAATATCTCCCTCTTTGAGTTCATACAGATTGTAATCCAAAATAATATGAGCAGAGCCTTTTTTAATATACAAAATTTCGACAGCACGATGCTTGTGGATTTTATTGTAATCGCTTGTGTGCATAATATTCTCGTGATGTATAAAAAATGGACTCTTTTGTGTCAGGTTATCTTCTATAAAATAATTCATTAAAATTCCCCCATACAATAATTCTGGACTCAACTTGATTATATATTATTAATAGTAAAAAAACAACAAAAAAATTGAAAAAAGTAAAAAATTGTATCGTTCAAAATCGATATATTATAGAAAGTTGAGATGATAAAGTATATAATGTAAAATACTATAGTGC
This sequence comes from uncultured Oscillospiraceae bacterium, assembly GCA_964500095.1. Classification (GTDB taxonomy): domain Bacteria; phylum Bacillota; class Clostridia; order UBA1381; family UBA9506; genus Congzhengia. The sequence goes on from CAZCOF010000026.1 coordinate 2,079, forward strand.
TGTATGAATATTTTGCTAAAATGTACTAATATTTCGCACAGACAAAAAAGAACATTTTTAGTATAATTAAACAATGAGAGTATATAAGGTCTTTGACAGTTATTACCTGTAGAAATGAAAACTATACAGTTATATAATAATTATATCGAAATTTGATAAGAGAGGGATTGTTATGAAAAATGCGTACAAAAAAATATCTGCACTGGCTCTTTTAATTATTTATCTTTTGGTATTGTGTCCTAATGTTTTAGCTGCAGACACAACAACAATAGATGGAAAAAATCTTGCAACTATAGCTGCCACATCTTATGTAACAGAGAGCAGCTCTTTAGTAGAAACGGATTCGACTGATTCAGAAAGGATAGTTGTCACATCAGGTGGTAGTGTTTCTTATAGTGTTACTGCACCTGAAGATGGCTATTACAAATTGCTCATTTACGGAAGATATACGAGCTCCAAACCTACTGTTACAATCAGCGGAGATGCACAGGACATAACTTATGGTATCGGTATAAGTGAAAAGTCAGACAAAAGGAATACAATCGGCAGATTTTATCTTGCAAAAGGTGACGCTACTATAACGTTGACTTTCAGCGACAAAGTTAATATAAAAGAGATTTTAATAAAAAGCGTAGAGCATGATATAGCGTCATCAGGTGAAAATGTAATTGAAGCACATGATTACCTGACTTCTAACATAACTTCTCACGGCAGAGAAGATTTGCAGTGGAGTTATGTGACATCAAACACGGGCATAAGTGTTACAGGTCCTGTTATTGTAATTGCCAGTGATTCATCTAAAAGACTATGTACATACAAAGTAAATGTAGAAGAAGCAGGCCTTTACAGACTAAAGGCTTATTCTGCTTTTTATTCCAACAAAGGCACAGCATCTTTTACCGTGTCGCTTAACGGTGCACAGATATCAAAGGCAACACATACACCTTCAGGGGCAGTGAGCGGCATATTAAACTGTGAGGGAGCGGATTTTGAAACCTTTAACTTAGCAGCGGGTGAACAGGAACTGTCAATTCGCTCAAGCATTACAGGTGATGGTGCACAGCTTTACACATATTATTATACACTTGAAAGAATAGGCGATTATGTAATAAACGGAGAAATCGGTGCAGAAGAAAGCACATTCGAAGGAGAAAACCTTTTCTATATTGATGCAGGTATGGAGATAGCAGACGGTGCAATGAAAATCTCAAACACCACAGCAAGAGCTGACGTCAATGTTTTAAACACCGGACTTTATGCTGTAACCCTGCGTTATAAGGCTGATGAAGACAGTGCTGTATATCTTCGTATGGGAAGTAGTGATGAAAAATATCAGACTTTTGCTAAAACAGAAGGAGAATATGTAGATTTTATATATCAAATATCTTCATTAAACAGCGGACTTTTAAGAGTGACATTTTGTGCAGAAGGTGATATTTACATAGACAGTGTTAAGTTTACTCCTGTAGATGAAAGTGCTGCACAAAGCTTTGTTACGAGTATAAACTCAGCAAACAACGAAGATGCGCTTTTATCGGCGTTTGATTTATTTAATGAATCAACAGGTGTAAATTATCGCAATGCATCACGTGGATTATTGTATAAAACACCGCTTTATGAAAGAATTTTAAGTGAAGATTATGAAAATATCGAAGATTTTTCGCTACGCTTTGCAGATTTTGTAAAGAGCGAAATGCTTATGAAAAGATTAACCTTAAATGACAGCACAGAAGACATACTGACTTTAAAAAGCGGAAATATAAATATGACTTTAGATACTTCATATTTTGCAGAAAGTACCGCTTCTATTGCTGCGGCCATTTATGAAGAGGGTGATTTCAAAAAGCTCACTATGGTAGATATAAAAGATTACAATGGAGAATCTGAAATCACATTTAATTTCAATAATTTAGTTTTGGAAGAAAACAAGAATTATACTTTTAAAATTATATATTTTAATGATTTAGACACAGTCGCTCCGAAAGAAATGTACAAAGATATTTATAAAGAAATTTATGTATCACAGAGCGGAAAGGATGAAACGGGTGACGGAAGTGAGTTGTCTCCGTTTGCAAGCATCGAAAAAGCTGTAGAACATGCACAAACCTTCAGCGCTAATCAGCACGGTGATATTGTAATAAAGGTTGATTCGGGAGTTTATACACTTTCTGAGACTCTTTCGTTTGATGAAACCAATAGCGGAAAAAATGGATTTAGATTAGTAATAGAAGGAGATAAAGAAAATCCGCCGATAATATCAGGTGGAAAAAAAGTAACAGGCTGGCAACCGGAGAGTAATGGAATCTATTCAGCTCCTTTATCAGGCGTAGATTATGTAAGAAATTTATATATAGATGGTTATCCTGCAGTACGTGCAAGAAGTGAAGAGCGTTATAAAGCAGGAACGATTCATTACACCGGCATTCCTACAACTGTTTATAAAAATGGCTCTGTTACAACAAAAGCACATTTAGATGCTGAAAGCAGTGGTTTTGATGTTGATGAACTTAACAAGAAGTTGACAGCAAACGGTTTTGAAGATGTAAACACCTACAAAAAAGACGGATTTTCTGTTTCTAAAGAAGTTGTTCCGTATAACTTTAGTCGCCCACAGGATTTAGAGCTTGTGTGGACATACAGCGGCAGCAACAACTGGGAATCAAGAAGAACACCGGTAGAAAGCATAATAGAAACGGATACTGAAGCTACGTATATATTAGATCGCGGAGTGTTAAATTACATTCCGTCAAGATTCAGAAACGGAAACGTTTTCTATATTGAAAATGCAAAAGAGCTTTTAGATACACCGGGAGAGTTCTATTATAATGCAGACGAAGAAAGAATTTATTATATGCCGCACGAAGATGAAGATATACAAAATGCGGATGTAGATGTATATGTAGGAAATCTTGAGCAAATGGTAAGTATCAAAGGTTCATCAGCAGATAAAAAGGCAGAAAACATTACATTCAAAAATCTTGTTTTCCGTTACGGTGCATACGATTTTGCAAGTAAATACGGCTATGACGGTCAGCAGGCGGATGCTTTTCAGTCAAATTACCGCGGTGAAGATGGCACCGAGCAGCAAAGAGCACAGATATATGTAGAAAACGCTAAGGGCATAGAAATTAAAGATTGTGAAATCTCATGTATGGGCTCTGCCGGTATTCACTTTAAAGAAGGCGTAAACGATTCTTTGATTGAAGGCAATATGATAAGAGATTTAAGCGGTACAGGTGTAATAATAGGTCACCCCGACCACGAAGACAAACAAGATGGCATCACAGTTTGTGACGGTATTGCTATAAAGAATAATGTACTAAGAAGAAATGCCGCAGAATATCTGAATAACACTCAGATAAGTGTTTATTATGAAAAGAATATTGATATTTTACACAATGATATAGATATGGCACCGTATTCCGGTATATCAGCAAGCTGGGGTTGGAACGGCTCAAACCCTTACGACTGCAGCAATGTTAATATTTCCTATAACAAAATAACAAACGTTATGCAGTTGTTAAACGACGGCGGTGCTATCTATACAGTAGGTAAGTTAAAAGACAGTATCATAAGCAACAACTACATAAATGGATCAAAAGGTACTGTTGCGGGTGTGATGTATCAGGATTCAGGTAGTGCTTATCTCGAAGTTTTCAACAATGTTATTTTAAATGCGAAAAAGAGCATATACAGAAATCCTGATAATGACCACGATCTTTATTATTATAACAACTATTCAAATATTTCAGAATGTGACACATCAATCACAGATAAAAATATTACCATTGAAACGCCCATTCAGGTTGATGCGGATAACTTAACGGGTGAAGCACTTAGCATCTTCAATGCTTCAGGTGTTGAAAGTGAATATAAGCACTTGCTCGCAAAAGACGAATTCCCGTCATGGAGAAGGTCAAGAATTGAGCTTCCTTCATACACAGACTCTGGTATAACAACGATTGATGCATCAGAATTTGTTGCATCAGCTTCAAGTAATGGATTAGAATTAGAAGAAACTTACAACGGAAGTTCTGTAACGGTTGAAGCAGGAGAATATATCACATTCCCGATAAATATAGAAAAGGGCGGAACTTACAAGGTATTAATAAACGGAAAAAGATTAACATCTGCCAAGCCTACAGTAAGCATAGCTGACCACACAAGAATATCAAGCGGATTAGGTGTTCAGACGACAACCGTTAAAAATTACACCATAGGAAGATACACTTTCACACAAGGTGACGATGAAATCAGATTTAGTGTTTCAAACGCGGGTATCGTTATAAATAAGGTCATTATAAAGAATGTAGAGCACGACATTGTAGCAGATAGAGTGAATCTTGTAGAAACACACGACTATTATTCTGCAAACATCACATCTTATGACCAGGAAGATAACCAGAGCGGATATGAAGCAGAAAATTGCGACACAATAGTTTACGGTCCTATCATATCAGGTGTAAACTCAGAAAGATCACTTACATATAAGATGAATGTGGCTGAAGCAGGCACATACCGCATGAAAATCTATTATGCGGGCGGTGCAGGCGTTACATATACTGTTTTGGCAGATGATACACAATTGGCAACAAAGACAGCAACCGGAACAGGAAACGGCGACCCAAATAAGTGTAACGAAATTGTGATAGACGGCGTAACACTTCCGCAAGGAGATACAACATTCGGTCTTAAATTTACACCATCAGGATCAGGATATGTATATTGCTATTACTACACATTGGAAAAAGTAAGCGAGGAATAAATCTATGGATAATAAACTAAAAATCGCATCATACAATATCTTTTCGACAAGAAGATATCCCGATTCAGATAAACTGGATATGAACTTTTCAGCTGACGTAATAAAGAAATATATGCCCGATATCATCGGCTTAAACGAAGTAAGCTCAGGTCCTGCCTATGGCGAACAACCCAAAGAAATAGCAGGAATTGTCGGTTATGACCACCACGCATTTGCACCGATTCTGCATTTAGCCAACAACAGAGAATACGGAAACGGACTTATGTCAAAATATCCGATAAAGAGCACTGAAATGATTGAAATTCCAGACCCTGAAGTCAAAGACGAAGAGGGTTACTACGAAACAAGATGCATCTTAAAAGCTGAAATCGATGTTTTGGGCGGTACTACAGTTTTGGTTTCGCATTTCGGTTTGGTTGGTTCTGAAAAGAAAAACGCAGTCGAAACAGTGATGAAACTGTTGGGTGAAAACCCGAAAAAGACGATCTTAATGGGCGATTTTAATATGACTCCTGATGACGAAATCTTAAAACCATTATATACGGTTTTAAATGATACAGCGGATGGATATGATGAAAAAGCACTTCTTTCGTGGCCGTCAGATAAACCTGAGAGAAAAATAGACTACATCTTTGTAACAAAAGATTTTAAAGTTGAAAAAACATACACGGCAGACGAAATCGGCTCTGACCATAAGATGATTTTAACAGAAATTAAATTGGGATAAGTAATATTTTAGCAAGGAGAATAAGATGAATATTAAAATATTACAACTAATAGATGGAGCCAAAGCTGCCAAAGGATTGACTGTAATAATTGATGTTTTCAGAGCTTTTTCGTTTGAGGCGTATTGCCTTCACTTAGGCGCTGAAAAAATCATCCCCGTGGGTGATGTAAATGAGGCTTACCGACTCAAAGAAGAAAATCCCGATATGATTTTGGCTGGTGAGCGACACGGAAAAATTCTTCCCGGCTTTGATGTGGGGAATTCCCCGTACGATGTTTCAAAGCTTGACTTAAAAGGTAAAACTGTTGTTCATACTACAAGCGCAGGCACACAGGGAATAGTGAATGCCAAGGATGCAGACGAAATAATAGGCGGAAGCCTTCTGTGTGCTAAAGCTATAAGCGAATACATTAAGAAAAGCTCGTATGAGGATGTGTCGCTCGTGTGTATGGGGCTTGAAGCAAAAGAAGAAACAGAAGAAGATACACTCTGTGCAAACTATATCAAAAACCTTGTTTTAGGTTTAGATACAGATTTAGAAAAAGAAATTGAAATAGTAAAAGCGACAAGTGGAGCGAAGTTTTTTGATGCAGCACAAAAAGATGTTTTCCCCGAAGAAGACTTCCATATGTGCGTAGAAGTTGATAAGTTTGACTTTATTGTGAAGCTTGAAAAAGGCAAAGATGGCTTAAACTATATGAAAAGATACGATTTAAAGTAGTAGGTGACCAATATGGACATAAATTTTATTAAAGAAACTGTATTTAAAGCAGTTGACTTTAGCTATGACGGTGAAATTGAATTTTTCGATTTCGACGGTGTTAAGGTTGAATACAACGGCAAAAAAGCACGAATAGGTGCAAAGAGTAAAAACACATTTGCAAGAGGTTTATTCCTTTTGGCTATGAATATTGCAGATGGCAGAAAAAGGGTAAATATAGAAGAAAAGAAGCATTTTGATGATTTAATCTTCTTCCTTGATTGTTCAAGAAACGGTGTTATGCGTGTTTCTTCTGTAAAAAAATACATAGAAATAATAGCATCACTCGGCTTTGATGGTTTGATGCTTTACACAGAAGACACTTATGAAATAGAAGGAAGACCCCGCTTTGGATACTTGCGAGGCAGATATTCAAAAGAAGAAATTCAAGAAATGGTAGCTTACGGCGAAAAGCTCGGTATCGAGCTTATGCCCTGTATACAGACACTGGGCCATTTAGAACAGTATATCAAATGGTCAAACTCAGGCGGACCTGACTACACGAACGAAAAAATCGGTCTTATCCGCGATACCGAAAAAGTTTTGTTATGTGAAGAAGAAGAAACATACAAGTTCATCGAAGATGAGATTAAAGCTTGCCGAGCTGCATATAAGACAAAAACCATTCATATAGGAATGGATGAAGCAGACGGTTTAGGTCGCGGCAGATATTTAGCAAAGTACGGCTTACAAAACCGTTTTGAAATAATGCAGAAACATTTAAAAAGAGTTGTAGAAATCTGCGAAAAATATGGCTTTAAGCCAATGATTTGGTCGGATATGTACTTCAGACTCGGCACAGGCGGATATTACAGATGGAATTTCGATTTCCCCGAAGGCTTAAAAGAAAGTATGCCTGATGTTGATATTGTCTACTGGGATTATTACGCAGATAATTCCGACAGATACGATAATATGATAAAGAAACACTACGAGCTGGCAGATGAAATCTCATTTGCAGGTGCGATTGCTACCTGGTATGGCTTCCTGCCACCGCACGATTACTCTTATCTTAATTCAGTAACAGCACTAAAATCGTGCCTTAAACACAATGTAAAAAGAGTAATCTTAACAACCTGGGGCGATGACGGCAATGAAACAAATGCATTTTTAGCCCGTCCTTTACTTTCGGTATATTCAGAATATTGTTATAAAGGTGAGTCTTGCACAAAAGACGATATCAAAAAAGCATCAGAATTTTTAACAAAGATTAGCTTTTCAGATGCCCGTTTAATGGGCAACTTCAATTTCGTTACAGTTAATCCTTATTTAGTAGAGTGGAGAGCAAAAAACGGCGGTGGAGTAGACCTTTTAATAGGAAAAAGACTTTTTTATTCTGACATACTCTACGATATGAGCGTAAGATATGATTCGTGTGATGAAATCATAGCAAACTACAAAAAGAGTGCTGCTAAAATGGCAGAGCTTTATGAAAAAAATGACAAAAACAAAGAAGATTACCGTTACGCATATCTTCTTTACAGAATAGGCGGTAAAAAAGCAGAGATTGTAAAAAAATTGCGCAAAGCCTATAAAGAAGGAAATAAAGCATATTTAGAAAAGGTTTGCAGAATGGAGTTACCGCAGCTTAAAGCGTGGTATGAAGAATTTGTAAGCGTACATAAAAAGCAATGGCTAAAGGATTACAAACCGTTTGGCTATGAAGTTTTGAATTTCCGATTTGGCGGTGTTATGGCAAGAGTAGATTATGCGATTGCTGCAATCGAAAACTACTTAAACGGAAATATTGAAAAGATTGAAGAATTAGAAGAAGAAATTTTAGTAAACGAAGAAACTAATTGTGTTGAAGCGTCTACATTAGTAACACCTTCAAGTATTCTATAAAATCATAAATTATAAATAATTAACTCATAAAGAAAGCAGGCGAAAAAATGAAAAGACAATTAAAAAGAACAATTTCACTTGTTGTTGCGATTGTGATGCTTATGTCTTTAGCGGGCATTAGCGTATCTGCAGACGTACAGGTTGCAGAAAAATCAAGAACAACAATCGAAGCCATCAAATATGATGTGCTTAACGGAACAACTTCAAAGATTGAAGGCGGCTCACTTTCATTCCAGAAGAACGCATATGCAGAATACTATGTAAATGCTCCCGAAGAGATGGAAGTTGACGTTTATCTTTTAACAGGTGCTCCGTACGCAAGAACGTTAAACGTTAAAGTAAACGGTACATCGCTTTCAACTGTTAATGGTGCTGCGACAAAATCATATCAGACCCTCTCAGAAGATGTTGCAAGCAGAGCGAAGTTATTAAAAGGTCAAAACATAATCAGAGTAACGAACACAGGTTCTGCGTGTTATTTTAACGCGGTTATTTTAGCACCTGTTGTTGAAGAAGAAGGTGCTCTTGATAAAACAGGTCCCTATAGAACATATAAGCTTCCTACTTTAATAGAAGCAGAAGATTATAACTATGGTGCGGACGGCTACTACAGTGTAGATGGCGCTAATAACGGCAAGCCCTATAGAAAAGAAGCTGTTAACACACCACAGAAAGAAGATAAATCAGGATATTTAATATCTTTAGAAGAAACAGAATGGACAAGATACACCTTCGAAGTTACAGCAGAAGGTCCATATACAATGTATGTAAACGGCACAGCATCATTCTTAGACGTTTACATTGATAATTTTGATAAACCCATTGTTACCGGTCAGCTTGTTGACGGCAATGGCGAAACAGACGTTTTCTCTGTATATTTAACTAAAGGAACTCACACAGTGATGATAAAATCATCAGGTGTTATTGCTGATATTGACTATTTAAGATTTGGATCATGCATTGGCGACTACATTATGATAGAAGATGTAGTTGAAGACACTGAACATTCTATTTATAAAGAGTTCTATGTATCAGCAGATGGCGATGACAAAAACGCAGGCAGCAAGGATGCTCCGTTTAAAACCTTAGACCGTGCAAAAGAAGAAGTTAAAAAATATAGTGACGCTATGACAGGCGATATTATCGTAAATATCGCATCAGGCTACTATCAGCTCACAGAAACAATGCAGTTTGATGAAACAGACAGCGGTAAAAACGGCTATAACATCATCTATAAGGGTGAAGACAGCGACAACCCGCCGTTATTCTCAGGTGGTCAGAAGATTACAGGCTGGACAAAGGCATCAAACGGTCTTTTCTGGAAAGCTCCTGTAGAAACAGAAACTTACGTAAGAAACCTTTATGTAAACGGTTATCCCGCGATACGCGCAAGAAGTAAATATTCTTATATTCATGCAGGAAACTACGACAAGCCGAATGATAAATATTCAGTTAACGGCTTTAAGGTTTCAGCTATCAACTTCCCGACAAATATCATCGGAGAAGAAGGCTTAGAAACAGTATGGCCGTCTGAGTGGACAGCACAGCGTGCTTTAGTTTTAGATACTCATACAGACGGTGAGTTTGTATACTTCGATATGGAACCCGTTTTCTGGGAAAACCGTAACACATCAACATACTTAGATACAGGCTATACATTCTGGATTGAAAACTCATTCACACTTTTAGACGAACCCGGTGAGTTCTATTATAATAAGGAAGAAAAGTGCATCTACTACTATCCTTATGAACAAGAAGATATGACAACAGCCGAAGTTTATATCGGAGAATTAGAAGGTTTAGTAAACATCAATGGTAAAGATTTAGACAACAGAGTAGAAAACATCACATTTGAAAACTTAGAATTCCGTTACAGCGTATGGGATGACGCATCAAAATATGGTCTTCGCACAAGACAGTCAGACTATATATCTATGAATTTCAGCGATATGCCAAAAAAAGTAATTCCTTCGCATATTGCATTAAACAGAACAAAGAATGTTGACTTTGTAAATTCACGTTTTGCGTGTTTAGGTGCAGGCGGTATCGGATTGCTCGAAGCAGTAGAAGACACAGATATTACGGGTAATATCTTCCGTGATATTTCAGCTACAGCTATACTTATAAGTAAGCAGGAACACTATTCAGCTGACCAGTACCAAAATATGGTTAAGAATATAACAATAAAGAACAACGTATTTACAAGAAATGCGTGTGAATATTTGGCTTCTCACAACATTTTCCTACTTTATGCAAGAAATGTTGTTATTGACCACAACACATTCTTGAATTCTCCTTATTCAAGCATTGCAGCAGGTTGGGGCTGGGGTTCATCTAACTCTAAGGTCTGCGGTGAATACATTATTACACACAACCAGTTCTTTGACTCAATGTTAAGATTAGCAGACGGTGCACCTATCTACACACTCGGTGATAACCAGAACAGCTTAATCGCATACAATCACTTTGATGGTATAGGCTTTGGCGGTCGTGGATATGGTGCAGTATATAATGACCAGGGCTCACAGCACTTTACATATACAAAGAACGTTGTATCAGACCATACAGCAATGTGGTTTGTAAACATAAACTCTAAGAACCTGCACGCTAAAGACAACTATATAGCAGAAGGTATTGATGAAGCAAACGCAAGGGTTTACACAGGTGATGGAAATGTTACCGCTACGACTGTTGAAGGCACAGTTGTAGTAAAAGACGGACAGTGGCCCGCTGAAGCTCAGCAGATTATGAGTGAAGCCGGTATAGAAGACGAGTATTCTGACCTTTTAGCAAAAGTTTCACTTCCTTCGTGGAGAGAGCCATATTACGAAAACCTTCCTGAAATATACAAAATGGGTGAAGGTCCATGGATTGAAGCCGAAGACTATATTCCAGGCGCAGAAGGCGAAACCTGGTACAATGGCACCTGGCACGCTATAAATAAATCAAAAAGAGTTACAAGAGACGGTTATTTTATTGACAAAAACGGATCGGGCCTTTGGATGCTCTATGAATTCGAAGTAGAAGAAGACGGCTACTATGATATCTGGACAAAAGCATCTCATTCTATGGATACGTTACCCGGATTTAAATTCTCAATTGACGGTGAAGTTGTTATAGACGAATTCTTAATCGAAAAGACTTCATGGACCCTATACGATGCTAAAAAGGCAGGGACTGTTTACATTGAAAAAGGTAAGCATATCTTAAAGGCAGAGCTCTTGCATAACGGCTGTTATATTTGTGCTTTTGCTGTTGTTCCTGAAGGAACAAATATGGGTACCGAACAAGACCCGAAATTCGATGACGGTATTTTAATGGGTTCAACAGCTAAAGGCGGCTTTACAGACATCAAGGGCCACTGGGCAGAAGAAGCAATCAATGCTATGACAGCTAAAAAGCTCATAAACGGCTTTGATGAAAACACATTCGGCCCTGACAGAAACTTAACTCTTCATCAGGCATTATGGCTTTCAATGAGAGTTATGGACTTAGAATATAACGAAGAAAATGGAATTTTAGATGCTGTTAAGTATGGTCTTGTAGATAAAGACGAAAGCGACAGAGAAGTGTCACGTGAAGAGTTTATCTCAATCTTAATTAAAGCTTACGGCATAAAGAATAATGCTGATATAAGCACAGAACAAGTAAACAAATTCTTTGACGATGCTGAAATTGCAGCAGAATACAAAGAAGCAGCTTACATCGCAAGAAAGTTAGGCTTTATAAATGGTGACGAAAACGGTAACTTCAATCCCAAAAAGTCACTTTCAAGAGCCGAAGCTGTAACAGTCTTTAACAATATCCTATCAAAAGACGCACAGTAAAAAATGAGATAAACACAATACTTTATGAAATGAGGAAAGATTGATGAAAAAAATCATATCAATAATGCTAATCATGATGCTGACCTCGATGTGTATGTTAAGTGGATTTGCGCCTGCTCTTGCAGGTGCAGAAACACCGCCTGACGGTGCCACAGTGATAACGGCAGGTCAAGCGCTTGAAGTTTCAGCAACAAAATATTCTGCGAAAGACAGCCAGGCTAGTCTGGTGGTTGACTCAAGTAATGCGATGTTTAATACTTCGGCATCTCGATGGATAGAGTATGAAGTATGGGCTACAGCTGAAAGTGTGTATACTTTTTATTTAAAATATGGTGCTACAGGTAATAGCCCGGTAAAGCTTACTTTGAACGGAACAGCTGTGGGCAGTACTGTAACACTTACAGCAACGGGTGGTTTTAGAACCTTTAAACGCGGAGATATCGCAGTAATACGCTTAAATGCAGGCAAAAACACAATCAGATTGACCAGCACGGGCTATAAGTGGGTAAATGCTATAGGCTTTGAACCCTATGCTGACATCGCAGTATCAGGCGTTACAACAAACTTGTCAGAAAATGTTTTAACAGCAACTGACGGTATCGCACGTGGTACAGACAGTTTTGAAATTACATTTAACCAAAATCATAAACAGGCAACTGTAACAGATACAAGTGTTGTCTTAAAGGATGAGACAGGCTCATCACATCCGATTGCAGTTTCATCAGACGGTACAAAAATCACAGTTAAGCTTAAGAAGACACTTGACTATTCTAAAAGCTATAAATTTGTATTAAATGGTATAGCAGATCCATCAGGAATTTCTACAATTAGTAATGCAGAAGTCCCGTTTGCAACCAAAGCTGTAGATTTAGGCACAGAAACAGCTCAAATCACAGTAACTGATAAAAGCTTTGATGATGATGAAATCACACTTACAACAAAAACAATGTCATCAGCAGGCGTGCCAATCGAAGGCAGAACAGTTACAGTTACTCTTAAAAAGCCCGACGGTACAGCAGTTGATACACCCATCTACACAGGTACATCAGGTGCTGATGGTATATTAGCAATCGAAACAGCACTTCCGGCGGATTTAGCAGCAACAATAAGCGGTGTTTACACGGTAGTTGTTGCTTGTGAATATGCAACATCTCCTGCTGAAGAATCAATGCCTTACATCACAGAAGGAGCAAAGATTGAATTCTTAGGTGACTTAGAAACTGCAAAGGAACAGTCCAACCCTGCAACAGCTGTAAAAGGCGTTTATGAAGAAAAGGCAAACCTATTAGGCTTGGATATCGCAACTGATACAGCAGATTTAACAGATGCAGATAAAATATTTGTACATATTGTAAATGATTTACCTACAACAAGTGCAGAAATTGTCACGAAATATGAAGCAGCAATTGCGATAGAAAAAATCAATCAGGCAACAACCACAACTTTAATTGAAGAAGTATTAAATAGTGAAAAACTGTGTGGCTATCTTGGATTTTCGTTCGAAAAATTAACATTAATTATTGACGAAGAACTCCCACTCTTAGAAAATATTTTAGCACTTGATGAAATCCAGGATACCGCACTGTTTAAACAAACAGTAGCAAGACTTATTGATGTAGCTTATGCAGCGGAGTACTCAATTTCAGCTGTAGAAATAGACTTAGCTAATATAAGCTGTTACATAGGACAGGAAGCATCCGGGGACATCACATTGACAGCAGCAACAGACAAAGTTACATCTGTTAAGCTTTTAATATCAGCAGATGATGCGGCTATTTTAGAAGAATTGTCTGTAACAGCCGAAGAAGGCTTTGAAGTAGAAGTTAAAGACGTTGATTCTTCAAAAGAAATCATCTTTACTTTAGCTGAAGCAACAGATGGCGTTGAAAAAGTAGGAACACTTAAATTTAAAGACACAACAACCGCTAAAACATATAACCTTACTGTAGACGGCGAGGTAACATACGATGTAGGCGAAGAATTACCTGAAGCAAAAACGTTCTTCACCCAAAAAGCAATGACTGTAACCGTACAGGCAAATACTCAAGCAGGTGAAAGCACATCTACGTTGCGTCCTACCATTACACCTAAGCCATCACAAACAGGTACAGTTGTTCACACTCCGCCGGCAGTTACAGAAGAACCTAAGGAAGAAGAACCGACGGAAGAACCTAAAGATGAATATAGCTTTTCTGATTTAGAGAATACCGAATGGGCAAAAGAAGCTGTTTACGGCTTAATGGAAATGAATGTTATAGCAAAAAGCGATGACAACAATTTCTATCCCGAAAGAAATGTAACAAGAGCTGAATTTGTAAAAATGGTAATTGTAGCTTTCGGACTTGAAGAAGAAGGGCTAAAAGCTGATTTTGCTGATATAGCAGAAGATGCGTGGTACAATTCATATGCCGCAGCAGCACAAAAACACGGAATTGTAACAGGCGATGAAGCATCTTTCTTTAACGGCGATGAAAACATCACAAGACAGGATATGGCGGTTATCATCAAAAGAGCATTCGAAAAGAAGGGCTTAACGATTTCTGCTGAAACAGGCGATGTGTTTACTGACGATGGCGATATCGCAGAATACGCAAAGGAAGCCGTTTATATGATGAAGAGTGCAGAAATTATAAACGGTATGGGAGAAAACACTTTTGCACCTTTAGCTAATGCAACACGTGCTCAGGCGGCAAAGGTTATTTACGAAACAGTAAAGGCGGTGGCAAGTAAATGAAAAAAATAATAGCTTTAATTTTAGCACTTTTAATGGTGCTTGGCTTAACAACAACGTCATTTGCAAGCGAAAGCTTTACAGAGCTTAAATCATTAAAAATAGTGCCCAATGAAATCACACAGTCAAATTCATCGGATCTTATGACAAGAGAAGCGTTTTCATATATGGCTGCAAAGCTAATGGGTTCGGGCGAACTAAAAGCTCAGACAACTGCATTTTTAGATGTTGACGAAACAAACATCTACTCAGGTTATATCGCATTTTTAAATCAGAATGCGGTAATCTCAGGCGGTGGTGACGGAAACTTCAACCCCAAAGACCCCGTGACAGTTGGTGCAGCATCAAAAATTTTAACAACAATTTTAGATTATGATGCTTTAGCTGAAGGTCGTGGCGGATATGCAGGCGGATACGAAGAAGTAGCAAGAATGATTGGCCTTATGAAAGGCGTAGCAATAAAAGGTGGCTACTTAACCGTAGAAAACGCCATAGAAATGGCAAATAATGCACTTCATACACCGATTTCGTCAAATGAATACTTCTTTAACGAAGACGGAACAATGTCAAACATTTCACAAAGCGGCAGTAACACTATTTTGAACAAAATTTTAAAATTGAGTGTATATTCAGCTTATGTTGACAGCGTAAGTCAGAAGAATAGCAGAGTAACCGCTACAATCATCGAAAACAAGCAAAAATCAAATCCGGTG